>NZ_NBCN01000026.1:0-110168 GCF_002099185.1 Streptomyces sp. CB03238 | reverse complement strand
CGAGCTGCCCGACTTCACCTGGGAGCGCACCGACCGCGTCGACGCCCTTCGCAAGGCCGCCGGGCTGTAAGCCGCCCCGTGCCCTGCGAAGTCCGGCGCCCTTTTCCGGGGCGCCGGACTTCGGCGTTTCAGCGGCTGTGCCGGGGACAGCCGATGGCGGCGATGTCCTCGGCGAGGCCGGCGAGGGTGAGCTTCGGGTTCAGGGCGGCGACCAGCTCGTCCGTGAGGGGGGACCGATGAGCTCGCCTCGATGAGTAAGGGCTCGGGCGACGAGTACTCGATCCTCGACGGGTCGGAGTACCTCGTGGACCAGCGCGCGTCGAAGGCGTAGTGCCGGAAGTGGGGGTCCGGGCAGACGATCGCCTCCAGCATGGCGAGGGCACGGCAGTGGTCGCGGAGGGCGGGTGTCGCCGGCAGCAGCTTCGCGGTGTCCTGGACGGTCACGCGGTCATACCAGCGCATGCCGCTGCCAACCGGTGTTGTCAGTGGGCTCTGGTAGGAATGTGGCTGTGAGCAGCGAGAACGGGAAGCCGGAGGGTGGCGGCGGCCGGGGGGCCGAGCCGCCCGAGCAGCTCGCGCTCATACGGGAGACCGTGCGCAAGGCGAAGGTGCCCCGCGCCAAGCCACGGACGTGGCGGGGAGCCGCGCTGGCCAGGGAGCTGCCGGTCGCGCGGGTCGTGGTGAACAAGGGCGTTCTGCACCTGGACCAGTTCTTCGACTACGCGGTGCCCGAGGAGCTCGACGCCGCCGCGCAGCCGGGGGTGCGGGTGCGGGTGCGGTTCGGGGCCGGGGCGCATCAGGTGCGGGACGGGCGGCGCGAGGGCGGGCGCCTCATAGACGGGTTCCTGGTGGAGCGGCGGGCCGAGTCGGACTACGCGGGGCCACTGGCGGCGCTCGCGGACGTGGTGTCGCCGGAGCCGGTGCTCAGCGCCGAGCTGCTGGACCTGGCGCGGGCGGTGGCCGATCGGTACGCCGGGAGCCTTGCCGATGTGCTCCAGTTGGCCGTCCCGCCGCGGAACGTGAAGGCCGAGCGGAAGCCGTCGCCCGAGCCTCTGCCGCCGCCCGCCGCGCCGGAGCCCGGGACCTGGGAGCGGTACGCCCAGGGGCCTGCGTTCCTGGCGGCGCTCGCGGGCGGCCGGTCGCCGCGGGCCGTGTGGAACGCGCTGCCGGGGCCGTACTGGGCGGAGGAGCTGGCCAGGGCGGTGGGCGCCACGCTCGCGTCGGGGCGCGGCGCGCTCGTCGTGGTGCCCGACGGGCGGGCGGCCGGGCGGGTGGACGCGGCGCTGACCGCTGTGCTGGGGGAGGGGCGGCACGCCGTGCTGACCGCCGAGGCGGGGCCCGAGAAGCGGTACGCGCAGTGGCTCGCCGTGCGGCGCGGGGCCGTGCGCGCGGTCGTCGGGACGCGGGCGGCGATGTTCGCCCCGGTGCGGGACCTGGGCCTCGTCGCCATCTGGGACGACGGTGACTCCAGCCACAGCGAACAGCACGCGCCCCTGCCGCACGCGCGCGAGGTGCTGCTGCTGCGCGCCGCACACGACAAGTGCGGCTTCCTGCTGGGCGGTACGAGCTGCACGGTCGAGGCGGCCCAGCTCGTCGGGACCGGCTGGGCACGGCCGCTGGTGGCACCCCGGGAGCGGGTCAGGGCCGCCGCGCCGCTGGTACGGACCGTGGGGGACGGGGAACTGGCGCGGGACGAGGCGGCGCGGGCGGCCCGGCTGCCGTCGCTGGCCTGGCAGGCGGCACGGGAGGGCCTGAAGTCCGGGCCCGTGCTGGTCCAGGTGCCCCGGCGGGGGTACGTACCCCGGCTGGCGTGCGAGCGGTGCCGGACGCCCGCGCGGTGCCGGCACTGCGCGGGGCCGCTGGAGGCACCGGAGCAGCGGGAGTTGCGGTGCGGCTGGTGCGGTCGGGGCGCCCCGGACTGGCACTGCGCGGAGTGCGGGTCCGCCCGGCTGCGGGCCCAGGTCGTGGGCGCGCGGCGCACGGCGGAGGAGCTGGGGCGGGCGTTCCCGGCCGTGCCGGTACGGACGTCGGGGCGGGACCACGTGCTGGACACCGTGCCGGGGCGCCCCGCGCTGGTGGTCAGCACCCCGGGCGCCGAGCCGGTCGCCGAGGGCGGGTATGCGGCGGCGCTGCTGCTGGACGGCTGGGCGATGCTCGGGCGGGCCGACCTGCGGGCGGGCGAGGAGGCGCTGCGGCGCTGGATGGACGCGGCCTCGCTGGTGCGGGGCCAGGACGAGGGCGGCACCGTCGTCATCGTCGCCGAGCCGACCCTGCGGCCCGTGCAGGCGCTGGTGCGGTGGGACCCGGTCGGCCATGCCCAGCGCGAGCTGGCCGAGCGGGCGGAGCTGGGCTTCCCCCCGGTCTCCCGGATGGCGTCGGTGACGGGGCGGGCGGAGGCGGTCGCGGCGTTCCTGGCGGCCGCCGAGCTGCCGCCGGACGCCGAGGTACTCGGCCCGGTGCCGCTCCCGCCCTCGCCCCCGGGCGCCCCGCGCCGCCCCGGGGACGCCCCGCCGGGCGAGGTCTGGGAGCGGGCGCTGCTCCGGGTCCCGCCGGGGAGCGGGGCGGCGCTGGCGGCCGCGCTGAAGGCGGCACAGGCGGCACGGCTGGCGCGGGGAGGCACGGAGCCGGTACGGGTGCGGGTGGACCCGCCGGACATCGGGTGACGGTGCGGCGGGCTTGGGCGGGGTTCTTTCCCCCACCCCGCCCCGTCCCGAAACCGGGGGCTCCGCCCCCGGACCCCCGTGGTGGTCCTCGCGAGGGCTGACGCCCCCGCGCCCCCGGAACGCGGCAGCGTCGCGCCGCGTGCGGTGAAAAGGTCCCAGGGGCGCGGGCGGCTTCGCGCCGCGGGCGCCAGGGCGGGGCGGGTTCCGGTGCCGGTTCGCCGGGGCGGCCCGGAAGGCTGGTGCGGCAGTGGCTGGGGGCGGGCCGTGCTGGGCGCGGGTAGCTGCGCGCCGCGCGGGGCCGGGCGCCGGGGGCGGGGCCTTGCGCGGGGGGTGTCGCATGGGGCGGCCGCCCGGCTTCCCTGCGGCGAGGGGGCCGGGCGGCCGCGTGGGGGTCAGCCGTTGCGCGGGCCGGGGAAGGCGCTCGGGCGGACCTCGTCGCGGAGGGTCTGGGAGCCGGAGGTGGGCTGGGGCGGCATCGAGCGCGCGGCCGGGACCGAGGGCATCGTCCGCGTACCGCCGCCCGGCTCGACGGCGTGGTCCGGCTCCGCCGTGGCCGTCTGCTGGGCCGCCGCCCGCCGGGCGCCGTACCGGCGGTGGACGGCCTGCTTGGTGACCCCGAGGGCCGAGCCCACCGCGTCCCACGAGAAGCCCAGCGAGCGGTCGAAGTCCACCGCCGCGGTCACCAGGGTCTCGACGCTGTCCCGCAGCTCCTGGGCGAGCCGGACGGTGGGGGCCGGGGCCCTGCCGTAGACGACGAAGCCCGTGGACGGGCCGGATCGCCGCGGGCGGTACACATTGCCGAGCTGGGCGGTGAGCGTGCGCAGTGCGTCCACCTGCCGGCGGACCCGCTCGATGTCCCGCACCAGCAGGTGCAGGCTCGCCCGGGCTTGGGCGTCGTGGGTTGCGTGGTCGGCCATTTACAAGCCTCTCGAACCGGCGTTGAAAGGGGTGGGCCGCTCCGAGGCGGCGGCCCGTTTCGGTCAATCTGCCTTGACCAACGCGCCACCCGTGGTCGGGGTCACGCTGCGGGGGCGTATCCGCATATGCGTAGGGCGCGCAAGGCGACGTACGCCCCCGTCCCACCGGCCCCTAAACTGGTGCGTCGCCCGCCACCGCCACCGAACAGACAGGCAGTCAGCCACTGATGAAGCTCGTCTTCGCAGGCACCCCCGAGGTCGCCGTACCCGCCCTGGACGCCCTGATCGCCTCGGACCGGCACGAGGTGGCCGCTGTCGTCACCCGGCCCGACGCCCCCGCCGGGCGCGGCCGCCGGCTCGTCGCCAGCCCCGTCGCCCAGCGCGCCGAGGAGGCCGGGATCGAGGTGCTCAAGCCGGCGAAGCCCCGCGACGAGGACTTCCTGGCCCGGCTGCGCGAGATCGCGCCCGACTGCTGCCCCGTCGTCGCGTACGGCGCCCTGCTGCCGCGCGTGGCCCTCGACGTCCCCGCCCACGGCTGGGTGAACCTGCACTTCTCCCTGCTGCCCGCCTGGCGCGGCGCCGCGCCCGTGCAGCACGCGATCATGGCCGGGGACGAGGTGACCGGCGCGTCGACGTTCCAGATCGAGGAGGGCCTGGACTCCGGCCCGGTGTACGGCGTGATCACCGAGCAGGTGCGGTCCACCGACACCAGCGGCGACCTGCTCACCCGGCTCGCCTTCGCCGGCTCGGGCCTGCTCGCCGCGACGATGGACGGCATCGAGGACGGCACCCTCAAGGCCGTACCGCAGCCCACCGAAGGCGTCACCCTCGCCCCCAAGATCACCGTCGAGGACGCGCACATCGACTGGAAGGCCCCGGCGCTGCGCGTCGACCGTGTCGTACGCGGCTGCACGCCCGCCCCCGGCGCCTGGACCGTCTTCCGTGGCGAGCGGCTCAAGGTCATCCAGGCCGCCCTGGTGCCCGACCGCACCGACCTGGCGCCCGGCGAGCTGTCGGCGGCCAAGAACAACGTGTACGTCGGCACCGGCTCGCATGCGGTGGAGCTGCTGTGGGTCCAGCCGCAGGGCAAGAAGCCGATGCGCGGCGCCGACTGGGCGCGGGGCGTGCGGATCGCCCCCGGCGAGAAGGCCGGCGGGGCCGACGTAGGCTGAAAGGGTACGAGCCTCACCGAAAAGCGGAGCACCTTGTGAGCGAGCAGTCCCGTCGCCGTCCCCCCAAGCCGTACCGCCGCCCCAAGAAGGACCCGGTGCGGATCCTGGCGTTCGAGGCGCTGCGCGCCGTCGACGAGCGGGACGCGTACGCCAACCTCGTCCTGCCGCCGCTGCTGAAGAAGGCGCGGGAGAAGGAGGGGTTCGACAACCGGGACGCGGCGCTCGCCACCGAGCTGGTGTACGGCACGCTGCGCCGCCAGGGCACGTACGACGCGATCATCGCGGCGTGCATCGACCGGCCGCTGCGCGAGGTCGACCCGCCGGTGCTCGACGTGCTCGCGCTGGGCGCGCACCAGCTGCTCGGGACGCGGATCCCCACGCACGCGGCAGTCTCGGCCAGCGTGGAGCTGGCGAGGGTGGTGCTCGGCGACGGGCGGGCCAAGTTCGTCAACGCCGTACTCCGTAAGATCGCGCAGCAGGACCTCGACGCCTGGGTGCAGCAGGTGGCCCCGCCCTACGACGAGGACGCCGAGGACCACCTGGCCGTCGTGCACTCGCACCCGCGCTGGATCGTCTCCGCGCTGTGGGACGCGCTCGGCGGCGGCCGCGCCGGGATCGAGGACCTGCTGGAGGCCGACAACGAGCGGCCCGAGGTCACGCTGGTGGCCCGCCCCGGCCGGTCCACCACGGGCGAGCTGCTGGACGTGCTGGGCGACGAGGCCGGCCTGCCGGGCCGCTGGTCCCCGTACGCGGTACGCCTCGCCGAGGGCGGCGAGCCGGGCGCCATCGACGCCGTACGCGAGGGCAGGGCGGGCGTCCAGGACGAGGGCAGCCAGCTCGTCGCGATCGCCCTCGCCAACGCCCCGCTCGACGGCCCCGACGAGCGCTGGCTCGACGGCTGCGCGGGCCCCGGCGGCAAGGCGGCCCTCCTCGGCGCGCTGGCCGCCGAGCGCGGCGCCGCCCTGCTCGCCTCCGAGAAGCAGCCGCACCGCGCCCGGCTGGTCGACCGGGCGCTGGCCGGCAACCCGGGCCCGTACCAGGTCATCACCGCCGACGGCACCCGCCCGCCGTGGCGCCCCGGCTCCTTCGACCGCGCCCTCGTGGACGTCCCGTGCTCCGGCCTGGGCGCCCTGCGCCGCCGCCCCGAGGCCCGCTGGCGCCGCCGCCCGGAGGACCTGGAGAGCTTCGGCCCGCTCCAACGCGCCCTGCTCACCGAGGCGTTGAAGGCCGTCCGGGTGGGCGGGATCGTCGGGTACGCGACCTGCTCGCCGCACCTGGCGGAGACCCGGGTCGTCGTCGACGACGTGCTGAAGAGGACGGGCGGCGCGGAGCTGATCGACGCCAGGCCCCTGATGCCGGGCGTCCCCGCGATCGGCGACGGGCCCGACGTACAGCTGTGGCCGCATCTGCACGGCACGGACGCCATGTACCTGGCGCTGCTGCGACGCACGGAGTGAATTCGTCGGGATTGTGGCAAGTGTGCCGCGTCGGACGGGCCCGGGGGCGGGCATCGGGTAAAAGAAACCCCATGGGACATGGCAGGCTTGGCTCATGGCCCAGATCAACCCCAGCATTCTGTCCGCCGACTTCGCCCGGCTCGCCGAGGAGGCGAAGGCCGTCGACGGCGCCGACTGGCTCCATGTCGATGTCATGGACAACCACTTCGTGCCCAACCTCACCCTGGGTGTGCCCGTCGTGGAGTCGCTCGCGCGGGCGACGGACACCCCGCTGGACTGCCACCTGATGATCGAGGACCCCGACCGCTGGGCCCCGCAGTACGTGGAGGCGGGGGCCGGCTCGGTCACCTTCCACGTCGAGGCGGCCGCCGCCCCGGTCCGGCTTGCCCGCGAGATCCGGGCCAAGGGGGCGCGGGCCTCGATGGCGCTGAAGCCCGCCACCCCCATCGAGCCGTACGAGGACCTGCTCCCCGAGCTCGACATGCTGCTGATCATGACCGTGGAGCCGGGCTTCGGCGGCCAGGCCTTCCTGGACATCATGCTGCCGAAGATCCGCCGCACCCGGGAGCTGATCTCCAAGCACGGCCTCCAGCTGTGGCTCCAGGTCGACGGCGGTGTCTCGGCGTCCACGATCGAGCGGTGCGCGGAGGCCGGTGCCGACGTCTTCGTCGCCGGCTCCGCCGTGTACGGAGCGGAGGACCCGGCCGCCGCGGTACGGGCCCTGCGCGAACAGGCCACCGCGGCGACCGCCACGGCCGCGTGGGCGTGCGGCCACTGAGCCACGGGTGAACCACGGGCAGATGAACGCAGCCCAACAGGACCGATCAAGGACCGCCACATCTGCGAGGATGGCGATCCGAAGTGTGAACAGCAGTGAGGAGATCGCGGTGTCTGCTATGTCGGCGGGACGGCCAGCCCTGCGGATGGGACCCGCGGAGCTGGTGCAGGCGGCGGCCATGGCCCGTCGCTTCTACCTCGAGGGCAAGTCCAAGATCCAGATCGCGGAGGAGTTCGGCGTCAGCCGCTTCAAGGTCGCGCGGGTCCTGGAAACCGCTCTGGAGCGTGACCTCGTACGCATCGAGATCCGCGTACCCGCCGAGCTAGACGCCGAGCGCTCCGACGCGCTCCGCGCCCGGTACGGGCTGCGTCACGCCGTGGTCGTCGAGTCCCCGCCGGAGGGCGAGGACGCCTCGCCCGACCCCGAGAACCTGGGCGAGGTCGCGGCCGACCTGCTCGCCGAGCTCGTGGCCGAGGGCGACGTCCTGGGCCTGGCGTGGGGCCGCTCCACCATCCACATGGCGGCCGCCCTCGACCGGCTGCCGCCCTGCACGGTCGTCCAGCTCACGGGCGTGTACGACGCGGGCACGGCCGAGCGCGGCTCGGTGGAGGCGGTACGGCGTGCCGCCCAGGTCTCCGGCGGCGAGGCCCACCCGATCTACGCGCCGATGCTGCTGCCCGACCCGGCGACCGCGGCGGCGCTGCGCAACCAGACCGGGATCGCCCGCGCCTTCGAGTACTTCGACAAGGTGACGGTCGCGGCGGTGTCCATCGGCTCGTGGGAGCCGGGCATCTCCACCGTCCACGACATGCTCACGGACGAGGAGCGGGCGCACTACGCCTCGCTGGGCGTCGCGGCCGAGATGTCGGCCCACCTCTTCGACGCGAACGGGCGCCGGGTGGGGCGTGACCTCGGCGAGCGGTGCATCACGGTCGAGGCCGACCGGCTGCGGCGTATCCCCGAGGTCGTGGCCATCGCGGGCGGAGCGCGCAAGGCGGCGGCGATCGGTGCGGTGCTGCGGTCCGGGCTCGTCACGAGCCTGGTCACGGACACCACGGCGGCGGACTACCTCCTCACCGAGTTCACGCCCGGCCCCCGCCCGGCCCTGGACCGCACGGACCCGGACGAGTAACCGCCCCCTGGCCGGCCCGCCGCCGAAGCGAGAGCGCGGGTCGGCCCCCGGCCCAGCTCCGTGCGGACACGCCCGGCGCCCCTGGGCCTGGTGCCCGCCGGCCACGGGCATGCCGCCCCCGGCTCGGTGCCCGACCACGGGCCAGGGGCGGCCCGGCGCCTCTTGGCTCAGCGCCCTCGGCCGGGGGCCGGTGCCGTGGCGCACGGAGGCCGCCGCGCGGCTCTCAGCCCGCGGTCGGAGGAACCTACGAGTGATCCCTTCGGGGCCTGTGCGTTTCGCCTGGGGCGTACGTGTGTGCGGGCATGGGACAATGAAGTACGTGCGTTTTCCCCCCGGCTGAAATGCCCGGGGGCCAACTCCGAACGACTGGGATGTTCAGCACGTGCGTTTCCTCAATGACCTGAAGCCGCCGTACGACCTCACGTACGACGACGTATTCATGGTGCCTAGCCGCTCGGCCGTGGGCTCCCGCCAGGGCGTCGACCTGTCCTCCCCCGACGGCACCGGGACCACCATCCCGCTCGTCGTCGCGAACATGACCGCCATCGCGGGCCGCCGGATGGCCGAGACCGTCGCCCGGCGCGGTGGCCTCGTCGTCATCCCGCAGGACATCCCGATCGAGGTCGTCACCGACGTCATCACCTGGGTCAAGAGCCGTCACCACGTGCTCGACACCCCGATCGTGCTCGACCCCCACCAGACCGTCGCCGACGCGCTGTCGCTGCTGCCCAAGCGCGCGCACAACGCGGGCGTCGTCGTCGACGCCGACCAGCGGCCGATCGGTGTCGTCACCGACGCCGACCTGAACGGGGTGGACCGTTTCACGCAGCTGTCCGAGGTCATGTCCACGGACCTGCTGCTCCTCGACGCGGACATGGACCCGCGCGAGGCGTTCAACACCCTCGACCACCACAACCGCCGGTACGCGCCCGCCGTGGACCAGGACGGCCGCCTCGCCGGCATCCTGACCCGCAAGGGCGCCCTGCGCGCGACCCTCTACTCCCCGGCCGTCGACGCCAACGGCAAGCTGCGCATCGCCGCCGCCGTCGGCATCAACGGCGACGTGGCCGGCAAGGCCAAGCAGCTGCTGGACGCGGGCGTCGACACGCTCGTCATCGACACCGCGCACGGCCACCAGGAGTCGATGATCACCGCGATCAGGACCGTCCGGGGCCTGGACCCGCACGTGCCGATCGTCGCCGGCAACATCGTCGCCGCCGAGGGCGTACGCGACCTCGTCGAGGCCGGCGCGGACATCATCAAGGTCGGTGTGGGCCCCGGCGCCATGTGCACCACCCGCATGATGACCGGTGTGGGCCGCCCGCAGTTCTCCGCCGTCCTGGAGTGCGCCGCCGAGGCGAAGAAGTACGGCAAGCACGTCTGGGCCGACGGCGGTGTCCGTCACCCGCGCGACGTCGCCATGGCGCTCGCCGCCGGCGCGTCCAACGTGATGATCGGCTCGTGGTTCGCCGGTACGTACGAGTCCCCCGGCGACCTCCAGCAGGACGCCAACGGCCGGCTCTACAAGGAGTCGTTCGGCATGGCCTCCGCGCGTGCCGTCCGCAACCGTACGAGCGAGGAGTCCGCGTACGACCGGGCCCGCAAGGCGGTCTTCGAGGAGGGCATCTCGCACTCGCGGATGTTCCTCGACCCGGCCCGCCCGGGCGTCGAGGACCTGATCGACTCGATCATCGCGGGTGTCCGTTCGTCCTGCACGTACGCCGGTGCGGGCTCCCTGGAGGAGTTCGCCGAGAAGGCCATCGTCGGCATCCAGAGCGCCGCCGGTTACGCCGAGGGCAAGCCGCTGCACGCCAGCTGGAGCTGACGCCTCATCAGGCCAAGGCCGCCGAAGGGGCCGTTTTCCCGCCGCGAGCGGGAGGCGGCCCCTCCGCTTTTTTCAAGCCGGTCCCCATCCCCATGCGTGCTCCGGCACGAGACGGGTACACGCGCCCTTGCGAACGTACGGAGATTGAAAGGGAGGGTGCGGTGTCCATGGCGACCACGATCTCGACCGGTACCACCCCGCAGACGACGGCTGATCTGCCGGAGGTCCGGAACCCCGGCGAGGTGGCTCCGAAGGACGCGAAGGAGCTCTCGAAGCAGTTCTTCGACCGGCTGGCTGTGCTCGAGGAGGGGACTGCGGAATATCAGTACGTACGCAACACCCTCATCGAGCTCAACCTCTCCCTCGTCAAGTACGCGGCCACGCGCTTCCGCAACCGGTCCGACCAGATGGAGGACATCATCCAGGTCGGCACCATCGGCCTGATCAAGGCGATCGACCGGTTCGACCTGAGCCGCGAGGTCGAGTTCACGACCTTCGCGATGCCGTGTGTGATCGGCGAGATCAAGCGGTTCTTCCGCGACACGAGCTGGTCGGTGCACGTGCCCCGGCGGCTCCAGGAGCTGCGCATCGACATCGCCCGCGCGACCGACGAACTCTTCCAGCGCCTGGACCGCTCCCCGACCCCCGCCGAACTCGCCGAACACCTGGGCATGGAGGAGGACGAGATCGTCGAGGGGCTCGTCGCCGCGAACGGGTACACCGCCGGCTCCATCGACCTGCCGCTCGACGACAGCGGCGGCGACAGCTCATCCGAGACCCTCGTGGACCGGCTGGGGGAACCGGACCGCGAGCTGGAGATCGTCGAGAACGTCCAGGCGCTGAAGCCGCTCATCGAGGAGTTCGACGAGCGCGACCGGCGCATTCTGCAGATGCGGTACGTGGACGAGATGACCCAGTCCGAGATCGGTGCCGTACTGGGCGTGTCCCAGATGCACGTGTCCCGGCTGCTGTCACGGATCACCGCGCGCCTGAGGGAAGGCCTCCTGGCCGTGGAGTGAGCCCGCCGGCTGGAAGGGCCGGCGGACGGCTGCTCGAACCGACGCCCGGGGCACACCGCCCCGGGCGTCGCGCGGCCCCGGGGGCCGGACAACCACGGGGCATCGGCGGGTACGGGGCGGGGGCCGCTGGGGGCACCGGGCCGCTCCGGGCGGGGCAGCTGGGACGTCGGCAGCCCGGGTGTCCGGCCGTTTCGTGTGCGGGGCGGCTGAGGTGTCGGGCGGCTCCGGGCCGGGCCGCTTCCGGCGGACGGGCTCGGGCGCCGCGTCGCTTCGGGTCGGACCGCCTCCGGGCGTCGCGCCGCTTTCGGCCGGACAATTCGGGGCGTCCTCCGGAGGGCTTGCTGACAGGTGCGGCGGCCGGCGCCTCAAGGAGGCCGGCGGGCCACTCGGCTCGTAGACGCTCGCAGGCGGCCGGCCCGACGGCCGCGCGGCCCGGGGGCGTCTCAGGCTGCTTCCGGTGCGCGTGACCAGGACGCTCGTACCGTCTTGCCCGTCGGAATGCGGTGGACCTCCACCCGGCCCGCGAGGCTCAGGACCATGGGCCAGCCGAAGCCGCCGCCACCGCCCGTGAAGTCCGGGGTGCGCGCCTCGGGGAGGGCCGGGCTGGAGTCGTCCAGCTCCACCGTCAGCTCCTCGCGCTCGGCGCGCAGCCGCAGTCGCCACCAGCCGTCGGTGTGGCGCAGGGCGTTGGCCGTCAGCTCGGTGACGACCAGCTGTACGGCGTCCAGGTCCGCCCACGGGCAGTGCTCGGCCACGAAGCGGGCGGCCGTGTCACGGGCCGAGGCGCAGTCGGCGTACGGCGAAATCATGACAACCACGAGCGGCTCCTTCAGTCATCACCGCTCGCATACCCAGCCCTCGTGCATTAACCATCGATGTGGCGAGGATCAGCCGCGCACCCGGCGTACGGTCAGGGCCACGGTGTCGTCCGGGTGCAGGATGACCGTGTGCATGTCGTCCGCGATGGCCGCCGGGACCTCCTCTATCGGACGGTTCCGGTGCCGACGTGCCGCACGCGCCAGCCGCTGCTCGCCCTCGCGCGGGTCGCGGCGGCTCTCGGTCAGCCCGTCCGTGTAGAGCACCAGCAGGTCGCCGGGGCCGAGGCGGTCGCGCAGCAGCCGCTCGCTGCCGGGCAGCGGGAAGCCGATGCCCCGTCCGCGTACCTCCAGCAGGCGCGATTCGCCGTCCTCCCGTACGAGGAGGGCGGGCGGGTGGCTGCCGTTCGCCAGCACCAGCTCCCCGCTGTCCGGGTCGAGCCGGACGAGCTGCACGGTGGCCATCAGCTCATGGTCGAAGGTCGCCAGCACCTCGTCCGTCCGGGCGACGATCGACTCCAGGGGATGGCCCTCCAGGGCGAGGGTGCGTACGGCGTGGGTGACGTTGAGCGCGCTGCGCGTACTGGTCAGCCCGTGCCCCAGCGCGTCGACCACCGTGATGTGCACGGTGCCGTCCGGCAGGACGAACCAGTCGTACAGGTCTCCGCCCGTCGGGGCGTGCTTCTCCGCCGGCTCGTAGTGGACGGCCATCTCCAGGCCCGGGACCCGGACCGGCGGCGGGCGCAGGGCGTCCTCCAGCTGGCGCAGTATCCGGCCGTGCGCCTGGCGCAGCTGCTCGTCGCGCTCCTCCAGCTGTACGTACAGGGCCAGCACGCCGCTGTTCGTCTCGGCCAGCTCGTGCTTGAGCCGCTGGTGGTCCTCGGAGAGCGCGTCCATCCGGTCGACCGCCGCGCTCAGCTCCTCCTCCAGCAGCTCCACCAGGCCGGGCGGATTGTCCCCGCCCGCGTCGGTGGCGGGTGGGACGGGCGCGGGCACCCGCCACACGGCGGCCGTGCCGGGCAGCCGCTCCGCCGGCAGCGGGAGCCCTTCGAGGGACGGCCGGCGCGGCGCGTGCGGGAGGTGGAGCCGTACGGTCAGCCGGCCGTCCGCCCCGCCGGCCGGCTGCGGCGGCACCGTCTCCAGCAGAACCGGCCGGCCGGCGGTGAGTTCGGCGCCGGCCACCCGGGCCGCCGACAGCGCGAGCCGGTAGCGCAGTTCGACGGGCAGGCCCGCCCGGTGGGCCAGGCGGCGCAGGGCGCTGCGCAGTCCGGCGAGCGAGTGCAGGGTGGTGATCTGCGGTTTCATGGCTCTCTCCGCACCGGGCCGAGGGCGAGGACGGTCGCGTCGTCCCGGCTGCGCCGGTGTTCGTGGGCGAGGGCTCCGGCGAGCAGCGGCGCGGGCAGCCCGGTGAGGAACGGCGTCAGGGTGTGCGTCCAGCGCGCGTCGATGCCGTCGCTGTGCAGCAGGGCGGTCGCGCCCGGCTCGGCGGGTACGCGCTGCACACGCGGCTCGGGCATGTTCCAGCCGACGACCCCCGGCTGGCCGCCGAAGCGCTGCCGGACGCCGTCGTGCGCCAGCAGCAAGGTGCGCACATTGCCCACCGAGCACTGCTCGATGCCGTCGGCCGACAGCCGCAGCAGCCCGACCGCCGCGCCCCGGCTGCGGCGCAGCGCGCGGTGCATCGTGCGCACCAGCTGGGGCAGCGGCTGAGCGGGATCGCGGTGGAAGGCGCGCACGGCCAGCTCGGCCGCCTCGGACGCGGGCCCGCCGTGACCGAGCCCGTCCACGACGAGGGCGGTGCGTACGTCCCCGGTGACGGCGAGGCCCCAGGAGTCCCCGCAGGCGCTCTCCCCGTCGGCGGGGACGCGCACCGCGCCGACGCCCGGCGTCCCCTCAGCGGGGCCGTCGCCCGGTTCGCCCAGGCGGGCGGAGACGACGGTGCCCGCGCCCTCCTTCGTACGCACGGTGAACTCGTCCGCGATGCGGCGCACCGCGCCCAGTCCGGAGCCCAGCGTGCTGCTGGTGGTGTACCCGTCGGTGAGGCACCGCTCCAGGTCGGCCATGCCCGGGCCCCGGTCCACGGCGAGGATCTCCACGCCGGTGCGCAGCGGCAGCGGCTGGATGTACAGCGCGCCGTTCAGGGCGTACTTGGCGACGTTGCCGGCCAGCTCGCTGGCCAGCACGGCGGCCTGGTCGGGCAGGGCGCCGGTGAGCCCCTGGTCCAGCGCCGTCCGGCGGGCGGTGGAGGCCGCGAGCTGGACGGCGCTGTAGTGGTCGACCGGGATGTGGGCGGTGACGGACATCGGCGGTCCCATCAGCGGTCGTTCCAGCGCGTGACGACCACGGTGGTGCCCTGGCCGGGGGCGCTGTGGACCTGGAACTCGTGCATCAGCCGCCGGGCGCCGCCCAGGCCGTGGCCGAGCCCCGTGCCGGTGGTGTACCCGTCGGTGAGCGCCTGCTCCACGTCGGGGATGCCGGGGCCGTCGTCCCGGACGGTGAGCCGCAGCCCCTTGCGCCCGGACCGGGTCAGTATCCGGATCTCCAAGGCCCCGCCTCCGCCGTGGACGTAGGCGTTGCGGGCGAGTTCGCTGGCGGCGGTCACGATCCTGGTCTGGTCGACGAGCCCGAAGCCGGCCTCCACGGTGGCTGCCCGTACGGCGTGACGTACCGTCAGCAGGTCCTCCTCGGAGGCGACGGTGTAGCGGGAGCCGCCGCCGTGGCCGTCGGGGTGCCTTTCGGGGTCAAGGTACGCGTCGCCGGATGTGTTGCCGTATCGGTCGCCGGACGTGCCGGACCGGACGCCGGACCGGCCCGACGCGCTCGTCGTGGCCGACGCGCTCGTCGTGCTCGTCGTGCCGGAGGAGGTGGGCACGCCGTACGGGCCGCCGCCGGCCGCGGGGGAGCGCTGGGCGATGAGCTCGGAGCCCGGCGTCGCCAGCCGTTCACCGTGGAGCGTCACGTCGGACCTCCCCCGCGGGTTGGGGCATGCGGTGCCAGCCGAGCGCGGTCAGGCCCTGCTCCGCGTTGAGGGCGGTTTCCACGCCGGTCAGCTGCAGCCCCAGCTCGACCAGGGTGATGGCGACCGCCGGCCGCATCCCGGCCACGATCACCCGGGCTCCGAGGAGGCGCGCCATGGTGGTCAGCTCCATCAGCGTGCGCGCCACGAACGAATCGATGATCTCCAGCCGGGAGATGTCGATCAGGACGCCCCGGGCGCCGTCACCGGCGATCCGCTCGGTGAGCTCGTCGGTGAAGGCCACGGCCGACTGGTCGTCCAGCTCGTTGAGCAGCCCGGTGACCAGTACGTCGCCGAGCCGCAGGATGGGAACGCCGGTGGCGCGAGGGGCCGTCACGCGGTCACCGGCCGAGCGGTCACCGGCCGAGCAGTCACCGGCCGGGCGGCGCCGACGTCCTGGCCGACGGCGGGCTGGTCGGTCAGCTGGATGGCGGCGGCCAGGGCGTCCGCCAGTGTCGCACGGGTCAGGATGGTCGACAGGTCGATGCCCAGCTGTGCGATGGTCTGGGCGATGGGCGGCCGGATCCCGCTGATGACGCAGTCGGCGCCCATCAGCCGTACCGCGTTGACGGTGTGCATCAGATGCTGGGCGACCGCGGTGTCGACGGCCGGCACGCCGGTGATGTCGATGATGGCGACCTGTGCCTCGTTGTCCTGGATGGCCTGCAACAGGCTCTCCATGACCACCTGCGTACGCGCGGTGTCCAGTGTGCCGATCAGCGGTACGGCCAGGACGTGCCGCCACAACCGGACCACGGGCGTGGAGACTTCGAGCAGCTGACGGCTCTGCCGCTGGATGATCTCCTCGCGCCCCTCCACGTACGTCTCGAACGAGAGCACCCCGGCCGCGTCCAGCAGCCGGTTGACCAGGATGGCGGCGGAGAACAGCTCGGCCGAGTCGCGGGTGGTGTGCTGTACGGCGGACAGCAGCGCCTCCTTGAGCGACAGCACGGCCATCGACGTGGCGGTCGGCGAGGCGCCCGCCCGCGCGCGGCGCAGCGACAGCTCTATCACCGTCTGTCGCAGTTCGTTGCGGGAGGCCACCAGCCGTTCCACCGGCACGTCGCTGGCCAGGCCCGCGGCGAGGGCGGAGATCAGCAGGTCGGCTTCCTCGCGCACCTCGTGCTCACTCATGTCGGTACTGAGCACCGCCTGCTCCAGCTGGAGCCGGACCCACCGGTCGGCGATCTCCTCCTCGCGCTCCCGCAGGGCCTCGCAGAGGCGGTCCCGCACGCTCGATTCGCTGGTGTTCACAAGCACCTCTCGCAATCGGAAACGGGACGGGCGGGTTTCCGAGGCAAGGCGCCGGAAACATCGTCGAGTTGGCCACCCGGCCGGTTTCTCATGGTCAACGGCGGTTGGATCGTAGTGGCCGCACGGGACCGCGAAGAAACGTGACTCCACGGTATGCCGCCGTGCGGACGCCGAGGGCGGCGACCGGAGAGTGCCGGTCGCCGCCCTCCCCGTCCGCTTATGCCGAGGCCGACGCCGCCGCGACGGCCGCCGGTTCTCCGGCGGCCGCGATGGCGTGTCTGGCCACCCGCAGCGCGTCGCGTATGTCACGCGTCCCGGTGGACACGCAGAGGGTGTAGGCGGTGTCCTCCCGTTGACGCACGATCTTCGGGTCCACCGATTCCGCACCGTGCGCGGCCAGTTCCTCATACCTGGCCACGAGCTTGCGCAGCATCGACGGGTGCGCCATCAGCACGACAGAACCTCCTTCGGAACTCGGAACGATGTCACCGACCGAGGCGCCCCTACCCCGCCTTCGCCAGGACATTCCTCCCCGTCAAGTCGAAGGCGCCACCCGGGCGGTGAGCGACGACGCGTCGCGTACGGCTGCCACGACCGCCGCCACGACTGCCGCCGCGACCCGCGCGTGGCCCGCGTCGTCCGGATGCAGGCCGTCCGCGAGATGCCCCGGCCCGAGCAGGTCCCGGCCGGGCAGCAGCGACAGCCGCGCGTCACCGGCCGCGATCAGGTCCCGGGCGGCCTCCTCCATGGCCGTCCGCAGCTCGGCGAGCGTCGCGCCCACGTCGTTCGCCGTCGCCTCCGCCTCGGGGCGCAGCAGGGGAGACACCAGCAGCAGGGGCGTGTCCGGATGGCCCTGGCGTACGAGGGTGATGAAGGCCCGTGTCGTCTCGTACAGCAGTGGCGCGGTGTGGGGGACGCCGGACCAGCAGTTCGTGCCGAACGCGAGCGTGAGCAGGTCGGCGGGGAGGGCGGCCAGCTGCTGCGCGATGGCGAGCTCGCCCCGCGCCGAGCCCGCGTAGCCGAGGTTGACCGTGTCCACCCCGAGGGCCCGTCCCGCGACGGCCGGCCAGGAGTGGGCGGGGCGGGTGGACCACCAGCCCTCGGTGATCGAGTCGCCGTGCACCAGCCAGCGGGGCCGCGGGGGAGCGGGGAAGAGGGTGCCGCCGACGCCCCGCAGCCCCAGGATCACGGGAGCCTGGCTCTCCGGCGGATGCACGCTGAACGGCCCACCGAACCCCCCGCCCGCCGCGCCCGCGTGGCCGGTCCCCGCGTGGCCGCCGGTGACGGCACCGGTGCCTGTGTGTGTGCCCTTGGCCGTCCCCATGCCCGCGCCGGGGCCCGCCTCCGCGCCCGTCGGGCTCGGGGCACCGCTGGCGGGGGCGACGGCTGGGCCCGTGCCCATGCCCGGCCCCGCGCCCCCGGCCGCGCCCGCCGTGCCGCTGGCTGCGCCCGGGTCCGTCGCCGGGATCATGCCGGCGACGGCACGCGCCTCCGCACGCGCCCCCGCCCCCGCCCACCGGCGTGGCTGCGCACCCCTCCGCCCGCCTCCCGGCAGCGGGAGGGTGATGGTCGTCTCCTCGGCGGGTCGGGCGCACGCCTCGTGGAGGCAGCGGTCGCCCGCCCACAGCGCGAAGCAGTGCGCCAGCTCGCGCAGCGAGTCGGTCCCGTCCGGGACGGCGGCGCGGTAGCGGATCTGCACGGCGCGGGTGCCCGGTGACGCCGTGAACTCCAGCCGTACGCCGATCGGCAGCGCGGCCCGCTCGGCGGTGTCCCACGGCAGCCGGGCCAGGTCCACCGGGTCGGCGCGCACAGCGCGGCCGCGGTCGTCGAGCCAGGCCGTACCGCGCAGAAAAGGCACCGGGTCCTGCCAGGTCATACGGGTCTCCTCCGGTCGGTGAAATCCTGCTCGGGGCCCCCAATGTGTCGATTCGTGCGGCGGGGCGCAATGTTTCCCCGTCTGTGCCCCAAGCGCGCAATGATCATTCGCGGATGCGCAACAACCCTGCATTACGAGCGCGAAGCGCGACCTTTAGGCTCGTGCCCCGTACCAGGAGTGGCGGTGACCGCCTGCTCGGCGGTTCACCTTCCCCCGTGGGCTGTCCCCGACGCCCACGAGCCGCCGCAGGTCGCCCTCCGTCCGACCCGCAGCGATGAAGGAGCCCCCGCAGTGCTGGACCAAGGCACAGCCCCTCCCGCCACCGAACCGTCCGCGCCCAAGGCGTCCGGGCTCTCCGCTCTTACCCGGCGCAAGCCGGTAGATGTGCTGGTCGCAGAGGGTGGGCAGGGTGAGGGCGGTTCGCTCCGCCGCTCGCTCTCCATGTGGCAGCTGACCATGATCAGCATCGGCGCCACGCTCGGCACCGGCATTTTCGTCGTCCTCGGCGAAGCCGTCCCGCTGGCCGGCCCGGCCGTCACGCTCGCCTTCGTCTTCGCAGGCCTCACGGCGCTCTTCTCGGCCCTCTCCTACGCCGAGCTGGCCGGCACCATCCCCGTCGCCGGCTCCTCGTACTCGTACGCGTACGCAACGATGGGCGAACTCGTCGCCTGGGTGTGCGGCTGGTGCCTGCTCCTGGAGTACGGCGTGTCCGTCGCCGCCGTGGCGGTCGGCTGGGGCGACTACCTCAACGAGCTCCTCGACGGCACCATCGGTGTGACCCTCCCCGAGGCGCTCAGCGCGCCCCCCGGCGACGGCGGCATATTCAACCTGCCCGCCCTGATCGTCGTCGTGCTGGCGATGCTCTTCCTGCTCGGCGGAGCCAAGGAGTCGGCCCGCGCCAACACGATCATGGTGGGCGTCAAGATCGCCGCGCTCGTCCTGTTCTGCGCCGTCGGCTTCCTGGGCTTCAAGTCCGGCAACTACTCGGACTTCATGCCGCTCGGCGTCGGCAGCATCGGCGCCGCGGGCGCCATCCTCTTCTTCTCGTACATCGGCTTCGACGCCGCCTCCACCGCGGGCGAGGAAGCCAAGAATCCCAAGAAGGACCTGCCGCGGGCGATCATGCTCTCGCTGGTCATCGTCACCGCGCTGTACGTGCTGGTCGCGGCCGTCGCCGTGGGCGCCTGGGACTGGAAGAAGTTCGAGGGCTCGGAGGCGTCGCTCGCCGCGATCATGAACGATGTCACCGGCCAGAGCTTCTGGGGCACCCTCCTCGCCGCCGGCGCGGTCATCTCCATCGCCAGCGTCGTCCTCACCGTGCTCTACGGCCAGACCCGCATCCTCTTCGCGATGTCCCGCGACGGCCTGGTCCCCAAGGTGTTCCGCAAGGTGAACCCCAAGACGGGCACGCCGCGCGCCAACACCGTGATCGTGTCGCTGTTCTGCGGTGTCCTCGCCGCGGCCGTCCCGCTCGGCGAGCTGGTCAACGCCACCAGCATCGGCACGCTCTTCGCCTTCGCCCTGGTCAACATCGCGGTCGTCGTGCTGCGGTTCACCAAGCCGGACATGGAGCGCAGCTTCAAGGTGCCGTTCGGCCCGGTGTTCGCGGTGCTGGGCTTCCTCTGCTGCGGCTACAGCATGTACAAGCTCGACACCATCACCTGGGTGGTCTTCGGAATCTGGATGGCCGTGGGTCTCGTGGTCTACTTCGTGTACGGCATGCGCCGCTCCCGACTGGCCACAGCAGAGAAGTGACCCACCTGTAGTGCGACTGAACGATCTCGACGAACGCATCGTCCACGCCCTCGCCGAGGACGCCCGCCGTTCCTACGCCGACATCGGCTCGCTCGTCGGTCTGTCCGCGCCCGCCGTCAAGCGGCGCGTGGACCGGCTGCGGGCCGAGGGCGCCATCACCGGGTTCACCGTCCGCGTGGACCCGGCGGCGCTCGGCTGGGAGACCGAGGGCTTCATCGAGATCTACGCACGCGGCAACACATCGCCGGAGACCATCCAGCGTGGCCTCGAGCGGTACCCGGAGGTCGCGTCCGCATCCACCGTCACCGGTGACGCGGACGCGATCGTCCAGGTCTTCGCCTCCGACATGCGCCACTTCGAGCGCGTGCTGGAGCGGATCGCGGGCGAGCCGTTCGTGGAGCGCACCAAGTCGGTGCTGGTGCTCTCGCCGCTGCTGCGGCGCTTCTCGTCCGGCTCGCCGGCCTAGCTAGGGGGTGTCCGGCGGCCGAAGCCGCATGACGCCGCTCACTGATCCAGCCTGATCCGCCGGACACCCCCTGGCCGGCCCGTCGGGTACTCCGGCTGCCACGGCAGGACCCGGAAGTCGCCGGTGCCGCTCCTGATCTTCTCGAAGAGGCGCCGCGAGGTGGTCCGGCCCGGCTGTAGCCCAGCCGGTCGTTGCCCGCCCTGGTCGTCGTTGCCCGCCCTGGTCATGGACCGAGATGCCTCCCCCCGCTTCCCCTTGAACGAGGTGTCGGTGTCGGTGACGACGCCGGTCACGACCGCCGGCGCCCGGCCCGCCCCCGGAGGCGGCGGCGGAGCCCGCCGCCCCGGCGGTGAACAGCAGGGCCGTGCACAGAATGGCGATCTTCGTACGACGGTCATGGCGCGAGCCCTTTCGGCAGGTGACCGGAGTGATCGGACGCCCACCACTGTTCCGCCCGGCCCCCTCCCGCCGCATCGCACCGGGGGCGCGTCCACCCTCCGCCGGGCGGCGGGGAGGCCCGTACGACTCCGGCCGCAGGGCCGCGCAACGAATCGCCGCCCAGGCGGCTCTTCGCGCAACGGATCACTCGTCGGTCCGCAACGGTCACGCCTTGTCCCGGAAGAAGGCCGGACCGTACCGTTTTGAACGTCTTCTCGACGCCTTCCCCGCCCCGTCACGCACCCCGACAGAGGTCTGCCGATGCCGCCGCTGCGCACCGCCCTGCTCCAGAGCTCCGGACAGCCCGGTGACGTCGCCGCCAACCTCAAGGTCCTCGACGAGGCCGCCGCCCGCGCCGCCGCCACCGGCGCCGGCCTGCTGATCGCCCCCGAGATGTTCCTGACCGGGTACGCGATCGGGGACGACGTCGCCCGGCTCGCCGAGCCCGCGGACGGTGACTGCGCCGACGCCGTCGCCGACATCGCCGCACGCCACGGCCTCGGCATCGCGTACGGCTACCCGGAGCGCGACGGTGAAACCGTCTACAACGCGGCCCAGCTCATTGGCCCCGACGGCGCCCGGCTCGCCAACTACCGCAAGACCCACCTCTACGGCGGTTTCGAGACCGACTCGTTCACGCCCGGCGACCAGCCGGTCGTCCAGGCGGAGCTCGGCGGGCTGCGCGTGGGCCTGATGATCTGCTACGACGTGGAGTTCCCCGAGAACGTCCGGGCGCACGCCCTGGCCGGCACCCAGCTCCTGCTGGTGCCCACCGCGCTGATGCACCCCGCCGAGGTCGTCGCCGAGTCCGTCGTACCGGTGCGCGCCTTCGAGAACCAGATCTACGTCGCCTACGCCAACCGCACCGGGCTGGAGGGCGACTTCGAGTTCGTCGGCCTGTCCGCCCTGGCCGGCCCCGACGGCACCGCCCGCGCCCGCGCCGGACGCGGCGAGGAACTGGTCGTCGGCGACGCCGACCCGGAGCTGCTGACCGCCTCGCGCGAGGCGAACCCGTACCTGCGTGACCGCCGCCCCGGCCTCTACACCTCCCTGACCTGAGCCTCCCCTCACCAGTTTTCCCGCAAGGAGTCCGTACCCCATGACGTCCACGGTGCCCACCGCCGTCCAGCACACCGACGCGCAGCCGCCGATCACCATGTTCGGTCCGGACTTCCCGTACGCCTATGACGACTACCTGGCCCACCCGGCCGGGCTCGGCCAGATACCCGCGACCGAGCACGGCACCGAGGTCGCCGTCATCGGTGGCGGGCTGTCGGGCATCGTCGCCGCGTACGAGCTGATGAAGATGGGCCTCAAGCCCGTCGTGTACGAGGCCGACCAGATCGGCGGCCGGCTGCGCACCGTCGGCTTCGAGGGCACGGGCACGGAGGGCCTGACCGCCGAGATGGGCGCCATGCGCTTCCCGCCCTCCTCGACCGCGCTCCAGCACTACATCGACCTCGTGGGCCTGGAGACCCGGCCGTTCCCGAACCCGCTGGCCGAGGCCACCCCGTCGACCGTCGTCGACCTGAAGGGCGAGTCGCACTACGCGGAGACGATCGACGACCTGCCGCAGGTCTACCGCGACGTCGCCAAGGCGTGGAACGAGTGCCTGGAGGAGGGCGCGGACTTCTCCGACATGAACCGCGCCATGCGCGAGCGTGACGTCCCGCGCATCCGCGAGATCTGGGCCAAGCTCGTCGAGAAGCTCGACAACCAGACCTTCTACGGCTTCCTGTGCGAGTCCGAGGCGTTCAAGTCCTTCCGGCACCGCGAGATCTTCGGCCAGGTCGGCTTCGGCACCGGCGGCTGGGACACCGACTTCCCCAACTCCATCCTGGAGATCCTCCGCGTCGTCTACACCGAGGCCGACGACCACCACCGCGGCATCGTCGGCGGCTCGCAGCAGCTGCCGCTTCGCCTGTGGGAGCGGGAGCCGGAGAAGATCGTCCACTGGCCGCTCGGTACGTCGCTGAAGTCGCTGCACGAGGGCGGCGAGCCCAAGCCCGCCGTGACCCGCCTGCACCGGACCGCCGGCAACCGCATCACCGTCACCGACGCGAACGGCGACATCCGTACGTACCAGGCGGCGATCTTCACCGCCCAGTCGTGGATGCTGCTGTCCAAGATCGCGTGTGACGACTCGCTGTTCCCCATCGACCACTGGACGGCGATGGAGCGCACCCACTACATGGAGTCGTCCAAGCTGTTCGTCCCGGTCGACCGGCCCTTCTGGCTGGACAAGGACGAGGAGACCGGCCGTGACGTCATGTCGATGACGCTCACCGACCGGATGACCCGCGGCACGTACCTGCTGGACGACGGCCCGGACAAGCCGGCCGTCATCTGCCTGTCGTACACGTGGTGCGACGACAGCCTGAAGTGGCTGCCGCTGTCGGCGAACGAGCGTATGGAGGTCATGCTCAAGTCGCTCGGCGAGATCTACCCGAAGGTCGACATCCGCAAGCACATCATCGGCAACCCGGTCACCGTGTCCTGGGAGAACGAGCCCTACTTCATGGGCGCGTTCAAGGCCAACCTGCCGGGCCACTACCGCTACCAGCGGCGCCTGTTCACCCACTTCATGCAGGACCGGCTGCCCGAGGACAAGCGGGGCATCTTCCTCGCGGGCGACGACATCTCCTGGACGGCGGGCTGGGCCGAGGGCGCCGTACAGACCGCGCTGAACGCGGTGTGGGGCGTCATGCACCACTTCGGCGGCGGGACGGACGCGACGAACCCCGGCCCGGGTGACGTCTACGACGAGATCGCCCCGGTGGAACTCCCGGAGGACTGACCCGCCAGCGGGGTGAGCAGCATCCGGCCCACCAGGCCCACGGAGCGGTCGAGGCGTTCGGTGAACTCCTCGGCCAGCTCCGGGAGCCGGTTCCCCAGCCGGTGCAGCTGCCACAGTGAGCGGGCCGCGAGCCACGCCCCGTCCCGGGCCCGCTCCAGGCTCCAGCAGCCCAGCAGATGCGTCAGGGGGTCGGCGATCTCCAGCAGGTCCGGCCCCGGCATCAGCTCCTCGCGGATGCGCTCCTCCAGCAGCGTGAGGATGTCGCCCACCCGGTCGAACTCCCCCTCCAGGTCGGCCGGTTCGCAGCCGAGCGTACGACAGGTGTCCACCACCGCCAGCGCCAGGTCGTGCCCGACGTGCGCGTTGATACCGGCCAGGGCGAACTGCAGCGGCCGTACGCCGGGATGGCGCCGGTACTGGAACAGCGGCCGCCAGCACGCCGGTGGGCGCCCGCCCGCGGCGACCGCGTCGACCGCCGCGAGGTAGCGCTCCGCGAACCGGACGTCCAGCGTGGCGGCCGCCCGCCGGTCGGCGAACTCGCCCGCGTCGATGCGCCGGTCGATCTCCTCCGTGACGGTGAGGTAGACCCGGTTGAAGACCGCCACCCCGTCCGTCGCCGGCCACAGCGACCGGAACGCGCGCATCCGCGCCACGACCGGGTCGACCGTCCACGGGGCCGACGGGAACTGCTCGATCTGCGCCATGGGGGCAGCGTTCCAGTAGGTAGGCTCTCGCTGGCGTCATCGCGCCGGGCTTCCCCGAAACGGGGGAACGATCCGCCCGGGCGAGCGCCCTGTACGCCTGTGACTTGGCGACCGGCTGAGCACCTTCGTAGGAACTCGTGCCCGCGTCCAGCGGCGGCTCCTGGCGCTTGAGGTGGGCCGGGGTGAAGGCGCGCAGCACGTGGTAGCCGGTGATCACGACGATCGTGCCGAGCGCGACGCCGCCCAGCTCGAAGTTGTCGGTGATCTTCAGGCTCACGCCGCCGACGCCGATGATGATGCCCGTGGCGGCCGGGACGAGGTTGAGGGGGTCGCAGATCGACCCAGCCCAGCACACCGCCGGGAATCGCGGCGACGACCGCGCCGAACTTCGGGCACAGGCCGAAGAGCAGCGCGAAACCGGCGGCGGCCCAGTAGGCGGCCGTGGAGTCGCCGCGGGTGGCCGCCATGACGCCGATGTTCTCGGCGTACGTGGTGTTCGGCGGGCCGCCCACGGCGGTGGACAGGATCGACGCGGCGCCGTCGGCGGCGATGGCGGTGCGCAGCTTGTCGGTCGAGCGGGTCGCCGGTCATCTCACCGACGGCCTTCACATGCCCGGGGTTCTCGGCGACCAGCGCGATGACGACCGGCAGGGCGACGAGGATGGCCGACCACTCGAACGCCGGGGCGTGGAAGGACGGCAGCCCGATCCAGTCGGCCTTGGCCACGCCGGACAGGTCCGGGCGCCACTGGGCGACGGCCTCGGCGCCGCCGAGCGGGGAGTGGATCTTGCCGAAGGCCAGGTCGAACAGCCATGAGACGGCGTACCCGAAGATCAGCCCCGGGCAGATCGCCACACGTGACCAGAAGCCGCGCAGGCAGACGACGGCGAGGCCGGTGAACAGCATCACCAGCAGCGCCGACCACTGGTCCTGCGGCCAGTACGTCGACGCCGTCACCGGTGCCAGGTTGAACCCGATCAGCATCACGACGGCGCCCGTCACGATCGGCGGCATCGCCGCGTGGATGGTCCGCGCGCCGAACCGCCGTACCGCCAGCCCCGCCAGGAACAGCACGGCACCGGCCACCAGGACCGCCCCGTTGACGGTGGCGCTGTCCCCGCCGGGCGCCCGGATGGAGACTGGCTGCTGCACGACGGCGGCCCCCGTTACCGGGCCCGCCATGCGGCGACGGTCGTCGCCCTGCGGTCCTTGTCCGGCCGGGGCAAGAAGAACGGCACCATCTTCAACGCGAGACCGAGGCGGAGCGGTCGTCTCAGGTGCGGGCGGTGCGGCGGTCGGGGGTCAGGAGGTAGGCGATCGCCATGTTGCCGAGTTCGCTCGCGTACCGGTCACGGGCGGCCTGGCCGGTGGCGGGGTCGGGGCGTACGGAGTTGTGGAAGCAGGCTCCCAGGATGGCGCGGGCCGCGGTATCCAGCGCCGCGTCCGGGTCGGAGCGCCGGATCTGGTCGGTGTACGGGGCTGCTGCTTCGAGCAGGAGGCGGTGGATCTCGGTGATGGTGCGCGCCCCCCGGTCCAGCGCCCCCGTGCTCCGCGCGCGCAGCAGCTCGGGGAAGAGATTGCGGCTGTCAGCGAAGGACTGCAGCAGGGCGTGTGCGTAGGCGTCCAGTACGCCCGGGAGTGACGGCTCGGCCGTGCGCAACTGCTCGGCCACATACTGCTCGCGCCGCTCAAGCATGCGCTCGGTCAGAGCGGTGATCAGCTGGTCCTTGTCCTCGAAGCGGCGATAGATCGTGCCGACCGAGACGCCGGCGCGTTCGGCGACGCCGGTCATCGTCATCTCCTCCAGGCCGGACGAAGAGGCGATCTCCTCCGCCGCCTGCAACACACGAGCCAGCGTCGCGGCGCTGCGTGCCTGCCGGGGTTCTCGGTAGCGCGCTGGTCGGTCTGGCTCGGCAGTCATGTCACGCATGGTAGCCGTCGGCCTTCTCAGGTCCTTTTGACAAGGGGTGCGCTCCTCTGGGTACTCTCGCAGATGTGAATGCAAATTCGCATTTACATCTATGGGAGGTTCGACCATGACCCGTAACCAGGCATCGCCGGCCGTGAGCGTGTCGCTCCTGTCGGGGCCCACCGGCACCGGGGGCATCGACGACTTCGAGCTGTTCCACGCCCGCAGCGCTCTGGACCGCTTCCGCAGGCGACTGGGACGCCAGGGCCTGCTCGACCTCCTGGCCGCGGACATCGAGGAAGGCAACGCCTTCCTGCGCGAGAGCGCGCTGGCCTCCGACGGCGGCTTCGAGGGCGGCACGACGGTGCTCGTGACGCAGGGTCTGACCGCGGGCGAGTTCCTGGCGTGGATGGAAGAAGCCTTCGCGGGCGATGAGCGCGTACTTCTCGCGGCACACCCCGAGCACTACGTGATGGCCCCCGGGGCCGATGGTTTCCACGTGGTGGAGAACATCGGCCCCCACGTCTGCTCCTTCTCCATGGGCGGCTGGGGAACGGACGCCATGGCCTGGGCCAAGGATGCGGACGCGCGCCTGCCGGAAGCGGACTTTCCACACAAGATGTCCTCGAACCTCTTCCTGGCCGACGGCACTGTCATCGGACGGGCGCTGACCCAGTTCGGTGACACCGCCGACGGCTTCACCGCACACCTGACGGTCTACGTGCCCACCGCGTGTGCGCATGACGTGCTGGAGCACCACCTGCGGCACTTCGCGGTCGAGTTCAGGAACTGGATCGTCGCCGCCGCGGCCGCCCGCGCCTGACGCACGACCGCTGGGAAACCTGTCCGCAACCATGAAGAGATATGAGGAAAATCCCGATGAGCGATGACCTGAAGGTATTCGTGCCGTCTCACCCGCTGGAGCCGGGAGACCGGTACGGAATCCTGAGCGGATTCGAGCCGGGAACCCGGACGCTGGAGGCGGGTTTTCAGATCGCACCGCCGTTCAAGCCGCTTCCCGTCGATGTCGTCCTGGAGAAGGACGTTGCGGTCACTATGCGTGACGGCGTCACGATCCATGTCGACGTCTTCCGTCCCGTCGGCACGGAGAAGGTGCCCGTCATCGTGGCCTGGAGCCCGTACGGCAAGGGGCAGGGGACCTCTGCCAGCGTGATGGGCATCTTCGGCATGGTGGGACTGGACAACGGGATCGTCTCGGGCCTGGAGAAGTTCGAGGGCCCGGACCCGGCGTACTGGTGCGCGCATGGCTACGCGATCTGCAACCCCGACATCCGCGGCGTTGCCCACTCCGAAGGCGACAGCGTCGTGTGGGACCGCCAGGAGGGCCGGGACTGCTACGACCTGATCGAGTGGCTGGGCGTCCAGGACTGGTGCACCGGCAAGGTCGCGATGAGCGGAACCTCGTATCTGGCGGTCTCGCAGTGGTTCACCGCAGCCGAGCAGCCTCCCCACCTGGCGGCGATCAATCCGTGGGAGGGCGTGAGCGATGTCTACCGCGATCTGGTGATGCGCGGCGGCATGCCCGACACCGGCTTCGCACGCCAGCTCCAGGACCACAGCTACTGGGGAAACAGCCGCAAGGAAGACCTCCTGACGGAGGCTGAGCGCTACCCGTTGATGAACGACCTGTGGGAAGACAAGATCCCGCGGTTCGAGAAGATCACCGTGCCCGCGTACGTCGTCGCCAGCTACTCCAACACCCTGCACACCGCGGGCACCTTCCGCGCCTGGCGCCGGATGGCATCCGAGAACAAGTGGCTGCGCATCCACAACAGCCAGGAATGGCCCGACTACTACGACGAGGCCAACCGGGAGGATCTGCGCCGGTTCTTCGACCACTTCCTCAAGGGCGAGGACAACGGATGGGAGCAGACGCCACGGGTGCGCTACTCGCTCCTCGACCTCGAAGGTGGCGACCGGGTGAACATCCCGGCGGACCAGTTCCCGCCCGCAGACGTGACGGCGACCAGGTACTACCTCGACGCCCGCTCACGGACCTTGGGCACAGAGGTGCCCACGGCCGAGGCGACGGCGACCTATACGGTCGGGACCAATCCGGACCTGGTGTCGTTCGTGACACGCTTCGATCAGGAGACCGTGCTGGTCGGATACCCGAAAGCACACCTGTGGGTCGAGGCGGAGGGGGCCGACGACATGGACCTGTTCCTCCTCGTCCAGAAGCTCGACGCGTACGGCACACCGCTGCAGCAGTTCACCGTGCCCAACCACAGCGCGAGGGTCCATGACATCACCGAACGCGGCGCCTCCATCCTGCGGTACAAGGGCTCCGACGGACGGCTTCGCGTCTCGATGCGCCATGTGGACGAGACGCTGTCCACCGACGACGTCCCTGCCCACAGCTTTGACCGTATCGAGAAGCTCTCACCGGGCGAAGTCGTCGACGTCGAGATCGATCTTCTTCCGGTCGGGCTCACGTTCTACCCAGGCGAACAACTTCGCCTCGTCATCAGCGCGCGAAGCATTCTGGGAACGATGATGCCCGGTAACCGCGAATACGTCTCCCAGAACCGGGGAACGCACGTCATGCACACGGGAGGGGACCGCGCGTCGTACCTGCAGCTCCCCATCCAGTCCGCGTGCCTTCCGGCCGGCTCGCCCCACTGACATCGACCTCATCCTCACCGGCGTCACGGCCAGTCCGTCGGGTGTCAGCCGCGTGTGGGCCGAGCCCGCACCGGCACGTGGTTCGCCTGTCTCAGTCCTCGCGGCCATCGTCGTCCTCGCCCGCGCGCGTCCGGGTCGCGCAGCGGGCGCAGACCGCCGTCGGCGGGGACGCCGGCGGTGAGGCTGAAGCGGCCGAGCAGGTTCAGGTTGTCGTGCTTGAGCGGGGAGAGCCGGGCGATGTCCTCGTCATGGATTTCGTGGCCCTCGGCCTGGAGCTGGGTGACGGCGGCGTCGATGTACCGGGTCGTCCAGAGCGCGATGGCGTTGAGGACCAGCCCGAGTGCGCCGAGCTGGTCCTCCATCCCGTCGCGATAGGCCTGGTGGATGGGTGCCGCGCTTGCCGTGGCAGACGTCCCGGGCCGGTTTGTGGCGGGGCTCCACGCGCCGGTGCGCCGGGCGCGGGGCTCAGCGCGGGCTCTTCTGCGCGGCCTCCGCGCCCGCTGCCGTGCGCGTCGTCCGGTCGCCGGTGCGCAGGACGCCCGCGCCCAGTACCAGGCCGAAGGCCAACAGGGTGACCAGTCCGAAGGAGACGGTGAGGGACGTCACGTCGGCCACCCCGCCGATCGCCGACGGTGCGATGAGGCCCGAGGTGTACGTGATGGTGGCGACGCCCGCGATCGCCTGGCTCGGGTTCGGGCCGCTGCGCCCGGCCGCCGCGAAGGCCAGCGGTACGACGACGGCCACGCCCAGCCCGAGCAGCCCGAAGCCCGCCATCGCGGCCGCCGGGTGCGGCGCGACGACCACCAGGGCGCCGCCCGCCGTCGCCGCGACGCCCCCGACCCGTACCGTACGTACCGCGCCGAACCGGTCCACGACCTTGTCGCCCACCAGCCGCGCCACCGCCATCGTCAGGGCGAACGCGGTGGTCGAGGCGGCCGCGAGGCCCGGCGACGTACCGAGCTGGTCGCGCAGGTACACCGCCGACCAGTCCAGGCTCGCGCCCTCCGCGAACACCCCGCAGAACCCGATCGCCCCGATCACCAGCGCCGACCTGGGCGGCAGCGCGAACCGGGGCGGAGGTTCCTCGTCCGGAGCGCTGCGCAGGTCCAGTACGCCCTGGCAGGCGAGCGCGCCCACGACGGTGAGCACGAGCGCCGCGACCACGTGGTGCAGCCGGGCGTCGCTGCCCAGGTGCGCGGCGAGCGTGCCGGAGGCCGAGCCGATCAGGGCGCCGGCGCTCCACATGCCGTGCAGGCTCGACATGATCGACTTGTCGAGCCGGTTCTCGACCTCGACGCCCAGCGCGTTCATGGCCACGTCGGACATCCCGGCGGTGGCCCCGTACACGAAGAGCGCGCCGCACAGCGTGTAGACGTTGGGCGCGAGCGCCGGCAGGACCAGCGACAGCGTCCACAGCCCGAGCAGCCCGCGCAGCGCGCCGCGGGCGCCGAAACGGTGGCTGATCGCGCCCGCCAGCGGCATCGCCGCCGACGCGCCCAGGGCGGGGAAGGCGAGCGCGAGGCCCAACTGGCCCGCACTGACGCCGGCATGGTCCTGGATCCACGGGATGCGGGTGGCGAAGCTGCCGGTCACGGCGCCGTGCACACAGAACACGGCGGCCACGGCGAACCGGGCCCGCCTCAGCCGCTCCTTGCCGAACACCACGTCGTGCGACGTCACGGGCCCTCCTGGTCTCGTCGTTCCGGCGATCCGTAAATTATCAGGAACCCTGCCTGATAGTAAGCTGATGTGACGAGTTCTGAGAGGATCACGGCATGCCCGCATCGCCCAGCACCGCACGGGCCATCAACGACCGCCTCGCGCTGCGACTCCTCCAGGAGCAGGGCCCGTTGACGGCCGGTCAGCTCAAGAACCTCACCGGTCTCTCCCGGCCCACCGTCGCCGACCTGGTCGAACGGCTCCAGGGCTCCGGACTCATCCAGGTGGTCGGGGAGGCGGGCGCCGAACGGCGTGGTCCCAATGCGCGGCTGTACGGGATCGTCGCCGACCGGGCGCACCTCGGCGCCCTCGACGTCCGCACCACCAGCGTCTCCGTCGTCGTCACCGACCTGCTCGGCGCCACGCTCGCCGAGGCGTCCCTGCCCATGGAGCGCCTCAGCGACGGGCCGGCCGTGGAGCGCGCGGTGGCGCTGCTGGAGCGGACGTGGGCCGAGGCCGGCGTACGGAGGCTGCACACGGTCGGCATCGGGGCGCCCGGCCTGATCGATCCCGCCACGGGCGAACTGCGCGACTCGACGGGCCTGCCCGCCTGGCACCGGCGGCTCGTCACCGTTCTCCAGGAACGGCTGCCCGCCACCGTCCTCGTCGAGAACGAGACCAACCTCGCGGCCGTGGCGGAACAGCGCGAGGGAGCGGCGCGCGACCGCGACACGTTCGTGTTGCTGTGGCTCGGCCACGGCGTCGGCGCGGCCGTCGTCCTGGACGGCAGGCTGCGGCGCGGCGCGTCGGGCGGCGCCGGCGAGATCGGGTTCCTGCCGGTGCCGGGGACGGGCGGCCTGCCGTCGGCCACCGGCTGCGACGGCGGGTTCCACGCCCTGGCCGGGTCGGCGGCGATCCGCTCACTGGCGGCGGGGTACGGCATCGAGGCCGCCGACCGGGGCGAGGAGCCGGCCGGCGCGGTGGCGGTGCGGACGGCGGCGGCCACCGGGGCGGAGGATTTCCTGGACGCCCTCGCCGACCGCCTCGCCCTCGGGGCGGCCGCCGTCAGCGCCGTACTCGACCCTGGGTGCGTCGTCCTGGGCGGCGAAGTCGGCCACGCGGGCGGCCCCGGGCTGGCGGCCCGCGTCGAGACCCGGCTGGCCGGACTGTCCCCGCTGCGCACGGAGGTACGGGCGAGCTCGCTGGGCGGCGCGGCGGTGCTGCGCGGGGCGCTGCTGACGGCCCGCGACACGGCCCAGGACGCGCTGTTCGCCCCGACCGGCCCTACGCCCCGCTGAAGCGCCGCTCCAGGAACTCCTCGAACGTGCCCTTGCCCACCGCGCGCTCCGGCGTCAGATGCCCGCCCGCCCGCATGCCCCGGTACGCCTTGCCCGCCAGTGGCACGCCCACCACCGGGCGCCGGCGGCCCGACGCCCGCAGGTAGGCGCGGGCCAGCTCCGGGAACGTCCGCACCTCGGGGCCGCCCATGTCCGCGACCCGGCCGGCAGGCGCGCCCACCGCCAGCTCGGCGAGGCGGGCGGCGACCTCCGTGACCTCGACGGGCTGATCGCTCACGCCCGCCGGGACCAGCATCACCGGCAGCTTGGCCACCGCCTCCAGCAGCGTCAGCACCAGGTCGTGGAACTGCGTCGTCCGCAGCACCGTCCAGCCGAGTCCCGACTCCTCGACCAGCCGCTCCACGGCCAGCTTCGACCGGTAGTAGCCCAGCGGCACCCGGTCCACCCCCACGATGGAGATGTAGACCAGATGTGCGGCTCCGGCCCGCCGCGCCGCGTCGATCAGGTTCCGCGCCGCCCGCTCGTCGCCACCGCGCGGCGAGGACGCGCAGTGCACGACGGTGTCCACGCCCGCGAGGGCCGTATCGAGCCCCGTACCGCCCTCGCGCAGATCGACGGCGTACGGCTCCGCGTGTCGGCTCAGCACCCGGACCTCGTGCCCGTCCGCCCGCAGCAGCGCGACGACATGCCTGCCGAGCGTGCCGGTCCCACCGGTCACCAGAATCGTGGTCATCCTCAGCTCCTCATGACGTAGTCATGTGCAAGGAACCGGCGAGCTACCCGGAATGTGACAGCTGCCGCGCCGCGAACGCGAGCTTGTGCGGATTGGCCACCGCCCGTACGTGCGAGACGGCCCCGTCCCGGATCTCGAACGAGGCGAGGGAGACCAGCGAGGAACCGTCCCACGCGGCCAGCGCCGGCGCGCCGTTGGCCTCCACGACCGTGAGGCGCAGCGAGGCCGCGAAGCCCTGGAACGCCCCCGCCAGGAACCGCAGCACCTTCTCCCGCCCCAGAATCGGCCTCCGGGCAGCCGTCACCACACCACCACCGTCGGACGACCACGCCACATCCGCCGCCAGCAGCTTCTCCAGTCCGGCCAGGTCGCCCTCCCGGGCGGCGGCGATGAAGGACTCGACCAGCACCCGATGCTGTTCGGGCCCGGCCGCGAAACGGTTCTCCGGTGCGGCGATCCGCCCCACCGCCCGCCGGTACAGCTGCCGGCAGTTGGCCTCGGTCAGCTCCAGCAGCCCGGCGATCTCACGATGGCTGTACGCGAACGCCTCGCGCAGCACGTACACCGCCCGCTCCGTCGGCGTCAGCCGCTCCAGCAGCACCAGCAGCGCCGTCGAGACGGCGTCGCGCTGCTCGGCCGACTCGAGCGGACCGAGCGCCCCGTCCGCCGTGACCACCGGTTCCGGCAGCCACGGGCCGGGGTATGCCTCGCGGGTGGCACGGGCGGAGGTGAGCCGGTTGAGGCACAGGTTGGTGACGACCTTGGCGAGCCAGGCCGCCGGGTGCCCGATCGCCGCCCGGTCCGCGCCGCTCCAGCGAACGTACGCGTCCTGCACGGTGTCCTCGGCCTCCTCGGCGGAGCCGAGCATCCGGTAGGCGAGCCCGAACATGCGGCGGCGGTGGCTCTCGAACTCATCGGCTTCATCGGCCTCATCGGCAAGCGCGGTCGTCACGCGCACAGCCTGGCACAACGCACCGAGAGGCCCGGCGGCGGCAAGGGCCGTTTGTCCACCGCCGGGCTCCGTCCCGTCACAAGGTCAGCAGGCGCCGAGGTCCTGCCAGACACCCCACTCGCCGGTGGTGCCGGGCTCCTCGCCCTTGGTCCACCACTTCGCCTTCCAGGTACGGGACGCATGGGACACCGTGGAGCCGCCGCCGTACTCGGCAGACGCCCTCCATGCGGGCGCGGTGCACGCCCCGGGTGTCGGAGTGGGCGTGGGCGTCGGCGTCGGGTTCGTCGGGTCGGGCGTCGGTGACGGGCCCGTACCCGTCCCCGGCTCGACCACCGTCGTCCCCCGCGCCAGGTCACCGGCGAGCGCGTACGTCGTACCGCCGATGTTCACCGTCCAGTTCCACGGGGTGGACACCGGCAGGTAGTAGTTGAAGGACAGCTCCACCGACGCACCGGGCCCCAGACTCTGCCAGGCCGGCAGCTTCAGCGAGACGCGGTGGAAGTCGCCCTTGAGGCCGCCCACATTGCTTCCGGTGTGGTCGCTGCTCATCACCTTCGTACCGAAGCCGGACTGGTCCGAGGCGTTGCCCGGGGCCGCCGTCGCGTAGTCGAACCGGAACTCCGTGCCGCCCGGGAGCGTCGTCCTCGTATTGTTGGTGATCTTCAGCTTCGGGGTGATCGGGTAGTTGGAGTCTCCGAGCTTGAACTCGCCGAACTCCACGCCGATGTTCACCGCCTTGGTGGGCAGCGCCTTGTTCGAGACCTTCGCGCCGTACGGCGTGGCCGCCTTGAACGCGTCGTACATCAGCGAGGTGAGGGTGGAGCCGGGCTCGTACTGGCCCTTGGCCGCGTTCCAGCCGTAGTCACCGGCCAGTTCCCACACCATCGTGCCGCCGATGCCCCTGTCGACCACGTAGTCGGCCTTGCGGGCCACCGACTGCTCGTCCTCCGTCGACAGGAAGACCTTCTTCTCCGCGTTCCACAGCCAGGGCGCGACCAGCGTGGAGTCGTACCTGCGGGCGTACGTGCCGGTCAGCCTGGTCCCGGCGGCGAAGCCGTACTTCGTCAGGTAGTCGCCGGCGACGCCCTTCTCCAGGTTCTTGGCGTGCCACATGGGGTTGGAGCCGGCCGGGGACTCCTTGCCGTTGTCGTCCTTGTCGTGCCACAGGTTGTCGATGCCGACCGCGCCGTCACCGCACTTGGTCAGGCCGGAGCCGGCCGGGCAGGTGGTCGCGGCCGCCTTGCCCCACAGGCCGTCCGTGCCGCCCTGCACGTTCTTGTGGCCGCGCGTGTAGTAGGGCAGGCCGATGTTGATCCGGCCGGCCGGCATGGAGCCGCGGAAGTAGTGGTACGCCCAGTCGGTGTTGAGGTAGCCGATGCCGCCGTACTGCTGGCTGCCGTAGACGTTCGCCGCCGCCAGCTCCGCGTCCTTGCCGTCGTCGAAGAGCGAGGCGTTCGGGCCGACGTACTCGTTCCAGGCGCCGTGCAGGTCGTAGGACATGATGTTGACGTAGTCCAGGTACTTCTGGACCTGGAAGGTCTCCATCCCGCGCAGCAGATAGCCGGAGGAGGGCGCCGCGACGGTGAGCATGTAGTGCTTGCCGTCGGCCGCGCCCGCCCTGTCCAGCTTTTCACGCAGGGTCTTCATCAGGGCCGCGTACCCCTTGACGAGCCCCGCGCGGCGGGCGTTGGAGACCGGGTAGTCGAGCGGGTTGCCCGCGTCCTTCATCGAGGTCGGGTACTCGTAGTCGATGTCGACGCCGTTGAAGCCGTACTTCTTGATGAAGGCGACCGCCGAGTCGGCGAAGGTGCTGATCCCCGCCTGGTTGACCGAGCCGTCGGCGTTGGTGGCCATTGAGTAGAAGCCGCCGGAATCGACCCGCTTGCCGCTGTCGTCGAAGTACCCACCGGTCTCCGCCCAGCCGCCCACCGAGATCAGCGTCTTGACGTCCGGGTGCTGCTTCTTGAACTTGTTCAGCAGATTGAAATGCCCCTTGTACGTGTACGAGGGGTCCATCTCGGCGCCCGAGACGCCAGGCCAGGTCATCCCGGTGGCGGCGTTGGCCGTGCCGTCCGTGCCGACCGAGAGCCTGTTGGCGGAGTCGATGTGCCCGAAGGCGTAGTTGATGTGGGTGACCTTGTCCCACGGAATGTTCGAGGCGAGGTAGGCGGGCGTCCCGTCCTTGCCGGTGCGCCAGCCGGTGAAGTAGCCGATGACGCGGCGCTGGTGGTCCGCGCCCATCTTCTCGCGGCCCTCGGTGTCGTAGACCGAGCAGTACGGGACGTCGACACCGGGCGTCGTGTGCAGACCGTCGGGGCGACAGGTCTGGTGGTCGGCGGCGGCGTGCGAGACGCCACCGGAGAGCGAGCCGAGCAGCAGCCCGGCGACGGCGGCGCCGGACGCGAGCAGGGTGGCTCGTCTGTGCGTGGGGGACAGCACGGTCGGTTCCTCCTGGGGAGGCTGAGGGGCACACAACTGGCAAGGGGAGGGGTCGTGTTGGCCACTGGTGTGCGCACACCCTCGGGCCGACTCCGTGGAGGTGACGCAGACATTAAAAGGACTAGACCAAGTGGTCAATAGGTCTGGACCAGTAGGTCCGGACCGGGCGAAGTCTCCGGCCGGCGTGTGAGGCAGGACACATTCTTCGCCCGCATGGGTGACGATCCGGCGTGGCACACTGGCCCTGTATCAGCAGCAGCGCACTCCGGGGTCGGTGTAATTCCGAACCGGCGGTTACAGTCCGCGACCCGGCCGCATCCAGTGGCCGGTTGACCAGGTGAAATTCCTGGACCGACGGTGAAAGTCCGGATGGGAGGCAGTGCGCGGCGGGTGACCCCTCCACGGGGCGACCGGCCGTATGTCCGCTGGTCGCCGACGTCCGGCGACCGGTGCCGTCGGCCTCGCGTCCCCCTGTGCGGTGGTGTCGTTCCCGCTCTCTGTCGTCATCGACAGGCCCCGGAGTCCGCGCCCGAAGAGGCAGGAGGACCCGGTGGCCACCGCAGCGGACACCCCCGGCACGGCAGCCGCGGCCGACGTCGCCGCCATGCGCCGCGCCGTCGCGCTCGCCGCCCGCGGACTCGGCTCCACCAGCCCCAACCCGGTCGTCGGCTGCGTCGTCCTCGACGCCTCCGGACACGAGGTCGGCGCCGGCTGGCACGAGCGCGCCGGCGGCCCGCACGCCGAGGTCCACGCCCTGCGCCAGGCCGGCGTCCTCGCCCGCGGCGGCACCGCCTACGTCACCCTCGAACCCTGCAACCACACCGGCCGCACCGGCCCCTGCGCCCAGGCCCTCATCGAGGCCGGGATCGCCCGGGTCGTGTACGCGGTCGGCGACCCGAACCCGCAGGCCACCGGCGGCGCCGACACCCTGCGCGCGGCCGGAGTCGAGGTCGTCGCCGGGCTCCTGGAGGACGAGGCCGAGGCCGGCAACGCCGCCTGGCTCACCTCCGTACGCCTCGGCCGCCCCTACGTCCTGTGGAAGTACGCCGCCACCCTCGACGGCCGCGTCGCCGCCCAGGACGGCACCAGCCGCTGGATCAGCTCCCCCGAGTCCCGCGCCGACGTCCACCGGCTGCGCGCCGAGGCCGACGCCGTGATCGTCGGCTCCGGCACCGCCCGTACGGACGACCCGCACCTCGCCGTACGCGGCATCGAAGGCGCCGTCCAGCCGCTGCGCGTCGTCGTCGACACCGAGGCCACCGCCGTCCGGCCCGGCGCCCGCGTCCTGGACGACGCCGCGCCGACCCTGATCGCGGTCGCGGAGGACGCCGAGACCACCATGACGGATGTCGTACGCCTGCCGAGGGCGGACCGGGGCCTGTCCGTACCGGCCCTGCTGGCCGCCCTGCACGAGCGCGGCGTCCGCTCCGTACTCCTCGAAGGAGGCCCGGCCCTCGCCGGGTCCTTCGTCGCCGCCGGAGCCGTCGACAAGATCGTCGGCTACCTGGCACCGGTGCTCCTCGGCGCGGGCCCCGCCGCCCTCGCCGACACCGGGATCACCACCCTCACCGAAGCGCTGCGGCTCGACGTCACCGAGACCGTACGCATCGGCCCCGATCTTCGTATCACTGCCACCGTCGCATCGAAGGAGCGCTGAGCGTGTTCACCGGAATCGTCGAAGAGCTGGGCGAGGTCACCGCCGTCGAGAACCTCGGCGACTCCTCCCGCTTCCGCCTGCGCGGCCCCCTCGTCACCGAAGGCGCCAAGCACGGCGACTCGATCGCCGTCAACGGCGTGTGCCTCACGGTCGTGGAGACCGCCGACGGCGAGTTCACCGCCGACGTGATGGCCGAGACGCTGAACCGCTCCAGCCTCGGCGCGCTCACCACCGGCTCCCGGGTCAACCTGGAGCGGCCCATGGCGGTCGGCGACCGGCTCGGCGGCCACATCGTCCAGGGCCACGTCGACGGCACCGGCACCATCCTGGCGCGCACGCCCTCCGAGAACTGGGAGATCGTCACGATCTCCCTCCCCGCCTCCCTGCGCCGGTACGTCGTCGAGAAAGGCTCCATCACGGTGGACGGCGTCAGCCTCACCGTCGTCGACGCCGGCCCCGACTACTTCACCATCAGCCTCATCCCGACCACCCTCGCCCTGACCACGCTCGGCACCAAGGAGCCCGGCGACCCGGTCAACCTCGAGGTCGACGTCATCGCCAAGTACGTCGAGCGCCTGCTCGGCGACCGGACCGGGGAGACGGCCAAGTGAACTGGCTCAACTCCGAGGCCTTCACCGCGTTCGGCCAGCACATCATCTGGTCCGACATGATCGGCAACACGATCGGCCTGATCGCCCTCGCCCTCGGCTGGCGCCGCTCCGTCCTCACCTGGCCCGCCCAGTTCGCCGCCGGCCTCATCCTCTTCGCCGCCTTCGCCGGCCACCTCACCGGCAGCGCCGGCAAGCAGGTCGTGGTCATGGCGGTCGCCGCCTGGGGCTGGTGGCAGTGGACCCGCGGCCGCCAGAAGGCCGACGACGGCTCGATCGCCGTGCGCTTCGCCACCTGGCGCGAGCGCGGCATCATGGCGGGCGGCGCCGTCCTCGGCACCCTCGCCGTCGGCGGCCTGTTCACCGCCTACCCGGCGCTGTCCTGGGACCCGTGGCCCGACGCGTACATCTTCGTCGGCACGCTGGTCGCCATGTACGCCCAGGCCCGCGGCATGGTCGAGTTCTGGTTCGCCTGGCTGCTCGTCGACCTCGTCGGCGTACCCCTCAACTTCGCCAACGGCTACGCCTTCTCCGGCTTCGTCTACGTCATCTACGGTGCGCTCGTCCTGTGGGGCCTGCGCGACTGGTGGCTGCGCTCCCGCGCGAGCGAGTCCGCCCTGGAAGGAGCACCCGCATGACCGCCCGCCCGTCTCCCGCCACCGCCCCCAACGAGCCTCCCCCGCGGCCTACGGCCTGGGGGGACCCCCATCGCGGCACCTCTCCGATTCCCATCTGGGACGCCATGGACCTCGCCCTCGACCCCGTCGAGCAGGCCATCCGCGACATCGCCGCCGGCCGCCCCGTCGTGGTCGTCGACGACGAGGACCGCGAGAACGAGGGCGACCTCGTCATCGCCGCCGAGAAGGCCACCCCCGAGATCGTCGCCTTCATGATGAGCGAGTGCCGCGGCCTGATCTGCGCCCCCATGGAGGGCGACGAACTGGACCGCCTCCAGCTCCCGCAGATGGTCGGCGACAACACCGAGTCCATGAAGACGGCCTTCACCGTCTCCGTCGACGCCGCCCCCGTCCACGGCGTCACCACCGGCATCTCCGCCGCCGACCGCGCCACCACCCTCCAGCTCCTCGCGAGCGGCGACGCCGAGCCCACCGACTTCGTCCGCCCCGGCCACGTCTTCCCGCTGCGCGCCCAGCCCGGCGGCGTCCTCGTCCGCAACGGCCACACCGAGGCCGCCGTCGACCTGGCCCGGCTCGCCGGGCTCCGCCCGGCCGGCGCGATCGTCGAGATCGCCGGCGAGGACGGCGTCATGCTGCGGCTGCCCGAGCTCGTCCCCTTCGCCCGCAAGCACGGCCTGACGATCATTTCGATCGAGGACCTCATCGCCTACCGGCGCAGCAGCGAGCCGACCGTCCGCCGCGAGGCCGAGGTGCGGCTGCCGACCGCGCACGGCGAGTACACCGCGTACGGTTACCGCTCCACCGTCGACGGCGTCGAGCACATCGCGCTCGTCCACGGCGACATCGGCGAGGGCGAGGACGTCCTCGTCCGCGTCCACTCCGAGTGCCTGACCGGCGACATCTTCCACTCGCTGCGCTGCGACTGCGGCCCCCAGCTCCAGGCCTCCATGGAACGCATCACCGAGGCCGGCCGCGGCGTCGTCGTCTACCTGCGCGGCCACGAGGGACGCGGCATCGGCCTGCTGTCCAAGCTGCGCGCGTACGAACTCCAGGAGCGAGGCCACGACACACTCGACGCCAACCTGGAGCTCGGCCTGCCCGCCGACGCCCGCGACTACGCCGCCGGTGCCCAGATGCTCGCCGACCTCGGCGTACGCAGCCTGAGGCTGATGACGAACAACCCCGACAAGGTCGCCGCCCTGGTCCGGTACGGACTCGACGTGACCGGCCGCGAGCCCATGCCCGTCCAGGCGGGCGAGCACAACCTCCGCTACCTGCGCACCAAGCGCGACCGGATGGGCCACGACCTTCCCTGGCTCGACGCCGCCGCCGGCGCGTCGCCCTGCAACAACCAGTAAGTCCGAGCAAGCAAGAGCACCGAGGAGAGTACGCACGTGAGCGGCAAGGGCGCACCCGAACTGAGCGTGAAGAACTGCGGCGACCTCCGGGTCGCCGTGATCGCGGCGCAGTGGCACGAGAAGATCATGGACGGTCTCGTCAACGGCGCCCTGCGCGCCCTGCACGAGCTCGGCATCGACGAGCCGACCCTGCTCCGGGTCCCCGGCAGCTTCGAGCTCCCGGTCGTCGCCAAGGTCCTCGCCGGCCGCGGCTACGACGCGATCGTCGCGCTCGGCGTCGTCGTCCGGGGCGGCACCCCCCACTTCGAGTACGTGTGCCAGGGCGTCACCCAGGGCCTCGTCCAGGTCTCCGTCGACACCGGCGTCCCCGTCGGCTTCGGCGTACTGACCTGCGACACCGAGGAGCAGGCCCTGGACCGGGCCGGCCTGGAGGGCTCGAACGAGGACAAGGGCCACGAGGCGGTCACCGCCGCCGTCGCCACCGCCACCACACTGCGCACGGTCAGCGAACCCTGGCGCTGAGTGCGCACGGCGTACCCCGTACTCTTAGGACCATCATGGCGAACAAAACCTTCGAAGAGCTCTTCGCCGAGCTGGAGCTCAAGGCCAAGACCGGCGACCCCGCCACCTCCCGCACCGCCGAGCTGGTGGACAAGGGCGTCCATGCCATCGGCAAGAAGGTCGTCGAGGAGGCCGCCGAGGTCTGGATGGCCGCCGAGTACGAGGGCAAGGAAGCCGCCGCCGAGGAGATCTCGCAGCTGCTGTACCACGTCCAGGTGATGATGGTCGCCCGCGGGATCTCGCTCGACGACGTCTACGCCCACCTCTGAGCCCACCCCTTTCATCCAGAACCTCCTTTTCACAGTTAGGAAGCCCACCCCATGCTGCGCATCGCCGTCCCCAACAAGGGTTCACTGTCCGGACCTGCGTCGGCGATGCTCCATGAGGCCGGCTACCAGCAGCGCAAGGAGTCCAAAGAGCTGGTGATGGTCGACCCGGAGAACGAGGTCGAGTTCTTCTACCTCCGCCCCCGCGACATCGCCATCTACGTCAGCTCCGGCAAGCTCGACATCGGCATCACCGGCCGCGACCTGCTGCTGGACTCCGGCGCCAACGCCGAGGAGATCCTCCAGCTCGGCTTCGCCCGCTCCACCTTCCGGTACGCCACCAAGCCCGGCACCGCGAGCGGCCCCGTCGACTTCGGCGGCATGACGATCGCCACCTCCTACGAGGGCATCGTCGCCAAGCACCTCGCCGACCAGGGCATCGACGCCTCCGTCGTCCACCTCGACGGCGCCGTCGAGACCGCCATCGAGCTCGGCGTCGCCCAGATCATCGCCGACGTCGTGGAGACCGGCACCTCGCTGCGCAACGCGGGCCTGGAGGTCATCGGCGAGCCGATCCTCAAGTCCGAGGCCGTCGTCATCCGCCGCACCGGCGCGCCCGCCGACGACCCGAAGGTGCAGCAGTTCCTGCGCCGCCTCCAGGGCGTCCTGGTGGCCCGCTCGTACGTGATGATGGACTACGACTGCCGCGCCGAGCACCTGGAGCAGGCCGTCGCCCTCACTCCCGGCCTGGAGTCCCCGACGGTCTCGCCGCTCCACAACGAGGGCTGGGTCGCCGTCCGCGCCATGGTCCCCGCCAGGGAGGCACAGCGGATCATGGACGACCTGTACGCCCTGGGCGCACGCGCCATCCTGACGACCGAGATCCACGCCTGCCGCCTCTAGGACCCGGCCCCAGGCACGCCTCCCAGGGGCGGTTCCCCAAGCCGCCCCCTGGGCCCGGCTCCGAAGCCCGCACCAGAACCCGAACCAGAACCAGAACCGGAATCGGTACCGACAGATGTCCGACCCCCACGTCCCCGCCCTTCCGGTCACCTTCCGGCCGACCCGGACCCGGGCCGTCCTGCTGACCGTGGGCACGGTGATGTTCGTGACCATCACGGCCGTCGCCCTGATGCTGGAGAAGCTCGGCGCGGGGGAGCGTGCGAGCTTCGTCTTCACCGCGGCGCTCTTCTTCGGCGTCCTGGCGCTCCTCAGCCGCCCCAAGGTCGTCGCCGACGACGACGGCGTCACCGTCGTCAACCTCACCCGAACGCGTCGCCTGGCGTGGGCCGAGATCCTCCAGGTGAACCTGCGCGAGGGCGACCCCTGGGTCTTCCTCGACCTCAGCGACGGCACCAGCATGCCCGCGCTGGGGATCCAGCCCGGCATCGGCAAGCAGCAGGCCATCCGTGACGCACGGGCGCTGCGCGCGCTCGCGGAGGCCCGCGGCACCGGCACCGACGCCGCCTGAGCGGGCGGTCCCACGACCGGGCATGTCGCCCGTATGGGCGCCGACCCTCTGCCCCACCAGGGGCAGGCGTGATTACTCTTATGGCGGTGGCGCCGAGCGCGCCACCGCCTCGCGCATACGGCAGCACACGCACCACCAGGCCGGCGAGGCACCTGCGACCCGAGGAGTGATTCCCTCCAGCAATGGACGGATCGTCCGGTAGTACCTGCGCCGCCCCCTCCGAGGAGGCGGCGGCATGACCACCCCCTCCTGCTGCTCGCCGCGGCATTCCTCCTGATCCTCGCCAACGGCTTCTTCGTGGCGGCCGAGTTCGGGCTCGTCACCGTGGAGCGGGCGGACGCCGAACGCGCCGCCGCCGAGGGCGACCGGCGGGCCCGTACGGTCGTCAAGGCCCTGCGGGAGCTGTCGTTCCAGCTGTCCGGCACCCAGCTGGGCATCACCATCACCTCACTCGTCGTCGGCATGCTCGCCGAGCCCGCGCTCGCGCAGCTCCTCGACGGGCCCCTCACCGCGACCGGACTGCCCGAAGGGGCCGTCTCCGGCGTCGCGGTGGCCATCGGCATGCTGGGCGCGTCCGCCGTCCAGATGGTGATCGGCGAGCTGGTCCCCAAGAACTGGGCCGTCTCCCGGCCCTTGCAGGTCGCGCGGTTCGTCGCCGGCCCGCAGCACCTGTTCTCGTCCGCCTTCCGGCCGGTCATCACCCTGCTCAACGCGGCCGCCAACCATCTCGTGCGGCTGCTGGGCGTCGAGCCCACCGAGGAGCTCGCCTCCGCCCGTACGCCCGGCGAGCTGGTCTCGCTCGCCCGGCACTCGGCGCGGGCCGGCGCCCTCGAACAGGACACGGCCGACCTCTTCGTACGGACGCTGTCGCTGGGCGGGCTCACCGCGCAGCACGTGATGACCCCGCGCGTGAAGGTCAACGCGCTGCGGACCGACGCCACCGCGGCCGACGTCGTCAATCTGACCCGGGCCACCGGCCTTTCCCGCTTCCCGGTCTACCGGGAGCGCATCGACGAGATCGTCGGCATGGTCCACCTGAAGGACGCGCTCGCCGTGCCCACGCACGAGCGGCTGCGTACGCCGGTGGGCCGGGTCGCCGTCCCGCCGCTGCTCGTCCCCGAGACGCTGCCCGCCCAGGCACTCCTGGAGCGGCTGCGCAGCGAGCAGCCGATCGCCGTCGTCGTCGACGAGTACGGCGGCACGGCCGGCGTCGTCACCCTGGAGGACATCGTCGAGGAGCTCGTGGGCGAGGTCCGCGACGAGCACGACGCCGAGGGCGACGACCTGCCCGAGCTGGCCGCCGTCGGCGCCGAGGACGGCCACCCCGCGTGGGAGGCCGACGGCAGCTGCCGCGTCCACACCCTGAAGCGGATAGGCCTCGACGTCCCCGACGGGCCGTACGAGACCGTCGCCGGGCTCGTCGCCGATCTGCTCGGCCGCATCCCGGCCCCCGGCGACCGTGCCGAACTGCCCGGCTGGCGCCTCTCCGTACGCCAGGTGGACCGGTACCGCGCCGAGCGCGTCCGCCTCGTCCGTACGGCCGACGCCGTGCTGGAGGCCGCCCGGTGAGCGTCCTCCAACTGCTCTTCGCGGGGCTGCTGGTGCTCGCGAACGGCTTCTTCGTGGGCGCCGAGTTCGCCCTCGTCTCCGTACGCCGCAGCCAGATCGAACCGCTCGGCCCCGGCTCCAAGCGGGCCCGCCAGGTCCTGTACGGCCTGGAGAACCTGCCGCAGATGATGGCTGCCGCGCAGTTCGGCATCACCGTGTGCTCCCTCACCCTCGGCGCGGTCGCCGAACCGACCGTGGCGCACCTGCTGGAGCCCGTCTTCCACGCCGTGCACCTGCCCGAGGGCCTGATCCATCCGCTGGGCTATGTCATCGCGCTGGCCGTGGTGGTCTTCCTGCACCTGGTCATCGGCGAGATGCTGCCGAAGAACCTCGCCATGGCGGCGCCGGAGAAGACCGCGCTGTGGCTCAGCCCCGGGCTCGTCGGCTTCGCCCGGCTGTGCCGCCCCGTGACGGCGGCGCTCGGCGCCTGCTCCCGGCTGGTGCTGAAGGCCTTCCGGGTCGAGCCGAAGGACGAGGTGGAGGCGGTGTTCACCAGCGCCCAGCTCGGCCGGCTCGTCGAGGACGCCGGCCAGGCCGGGCTGCTCGACCCGGCCGAGCAGGAACGGCTGGAGGACGCCCTGGGACTGGGCAGCCGCCCCGTCTCCGACGTCCTCATCCCCCGTACGTCCCTGGTGACGGTCACCCCGTCGGTCACCCCGGCCGAGGTCGAGGATCTCACCGTCCGCACCGGGTACTCCCGGTTCCCGGTGTGCGCGGAGGGCGGGGGCGGCGTCTTCATGGGCTTCGTGCACGTCAAGGACGTGCTGGAGCTGGAGGACGCCGACCGGGCCGTACCGCAGCACGTGTGGCGCCCGATGGCCACGCTGCGGGCCGAGCTGCCGCTCGACGACGCCCTCACCGTGATGCGCCGCGCGGCCACGCACCTGGCCCAGGTCGCCGACGCGTCGGGGCGGGTCCTGGGCCTGGTCGCGCTGGAGGACGTCCTGGAAATGCTGGTCGGCGAGGTCCGCGACCCCGCCCACCGCTCGTCCACGCCCCTGGTCCCCGCGGTCACCCCGCCCCCGCCCCCGGCACCGCTCACCGCCCCGCCCCCGGCCGCGGCCGCGGACCCGGCCACCGCTGCAGCCCCGGTCGGCACCCGTGACCCGGCTGCCACCCGTGACCCGGCCGCCGACCCGGGCCCGGCCCAGGGCGTCCTCACCGCCTGACCGGCGGCGCGGCTCCTGCCCGGGCGCCGTGCCGATCCGGCCGGGCGCCGCGCCGATCGGGCCGGGCCGCCCGGTCATCACCGGCCGGCCCGGCGCCGACGCGACCGGCGCGCGCCGTGTGGCGCTCGCCGCGCGGCCGTGCCGCACCCGCGTCGTACCGCGCCTGCGTCGTACCGCACCCGCGTCGTACCGCGCCGGCGTCGTGCCGCGCTCGCGTCGGTTTGCCGGTCGGCCGGGGCCAGTGCAGCCGGGGGCACGCCGTGCCGCGCGGTGCCCGTGCCGGGGCACGCACGTGAAGTGCCGTGCCCCCGTCGGGCGTCGGGTCACGCGGGCTGCACCCCGGTGGTGTTCCTCCGCGCGGTCAGTAGCCCGTCGGGCCGGGGGAGCCGGGCGTGCCCGGGGGGTCCTGGGGGTTGCGGGGGGTGGGGCCGCGGCCCGAGAGGACCTCGCCGTACGCCTGCATCAGGTCCGGCAGACGCAGCGTGGCGAGGTCCTCGCGGGTGGGCGTCATGGTGTAGCCGGACAGCCGCAGGTCGCGGTACGCGCACGACTTCTCGTACAGCGTGCGCAGGAACCGGCCGTTGCCCAGCTCGTCGATCCAGCCCTGGTCCACCACGTGGCCGCTGATGGAGCGCAGCTCCTCCAGGGCCTCCTCGTCCCACACGTCGTCGTTCGCCGCAGCCAGCACCTCGCCGATTGCGGTCAGTTCGAGCGGCCGGTACGAGGGGAAGTCGACCCGCGTGGTGAAGCGGGACGACAGGCCCGGATTGGCGGCCAGCAGCCGGTCCATGCCCTCGGGGTAGCCGGCGAGGATGACCACCAGGTGGTCGCGGTTGTCCTCGGCGCGCTTGAGCAGCACCTGAAGCGCCTCGTCGCCGTACGCGTCACCCTTGCTGTATCCGGAGTTGGACAGGGAGTACGCCTCGTCGACGAACAGCACCCCGCCCAGCGCCGAGTCGATCAGCTCGTTGGCCTTCACGGCGGTCTGGCCGAGGAACTCCCCGACCAGGTCGGACCGCTGGGCCTCCACGAGATGGTCGCCACCGAGCAGCCCGAGGGCGTAGAAGACCCGGCCGAGGATCCTGGCGACCGTCGTCTTCCCGGTGCCGGAGGGGCCGGAGAAGACAAAGTGACGTTTCGGCGGCTGCACCGGAAGGCCCTGCCCGGCGCGCAACCGCGCCATCTCCAGCTGTGCCGAGAGCGCCTTGACCTGCCGCTTCACCGGTTCCAGGCCCACCATGCGCTCCAGCTCGGCGAGCGCCTCGGCCAGCAGCGCCGGGTCGGTGGGACCGGCGGGGAACGCCGCGGGGCGCGACCGGCCGGGCCCGGGCGCCTTCTCCCGTACGCCATGGGGGACGACAGGCGAGGGCTGAGCCGGCGGCTGCGGCTCGCCGCCCAGGCGGAGCCCGTCGCCGGGCGGGGTTTCCGGGAGGTCGGGGAGGTCCACGGTGTCCTGACCGACGCCGGCCAGCGTCACGGAGGCCGAGGCCAGGTCCGCCGCCGGATCGTCGGAGCCGTCGAAACCGTCGTACTCGGCGATCGCCGCGAGTCGCGCGGCGGTGTCCATGAAGGCCGGGTCGATCCGGTGCACGGCCCGGTACAGGGGGAGCGCGGCGGCGCTGCGGCCGGTGCCCTCACGCGCGCGGGCCAGCCAGTAGCGCAGCTCCTTGCGCTGCGGCTGCTCGCTGCGGCAGCGCATCAGGGCGGCGGACAGCAGCGGCTCGGCCTGCCCGTACATCTCCAGCCGTACCCGTGCCATGCCCCCGAACAGCCCGGCCTCGATGCCGAGCAGCGGATCGTTCACGAGCGGTTCGGTGTGGCGGACGAGCTGGTCCCAGTCCTTGACCAGGTAGGCCCGGCAGGCGTGCAGGAAGCGGACCTGCGGGTCGGTGTCGACGGGCGGCAGTCCGGCCAGCGCCCGGTCCAGTTCCGGTACGTGGCGGCCGTCGAGCCAGTGCGAGGCGTGCGCGAGCAGCAGGTCGCGCGGGCTCTCCAGCACGGGCTGGACCCACCAGCCGAGCCAGTACCAGGAGTTCAGCGTGCGGCGGTAGCGGGCGCGCTGCTCGCCGAAGCGGTCCCGGTTGCGGTACATCCGCAGCAGCGCGGTCGTCGTGTCGACGCGCAGCGCGTGCAGCCCGAGCCAGCCGTCGGCCATTCCGGGATCGATCCGCACCGCCGCCCGGAACTCCTCCTCCGCCTGCGGATACGCGCCCATGGTGTAGGCGTCCACGCCGCGCAGCCAGGCGAGGTCGGCCGGGGCGTGCGTGCCCTGCGTGCCGATGTCCATCGGGTCCCCCACAAACCGTGCCCCGTACCTGTCCGCCGGGCGGCCGCCCGCCGGAAGCGTTCCCAATCGCCCTCTCGTGAACGGGATTTGACCGCACCGAGAGGCATCGTACCTGCACGGGGAGTGTGCGCTTAAGGGTGCCGCGAGGGGCCGCGAGCATTCCGCGAGTGTTCCGGGGATGGTGACCGACGGTGAGCGTTCGGTGCTCGAGCGGCGCTGGGGGAGGCGCGTGAGGGCAGAACGAAGCCCCCGATCACGGGGGAACAACCGGGGGCTTCGCGTATGCGGCGGCTCCGGAAAGCCGCACATTGAGAACGTAAGACCTGTACGCCCCGTCGGTCAAGCGAAGTTGGGGCACTCTGAAGGCTGATTTCCGACTGCTCAGTACGGGGGCTGGGACGGGGGCAGAAGTCGGTCACGCTCCGTGATGATCTGGTTCGCGCCTGCTGTCGCAGCAGGGCCCGGGAGCCACTCGTATCCCGAGGGGCACTCCCGTACCAGCACGTCGGCGAAGGGCCGGGAAGGGTCCGCCGCGAAATGGCGAGTCTCCGCCGCCGTCCATCCGTCCCAGAACGCGTACTGCGCAGGTCCGTCCCGGTGACGCCCCCGTCCCCAGGACTCCTCGGCGCCCCGCTCCATCCACAGCAGCCGGGCCAGATACGGCCGCATCGCACGGCGGCCGGCGCCCACGCCCTCGATGAGGACGACCGGGGCCGGGGGGAGCGGCCGGGGCGGGTCGAAGCGGCGGAGATTCCAGTCGTACGGGTGAACGTGCGCGACCTGGCCACGGCTCAGCGGTCCGAGTACGTCCGCCCGGAGCCGGTCCGTCCAGGAGAACAGCTCGTCGTGCGTGGCGATGTCATCGAGGTGGAGCACCGGGGCGCCGCCGAGCGCCCTCGCGAGCCGGCCCGCGAAGGTGGACTTGCCCGAACCGGCGTGGCCGTCGACCGCGACCAGCCGGACGGGGCCGCACGAGGGTGGCAGCGCGCGCAGCGCGGCGGCGTGGCGGTCGAGGTCGTCCATGCCGACCACCCTACAAAGCCACAGGTGGAGACCAATATTGGTGGGGCGACGCGACGCCGGGTTGCTGGCCGGGGCCCGCCCGGACCGGGATAGTGGGCGCACCTGTCGTGCCCTTGTCGCCCCGTCCGTACACCCGTCTGGGGGTCACACCGCCATGACCGACTCCACGCCGCCGCTCACCCCCTCATCCGCGCCGCAGTCCGCGCCGTCGCCCGCGCTGCCGTCCACGCTGCCGTTCACGCCTCGCCGGACCGTGCTCGCGGCCGTGCTCGGCGTCGCGGGGAGCGCGGTGGCGCCCTCCGCCACGGCCGCCGCCGCGCCGGGGACCGCTCCGCCGACGACAGCCGCCACCTCCGCGACCTCCGCGACCGCCACCGCCGGCCCGGAGCAGCGGGCGCGCGGCCTCGTCGACAACCGCTTCTGGACCTCGTACACCGACTGGCGCTCCGGCACCTGCGCCGGCACCCGCGCCGTCTCCGGCCACCGCCCCGCGCTGACGATCGACGCCCCCGCCGGGCGTACCGACTACACCGATCCGCACACCGGCACGAAGGCCACCTGGGAGTACGCGACCTGGACCTCGCCCGAGCACGTCTCCACCGTCCCGGCGACCGAGGTCATCGCCTCCTGGAACGCCGACACCCCGGCCGGCACCTGGATCGCGGTCGAGCTGAAGGGCCGTTACGCGGACGGCGCCGAGACGCCCTGGTACGTGATGGGCCGCTGGGCGGCCGGCGACGGCGACATCCGGCGCACCTCGGTCGATGGCCAGAAGGACGGCCGGAGCACCGTCTGGACCGACACCTTCGCGATCGACGACACCGCGAGCGGGCTGCGCCTGGTCTCGTACCGGCTGCGGCTCACCCTCCACCGCAGGCCCGGCACCCGGCTCACGCCGGCCGTGTGGCGGGTGGGCGCGATGGCATCGGACATTCCGGACCGCTTCACGGTGCCCGCCTCCGAGCCCGGCCTCGCCCGCGAGCTGATCGTCCCGCGCTACTCGCAGAACACGCACATCGGGCAGTACCCGGAGTACGACAACGGCGGCGAGGCCTGGTGCAGCCCCACCTCCTCCCAGATGATCATCGAGTACTGGGGCCGCAAGCCGACCGCCGAGGACCTGGCCTGGGTGAACCCGGCCTTCGCCGACCCCCAGGTCTGCCACGCCGCCCGCTTCACCTTCGACTACCAGTACGACGGCTGCGGGAACTGGCCCTTCAACGCCGCCTACGCCGCCACGTACGACGACCTGAGCGCGGTCGTGACCCGGCTGCGGTCCATGACCGAGCTGGAGACCCTGGTCCGGGCCGGAATCCCGGCCATCACGTCGCAGTCCTTCCGGGCGGAGGAGCTGACGGGTGCGGGCTACGGCACGGCCGGGCATCTGATGACCGTGATCGGGTTCACGGCCGACGGCGATGTGATCGCCAACGACCCGGCGTCCCCGAGCAACGAGGCCGTACGCCGGGTCTACCGGCGCCGCGAGTGGGAGAACATCTGGCTGCGGACCAAGCGCTACAACGCCTCCGGCAAAGTGGTCTCCGGCACAGGCGGTGTCTGCTACCTGTACTGGCCCGCCCACCCCACGACCGCGCAGCGCACGGCTCTGGCGGCCGTCGGCATCCACTGAGCGCCCCGGTGAGTGGCTGGCGGGCGTGATGAACGTCTCTACCCCGGGAGCCGTCCGTGCTGGCACTGTGGTCTGGTCACCGGGGGGACGTCCGTCGACCAGACCGCAGAGCGAGAAGCCATGACCACGAACGCCGCCGCTGCCGCCGCCCCCCGTGTCCGTACCGGAGGGCCGAAGGACGACGGCCCCCAGCTGCTGGAACACGTCCTGGGCTGGGTGCTCGTCGTCGTCTTCGCGATGCTCGTCACGCAGGTCGGCCTGCTGTGACGCGTCCCTCGGCTGTGTCGGCTACCTGATCGCCTTGATCAGCTCCCCGTTCGCGGTGTCGCCGCTGAGCTCCCAGAAGAAGGTCCCGCCGAGGCCCTGCCGCTTCTTGTAGGCCATCTTCCCGGCGATGGTGGCGGGGGTGTCATAGCTCCACCACTCCGTGCCGCAGTGGGCGTACGCGGTCCCGCCGACCCTCCCGCCGACCGTCCCGTCGGCCGGGCACCTGGTCTTGAGCACCTTGTAGTCCTCGATGCCCGGCTCGTACGTCCCCGGGGCGGGCCCGGTCGCGGTGCCGCCGGGCGTCTTCTGGGTGACGCCGGTCCAGCCGCGCCCGTAGAACCCGATGCCGAGCAGCAGCTTGTGCGACGGGATGCCGAGGCCCTTGAGCTTCAGGATCGTCGCGTCCGTGTGGTGGCTCTGCTGCGGGATGCCGGGGTATCCGGTGAGCGGCGAGTGCGGCGCGGTGGGGCCCTGGGCGGCCCAGGCGCCGAAGAAGTCGTACGTCATCGGGTTGTACCAGTCGACGTACCGGGCCGCCCCGGCGTAGTCGGTGGCGTCGATCTTGCCGCCCGGGGTGGCGTCCGCGGTGATGGCGGCGGTGACCAGGTTGCGGCCGCCGAACTTGGCGCGGACCGCGGACATCAGCGTGGTGAAGGCGTCCCGGCCGCTGTTGTCGCAGGTCAGGCCGCAGGCGTTGGGGTACTCCCAGTCGATGTCGATGCCGTCGAACACATCGGCCCACCGCGGGTCCTCGACCAGCTCGTAACAGGAGTCGGCGAAGGCGGCCGGGTTCCTCGCGGCCTCGGCGAAGCCGCCGGACCAGCTCCAGCCGCCGAACGACCACAGCACCTTGATGTGCGGGTTGAGCTTCTTCAGCTTGCGCAGCTGGTTGAAGTTGCCGCGCAGCGGCTGGTCGGGGGCGTCGGCCCGGCCGTCCACGGACTGGTCGGCGGTGTAGGCCTTCTCGTAGTCGGCGAACGCGTCACCGATCGCGCACGCGCCACCGGTGACGTTGCCGAAGGCGTAGTTGATGTGCGTCAGCCTGGCGGCCGAGCCGGAGGTACGGATGTTCTTGACGTGGTAATCGCGGCCATAGACACCCCAGTTGGTGAAGTATCCGACGACCTTGGGGGCCGCGTGTGTGTGGGCGGCCGGGGCTGCTTCCGGGACTGCGGTGGCGGTGGTGCCGGCGGTGGCGAGCAGGCCGGCCCCGAGGACGGCGCCGCACAGGGCGGCGATCACCGTCCGGAAGCGGCTGCGGCGGGGGACGTGTCCGGGCATGCGTGTCTCCTCGCGGGGGAGGGGAGAGCGGGTGGACGGCCGTGCGGGTGCGGCTGCCGCGACGCGTGGCATGAACGCGGCATGGCGTTGATCCCGCACCGTAGAAGGACTAGACCACTGCGGTCAATGGTGCGTACCAAGGCCGTAAGTGGCTCATGGGTGAAGGACCGACCACTGGCACCCCGTGACGGGAGCCCCCCGATCGGGCATACTCAACCCGCCACAGCCGCTGGTCAGCCGGTTCCGTGATCCGGGAAGGCAGCATCGGCGAAGCAGTGAGACCCGGCGGCGCCGCCCACCCATTCGCGCGCGCCCGCCGCAGCGCCCGACAGGGAGGAGAGCGCCCCCATGCCCGACCGCGCCCCGCAGCCGGTGGAACGTCAGCTGCCCACCGAGGAATCCAGGGATCTGATCGCCCTGGTGCGTGACATCGTCCAGCGGGAGATCGCTCCGCGCGCGGCGGAGGAGGAGGACGCCGGCCGCTTCCCGCGCGAGGTCTTCTCCCTGCTCTCCGAATCCGGCCTGCTCGGCCTGCCGTACGACTCCGGTTTCGGCGGCGGCGACCAGCCGTACGAGGTCTACCTCCAGGTGATCGAAGAGCTCGCCGCCTGCCGCCTCACCGTGGGCCTCGGCACCAGTGTCCACTCGCTGGCCTGCCATGCCCTGGCCGGGTACGGCACCAAGGAGCAGCGGGCCGAGCACCTGCCGGCCATGCTGAGCGGCGGCCTCCTCGGCGCGTACTGCCTCTCCGAGCCCTCCTCCGGCTCCGACGCCGCCTCCCTGCACACCAAGGCGGTCCGCGACGGCGACGACTGGGTCATCACCGGTACGAAGGCGTGGATCACCCACGGCGGGGTCGCCGACTTCTACACGGTCCTGGCCCGGACGGGCGGCGAGGGCGCCCGGGGCATCACCGCCTTCCTGGTGCCGGGTGACGCCGAGGGGCTCTCGGCCGCGGCGCCCGAGAAGAAGATGGGCATGAAGGGCTCGCCCACCGCCCAGGTGCACTTCGACGGCGTACGCGTCCCCGACGCGCGCCGTATCGGCGACGAGGGCCAGGGCTTCGCGATCGCCCTGTCCGCGCTGGACTCCGGCCGTCTGGGCATCGCGGCGTGCGCGGTCGGCGTCGCGCAGGCGGCGCTGGACGAGGCCGTCGCGTACGCGACCCAGCGGCAGCAGTTCGGCCGTCCCATCGCCGACTTCCAGGGGCTGCGCTTCATGCTGGCCGACATGGCCACCCAGATCGAGGCGGGGCGTGCGCTGTACCTGGCCGCCGCCCGGCTGCGCGACGCCGGCCGGCCCTTCTCCCGGGAGGCGGCGATGGCCAAGCTGTTCTGCTCGGACGCGGCGATGAAGGTCACCACCGACGCGGTCCAGGTGCTGGGCGGCTACGGCTACACCACCGACTTCCCGGTCGAGCGCTATATGCGCGACGCCAAGGTGCTGCAGATCGTCGAGGGTACCAACCAGATCCAGCGGATGGTCATCGCCCGTCGAATCGTGGGCCCCGAGAGCCGCTGATCCGGCCGGGGATCTCGCCGGAGATCGCCCCGGAGATCGCCCCGGAGATCGCCCCGGGGAACGTCCATGCCGGAGCCGCCGTGAGCCTGGTCCACTCCTGGTCGCGGCGGCCCGGCACGGTCCTGCCGCTACTCACCCAGTGGCGGACCAGCGCCCGGTAGATGGGCGGGTCGACGGGCTGCGGAACCGATTCTTCCGAGCCCGGGAACATGCGGCTCAGGCCGTAGCCGCTCGTCGAGTACGTCGGGTACGTCGAGTGCAGCGAGGTCATGCCCGGCCAACGCCGGGCGGTCCGGCCTGGTCACCCCCCTCCGGATTCGGGCGCCCGTTCGCCGGGCTACCCGCCCCGCCCACCCGGTCCCGGTGCCGGCACGCGTCTGGCCACCGCACGGTAACTGACGTACCGTCAAATCCCGTCGCCGTCACCGGAGGTCAGCGTGTCGTCCGACGACCGACCGATCGCACTCGACGAGTACCCCGTCCACCAGGCGCCGCTGTCGATGAAGCACCACATCAGCGGTGACCGCAACGCCTACGACCGCTGCATCTTCCACGTCCTGGACCACCGGGGCCGGGCGCTGCTGATCACCGGTCTCGGCGTCTATCCCAACACCGGAGTCATCGACGCGTACGCCACCCTCCGCACCGGAGACCGGCTGCGCGCCGTCCGCGCCTCCGACGCCCTGACCGACGACCGCCTCGCCCTCTCGGTCGGCCCGCTGCGCATCACCGTCGACGAACCGCTGCGCCGCCTGACCCTGCACTGCGCCCCCGATCCGGCCGATCCCGACTCCTTCTCGTACGACATCACCTGGACCGCCGACTTCCCCGCCGTCTGGGAACCGCACCACACCCAGCGCCGCGGCGGCCGGCTCACCCTCGAAGCCCGCCGTTACGTCCAGGCCGGCAGCTGCACCGGTGTCATCCGCGTCGCCGGCGAGGAGATACCCGTGACGGCGGGGGAGTGGACCGGAACGCGTGACCGCAGTTGGGGAGTGCGCCCGATCCCCGGCGAGGAGCCGGGCCGCGCCGACGAGTTCCGCCCCGAGGGCTTCCACTGGCTCTGGATCCCCATGCGGTTCGACGACCGTTTCGTGATGGTCATCGCCCAGGAGGACGCCGACGGCTACCGCAGCCTCGACGAAGCCCTCCTCGTACGCAACGGCCGGCGCGACACCCAGCTCGGCCGGTCCCACACCGACATCACCTACCTCCCCGGAACCCGCCACCCCGAGCGAGCCGTCATCCACCTCACCGACCCCGCACGCAAGCCCCTGGAGATCGGCGTCGACGTCCTCACCTCCTCCCCTCTCGCCCTGGGCGCCGGCTATCCCCCGGCGACCGACTGGCAGCACGGAACCTGGCAGGGCAGGGGCTGGACCGACCGGCGCGGCTACGACCTGTCCGATCCGGCCGCCCATCCGGTGGCCGCCTTCGGGGTCACCGACCATGCCGCCCGCTTCACCCTCGACGGCCGCACCGGCTACGGGATCTTCGAACACGGAAGCTTCGGCCGACACGACCCGAGCGGCTTCACCGGCTACGACTCGGTCGCCGGCCGGCTGCCCGACCGCTGACCCGGGCCCGGGGCCTGGCCCCGGCCCCGGCCCCGGTCCCGACGACGTCCGCTTTCGCTTGCGCGTTTTGCAGCCGTGTCCCCCGCCCCGTACCGGAATGAGGAGCACCGTCATGACCACGGCGCCACGCCCCCGCACCACCACCCGCGACCCCGGGGAACTCGCCCGCCGCCTCACCGTCTGGCTCGGCACCCGGCTGCCCGGCGCCCGCGTCACGGACATCGCCGTACCGACGTCGAACGGCATGTCCAGCGAGACGCTCCTCTTCACCATCGACCACCCGCACGCGCCCGTCCGCGCCTGCGCGCTGCGCCTGGCGGCCGACCCCGCCGCGTACACGGTCTTCCCCGTCTACGACATGGCGCGGCAGTACCGCGTGATGCGTCTGGTGGCGGAACACACCGACGTCCCCGTGCCCCGCGTCCTGTGGCTGGAGCGGGATACCGCGCCGCTCGGCGCGCCCTTCTTCGTCATGGCGCGCGCCGAAGGCCGCGTACCGCCGGACGTCATGCCGTACACGTACGAAGGCAACTGGCTGCACGCCGCCACCGACGCCGAGCGCGCCCGGCTGGAAGCCGCCAGCGTCTCCGTGCTGGCCCGGCTCCATGACCAATTCCCGCTGGCCGAGGCCGAGTTCCTGATGCCGGCGGGCCGGGGTGGCAGCCCGCTGCGCCGCCATGTCGAGGCCCAACGCGCCTACTACGCCTGGGTGACCGACGGGCGGCCCCGTTCGCCGCTGATCGAGTCGGCCTTCGACCGGCTGGAGGCCACCTGGCCCGCCGACGAAGGGCCGGCCGTGCTCAACTGGGGCGACGCGCGGATCGGGAACATCATCTACGACGGCTTCGAACCCGCCGCCGTGCTCGACTGGGAAATGGCCGGCTGCGCCCCGCGCGAGGTCGACCTGGGCTGGACCATCTACCTGCACCGGTTCTTCCAGGACCTGACCGTGAGCTTCGGCCAGCCGGGTCTGCCGGACTTCCTGCGCCGCGACGCCGTGGAGCGGCGCTATGCCGAACTCACCGGCCACAGACCGCGCGACATGGACTTCCACACCCTCTACGCCGCCCTGCGCCACGCCATCGTGATGCTCCGCATCGCCTACCGGCAGGTGCACTTCGGCGAGGCGGACATGCCGGGCGACCCGGACACCCTGATCCTGCACCACGGCACGCTCAGGGCGATGGTGCAGGACCGTTACTGGTGATCGGTACCGGTGAACGGTGGGTCAGGCGGTGCGTCAGGCCGCGCGGCGCACCCGCGACACATGGCGGGGGGCCGGGCGCGGCACCTTGATGGGCCGCGAGCCGGGGCCGCCCACGTGGGAGAAGGGCTGCGTGCGCCAGTCGAGCCCCTGCGGGAGGGTCAGCAGCAGGGCGGTGTCCTGCTCCTGAAGCTCCAGCGACTCGTCGGCGGGGCGCGCGTCCGACGCCGCCCGCCCCGTGCCGGTGCACACCGTCAGCACGAACGGGTTCCACGGCGTGGGGCACAGCGCGTGCTCCGGCAGCACATCCTCGTCCGCCAGCAGCGCGATGGGCTGCGCGCAGTCCGGGCAGATCACCCGGACCATCTCGAAAGTGTCATATGCGTCGAGTTCGTCGTCCTCGTGGGATACGACCGAATCAACAGGCTCCTGCATGGAGAATCTCCCCCTCGGGTGGGCCGACCAGGCTCTTGCGGCCTCGACCACAGCAAGCAATTCCCTTCCGCCCGGCCGAATAACCATCCGGTCACGGCCGACCCCGGCCGCAAACCTGTGGTCTTCGTCACATGCCGCCCGCAGGTGCCCCTCCGAGGTGCCTCCGACTGTGCCGCGAGGCACCGGGGGCAATAGGTTGACCGCATGGAGGAGCTGGATCGTCAGATCGTCGAGTTGCTCGTCAAGGACGGGCGCATGAGCTACACCGACCTGGGCAAGGCCACGGGCCTGTCCACGTCGGCGGTGCATCAGCGCGTCCGACGCCTGGAGCAGCGCGGAGTCATCCGCGGCTACGCCGCCGTCGTCGACCCCGAGGCGGTCGGCCTGCCGCTGACCGCGTTCATCTCGGTGAAACCGTTCGACCCCAGCGCCCCCGACGACATCGCGGACCGGCTCGCCGACATCGCCGAGATCGAGGCCTGCCACAGCGTCGCCGGCGAGGAGAACTACATCCTCAAGGTGCGGGTGGCGACCCCCCTGGAGCTGGAGCACCTGCTCACCCGGATCCGTTCGCAGTCCGGCGTCTCCACCCGTACGACGGTCGTCCTGTCCACTCCCTACGAGGCCCGGCCACCACGCGTGTAAGCACGTATCTAGGCTGGTCACCATGACCGAGAGCGAACACCGCACCGTGCTCCTGCGCGGTGGAGACGTCCACAGCCCCGCCGACCCCTTCGCCACCGCGATGGTCGTCGAACGAGGCCATGTCGCCTGGGTCGGATCCGAGGGCGCCGCCGACGCCTTCGCCTCCGGCGTGGACGAGGTGATCGACCTCGAAGGCGCCCTGGTGACCCCCGCCTTCACCGACGCGCACGTCCACACCACGGCCACCGGGCTCGCCCTCACCGGACTCGACCTGTCGGGCGCGCGCACGCTCGCCGAAGCCCTGGAGCGGGTACGGGCGCACAGCGCCGCCCGACCCGCCGACCGCGTCCTCCTCGGCCACGGCTGGGACGCCGCCCGCTGGCCGGAACAGCGCCCTCCGTCCCGTACCGAACTCGACGAGGCCACCGGCGGGCGCCCGCTCTACCTGCCGCGTGTCGACGTCCACTCCGCGGTCGTCACCACCGCCCTCCTGGACCTCGTCCCGGGCGTCACCGAGCTGCCCGGGTACCGGCCGGACCAGCCGCTCACCGCCGCCGCCCACCACGCCGTCCGGGCCGCCGCCCACGCCGCCGTCACGCCCCGGCAGCGCGCCGAGGCCCAGCGCGCCGCGCTCCACCGCGCCGCCTCCCTCGGCATCGGCACCGTCCACGAGTGCGCCGGCCCCGAGATCTCCGACGAGGACGACTTCACCGCCCTGCTGGCGCTCGCCGCCGAGGAGCCCGGCCCCCGGGTCGTCGGCTACTGGGCCGAGGCCGTGACCGGGGAGAAGGACGCCCGGCGCATCCGCGAGCTGGGCGCGATCGGCGCGGCCGGGGACCTCTTCGTCGACGGTTCCCTCGGCTCCCACACCGCGTGCCTGCACGAGCCGTACGCCGACGCCGGGCACACCGGCACCGCCCACCTGGACGCGGCCGCCGTCGCCGCGCACGTCACCGCCTGCACCGAGGCCGGGCTCCACGCCGGGTTCCATGCCATCGGGGACGCCGCCGTCAGCACGGTCGTCGAGGGCGTACGGGCGGCCGCCGAGACGCTCGGCCTCGCCCGCGTGCGCGCCGCCCGCCACCGCGTCGAGCACGCCGAGATGCTCACCCCCGAGACCATCGCCGCCTTCGCCGAACTCGGCCTCACCGCCTCCGTACAGCCCGCCTTCGACGCCGCCTGGGGCGGCGAGGACGGCATGTACGCCCAGCGCCTGGGCGCCGGGCGGGCGCGCACGCTCAACCCGTACGCCGCCATGCTGCGCGCCGGCGTACCCCTGGCCTTCGGCTCCGACAGCCCCGTCACCCCGCTGGATCCCTGGGGCACCGTCCGGGCCGCCGCCTTCCACCGCACCCCGGAGCACCGGATCTCGGTACGGGCGGGCTTCACGGCCCACACGCGGGGCGGCTGGCGGGCCACCGGCCGGGACGACGCGGGGACCCTCGTACCGGGGGCTCCCGCCGACTACGCGGTCTGGCGCGCCGACGACCTGGTCGTCCAGGCGCCCGACGACCGCGTCGCCCGCTGGTCCACCGACCCGCGCTCCGGGACGCCCGGCCTGCCCGATCTCACCCCCGGTGTCGACCTGCCCGTCTGCCTGCGGACCGTCGTCTCCGGACGCACGGTCTTCGTACGACCGAACGAGTGACGTAAGGACATTCCGCATCCGCGCCATGGGCCCGGAGGGTCGCCCGCGACCTGCGGATCTTCCCCTCTGACCTGCTGTTTCTGTCAATCGCCGCAGGTGGGGCGACTGTTGACAGCGAGCGGTCGGCGGCCGGTAGGTTCGGCCGGGTCCACCACAGGACGTCCGACCGGGTCGACCTTCACGCAGTCGTCGACCGCCGCTGGGTCATGGGGCGGTGTGCCGCACCGGCGCACCACCACTGGGAGCCAGGTCCAGCGCCCGCGCCTCGGGGGCGAGGGAAGGTTTTTGCCGGCTGGAGGTCCCCGCCTGCTCCACAGGAGCTCGGGGGAGGTGCGACCCGGGTGGGGCCCGCACGTTCAGTAGACAACGGCTCTCGGTCGACCCGCAGCCAGCGGGCCCCAGGTCGGCCCGAAGGACGTCGGGCCCCCACTCGCGCCTGTGCCGGTTCCTGCCTGTCAGGCCCCTTTCCGTACCGCCGCCGCGACGGGCTCCACCCGGGGCTCGCTATGGTGGTGATCCGTGTACGGACGTAAGGGGCAGCAGTGAACGACGGTGGCCAGAGGCGCTACGGCCCGCTCGGCAGAGCCTTGGTGATCATCCCGACCTACAACGAGGCCGAGAACATCAAGCCGATCGTGTCCCGGGTGCGCGCCGCCGTGCCCGATGTCGACGTCCTCGTCGCCGACGACAACAGCCCGGACGGCACCGGCAAGCTGGCCGACGAACTGGCCGCCGGGGACGACCACGTCCACGTCCTGCACCGCAAGGGCAAGGAGGGGCTCGGCGCCGCCTACCTGGCGGGCTTCCGCTGGGGCATCGAGCACGGCTACGGCGTCCTCGTCGAGATGGACGCCGACGGCTCCCACCAGCCCGAGGAACTGCCCCGGCTGCTGACCGCCCTCAAGGGCGCCGACCTCGTTCTCGGCTCCCGCTGGGTGCCCGGCGGCCGGGTCGTCAACTGGCCCAAGTCCCGCGAGTTCCTCTCCCGGGGCGGCAGCACCTACTCGCGCCTCCTCCTGGACGTCCCCATCCGGGACGTCACCGGCGGCTTCCGCGCCTTCCGCAAGGAGACCCTGGAGGGCCTCGGGCTCGACGAGGTCGCGTCCCAGGGGTACTGCTTCCAGGTCGACCTCGCCCGCCGCGCCGTCGCCGCCGGGTACCACGTCGTCGAGGTGCCCATCACCTTCGTCGAGCGGGAGCTCGGCGACTCCAAGATGAGCCGGGACATCGTCGTCGAGGCGCTGTGGCGGGTCACCGCATGGGGCGTCGGCTCCCGCGCCGGCCGCCTCCTCGGCCGCAAACCCGCGACTGCCCCCGGCCCCTCGGCCCCGCCGAGCACGTCGGGCTCGTCCGGCCCCTCGGACTCCTCCGCCTCGTCCGGCTCGTCCGGACCCTCGGCCCCGTCGGGCTCCTCCGAGTCCTCAGCCCCCTCCGGGGCCTCGGCCCCGTCGGGCTCGTCCGGCACCTCCGGGGCCGCAGACTCCTCAGGCTCGCCGACCACGTCGGACACCGCCGATCCCGCGGCCCCCTCCGAGGCCTCGGGCTCGTCCGACCCGTCGGGCACGTCCGGGGCCTCGGGCTCGTCGGGCTCGTCCGGCAACTAGGGAGCCTCCGCTCGTTGAGCTCGTCGGTCCCGCCGCCCCCTCCGGGGCCTCGGGGCCTCGGATCCGGCCTGATCGGCCCTTTACGCCGTCCTGGCGTGCTCCCAGGCACACTGGGAGCATGATGACCGGCGCACCGCCTCCTCTCGCCCCGAAACGGCGCTCACGCGCCCGCACCCTCGTTCCTCTCGCCATCGCCGCCTGGCTGGTTCTCGAGATCTGGCTGCTGACCCTCGTGGCGGGCGCGGCCGGCGGATTCACCGTGCTCGCCCTGCTCGTCGGCGGTGGCGTGCTCGGGGCCGTGGTGATCAAGCGTGCGGGGCGGCGGGCCTTCCGTGCGCTGACCGAGACGCTCCAGCAACAACAGCAGGGCCCGGGCGCGGTGCCCTCGCCCGCTTCCGACCGGGCGAGCACCGGAAACGGGTTCCTGATGCTGGGCGGGCTGCTGCTGATGCTGCCGGGCCTCATCTCCGACGTGGCGGGCCTGCTGCTCCTCGTCCCCGGCGTGCGCGCCATGGCCGGGCGGTACGCGGAGAGGGCCCTGGAGCGGCGTATGCGGGCCGTGGCCGCGCCCGGTTACGGTTCCCTGGGCGACGCCTTCCAGCAGGCTCGTATGCACCGCCCCGACGGCAAGGTCGTGCAGGGTGAGGTCATCCGCGACGACTCACCCGGTCGGCCGGGTCCGTACGACGACGAGGGTCCCCGCCCGCCACTGACCCGCTGACCCCGCTGACGCAAAAGCCGCGGGGCGGCGGTACACCAGGTGTACCGCCGCCCCGCGGCTTTGTGCTCCAGGCGCTCACGCCCGTGTTGTGCGCTTACGCGGACTTCCGGCTGTCGCGCGGATGCACGGCGATGTTCATGGCGCCGGAACGCAGGACCGCCAGCCTCTCGGCCAGCACTTCCTCGAGCTCCTCGCGGGTGCGCCGCTCCATGAGCATGTCCCAGTGCGTACGCGCCGGCTTGCCCTTCTTCTCCTCGGGGCCGTCCCCGTCAACGAGGAGTGCCTGGCTTCCGCAGACCTTGCACTCCCACTCCGGCGGGATCTCCGCCTCGACCGAGAACGGCATCTCGAACCGATGCCCCTTCTCGCATGCGTACTCCACCGCCTGGCGCGGGGCCAGATCGATGCCGCGGTCGGTCTCGTAGCTGGTCACCACGAGGCGCGTGCCGCGAAGAGCTCGCTCACTCATGAATCGTGCCTCCCGGGCTTGTCGCCCACAGGACAGGTGTCGCTGTCGTCGTCATCCGGTCAACGTCCGGTCGGCGGTAAAGATTCCCGTTGCGGGTCATGCGTCGCCCGTCGTGCCGCCCCTTTTTGTACCCACCAGTGCCCGGTTTGTCACATCTGGCAGCAGATGTCACCCAGCGTCTTTGCTTACAGAGCACGCAGTAACGGTCCGCCTGGCAGGCCAAAGGCGTACACTACCGGCCTTTCACTTCCGCGTCTAAATCCGGTCCGGCACCGGGTTGCCCGCGGCGGCCACCGCGCGGCGAACGGGTATCCGCGCCAGAAGGACGAACCCGAGCACGAAGAAGATCACGAGCGAGAGGATGGCGTCCCGGTAGCTGCCGGTCAGCTGGTACCCCAGCCCGAACACCAGGGGTCCCAGCCAGCTCAGCCCGCGGTCGCTCATCTCGTACGCCGAAAAGTACTCGGCCTCCTTGCCGCGCGGCACGAGGTGCGAGAACAGCGAACGCGACAGCGCCTGGCTGCCGCCCAGAACCAGCCCGATCGCCGCCGCCAGCGCGTAGAACCACACCGGCGCCCCGGCCGGCAGGACATACCCGCCCGCGAGGATCAGCGCCCACACGGCCAGCGAACCGAGGATCGTGCGCTTCGCGCCGTACGTACGCGCCAGCCGCCCCATGCCCAGCGCCCCCGCGACCGCCAGCACCTGCACCAGCAGCACGGCCGTGATGAGAGTGGTCTGCTCCAGGCCCAGCTCCTCGGAGCCATAGATGGACGCCTGTGAAATCACCGTCTGTACGCCGTCGTTGTAGACGAGATAGGCGAGGAGGAAGGAGAGCGTCAGCGGATGCCGGCGCATGTCGCGCAGCGTCGCCAGCAACTGACGCCAGCCCGAACCGACCGCGCCCTCGCCTCCGGGCGCCACCTTCCGGTCACGCAACCGCCGCAGCGGTACGAGGGTGAAGGCGCCCCACCACAGCCCGGCCGAGGCCAGGCAGATCCGTACCGCCTCCGATTCGGAGAGCCCGAACGACTCATGGCCTGTGTACAGGGCCAGGTCCAGGAGGAGGACGAGCGCACCCGACGTATAGCCGAACGCCCACCCGCGCGAGGACACGGCGTCGCGCTCCTCCGGCTCGGCGATCTGCGGCAGATAGGCGTTGTACAGCGCCATGGACACCGCTAGTGAGGCGTTCGCCACAATCAGGAGGAAGGCGCCCAGGAGATAGCGGTCCCCGTCCAGGAAGAACATGCCCGCCGTCGCGGCCGCCCCCAGGTACGCGGCCGCCGCCAGGAGCGGTTTCTTGCGTCCCGTACGGTCGGCCGCCGCCCCCGCCAGCGGCATCACCAGCACCGCCAGGATGACGGAAAGGGACACCGCGTACGCGAAAACCGATCCCGCGCGGATCGGGATTCCGAGGGGGTGCACAAATCCGTCGGCGTCCGCGGCGGCCTTGGCGACCGATGTCAGATACGGGCCGACGAACACCGTCAGCACGCTCGTGGAGTAGACGGAGCACGCGAAGTCGTAGAAATACCAGCCGCGTTGCTCGCGCCGGCGGTCGGGCGGTCCGGCTTCACCGGCGGTCCTGTCGGCGGTTTCGGCGTCGCTCACGCCCGCCCCCTCGTTCGTCCCCGTGGTGGGAGACGGGGGCACGTTCAGACCCAGACACCCCGGTCGGTCAGTACCGTGCGCAACGTCTCCAGATGATCGGTCATGATGCCATCCACCCCGAGGTCGAGCAGCGCGGCCATCCGGTCCGGATCGTTCACGGTCCACACATGCACCTGGAGCCCCCGTTCGTGCGCGGTCCTCACGAAGCGCCGGTCCACCACCCGGATCCCGCTCTGGGCCTCCGGCACCTGAGCCGCCACCGCGCCCGCGCGCAGCGCCGCCGGGATCCCGTACGAACGCAGCCGCAGGCCCAGCACCCCTCGCACCCCGTACGAGGTCGCCAGGCGCGGGCCCGCGAGCCGCAGCGCCCTGGCCACCCGGCCCTCGTTGAACGAGCCGACGCACACCCGGTCCCAGGCGTCCGCCATGCGCACGACCTCGACGAGCGGTTCCAGGGCGGGCTCCGCCTTGATGTCCACGTTCCAGCGGGCGTCCGGGAACTCCTCCAGCAGCTCCTCGAAGAGCGGCAGTGGCTCCTTGCCCGCCACCCGCGCCTGCCGCACCACGCTCCACGGCAGGTCCCGGATCCGGCCGCGGGAGTCCGTCACGCGGTCCAGCGTGGCGTCGTGGAACGCGACCAGCCGGCCGTCGGCGGTGGTGTGCACGTCCGTCTCGAAGTAGCGGTAACCGGCCGTGGCGGCGCGCCGGAAGGCGGCCACCGTGTTCTCCAGCCCGTCCGCCGCCCCGCCGCGATGGGCGAAGGGTATGAGGGGGGACGGGTGGTCCAGATAGGGATGGCGTACGCGAGTCACCGCCGCAGTATGGCCTGCCCGGGTTTCCCGGAAGCGACCACGGTGCTGCCGCCGCCCGGACCGGTGATGGCGAAGACACGCAGGAAGAACTGCGCGAGCGGGCCGATCGCCAGGGCGTACAGCAGGGTCCCCACCCCGAGGGAGCCGCCCAGGAGGAATCCGCCGGTGACGACGGTGACCTCGATCGTCGTGCGGACCAGACGGACGGAGCGGCCGGTGAGCCGGTGCAGGCCCGTCATCAGCCCGTCGCGCGGGCCAGGGCCGAAGCGGGCGGCGATATAGAGGCCGGTGGCCACCCCATTGAGGAGGATTCCGGCGACCATCAGGGAGATCCGCGCGAACAGTCCTCGCGCGTCCGGGACGAGCCAGAGGGTGGCGTCCATCGCGACACCGACGACGAACACGTTGGAGACGGTGCCCAGGCCCGGCCTCTGCCTGATCGGGATCCACAGGAGGAGCACGGCGGCGCCGACGACGATCGAGACGACACCGATCGTCAGGCCGGTCAGCTCGGCCAGGCCCTGGTGCAGGACGTTCCACGGCTCCAGACCGAGACCGCTGCGGACGAGCAGGGCCGAACTCACGCCGTACAGGGTCAGGCCGCTGTAGAGCTGGAGCAGCCGACGGCCGAGCCGGCGCTGCGTGCGGTGCGAACGCGTATCCGGTGTGCCGGACGTCGTCGACACGTTGTGCCCCCGAAGTGGTGGTGGTGGACTGACTCATGTCACTCTGTGGCGGGGATTTGGACTCCAACCAGGTCCAATTCGAGGAAGGTGGACTGAATTCCATGGCTGAATGGACTTCGGCAGTGGGCCCCGCCCAGCTTGCCCGGCAGCTGAAAGCGCAGCAGCCCCGGCCGGCCGGCCCCGGCACCCGCAAGCCACCCGCCTACCGCGCGCTCGCCGACGGCGTCAGGCTGCTGGTGCTGGAGGGGCGTGTCCCGGTCGCCGCCCGGCTCCCCGCCGAGCGGGAGCTGGCCCTCGCCCTGTCCGTGAGCCGTACGACGGTCGCCGCCGCGTACGAGGCGCTGCGCGCCGAAGGGTTCCTGGAGTCTCGCCGGGGCGCCGGGAGCTGGACGGCCGTGCCCGCCGGGAACCCGCTGCCCGCACGCGGCCTCGAACCGCTGCCCCCGGAGTCCCTCGGCTCCATGATCGACCTGGGCTGCGCCTCCCTGCCCGCGCCCGAGCCATGGCTCACCCGTGGCTTCCAGGGCGCCCTCGAAGAGCTGCCGCCCTACGCCCACACCCACGGGGACTACCCGGCCGGTCTGCCCGCACTGCGGCAGATGCTCGCCGACCGGTACACGGAACGGGGCATCCCGACGATGCCCGAGCAGATCATGGTGACGACCGGCGCGATGGGCGCGATCGACGCCATCTGCCATCTGTTCGCCGGTCGCGGTGAACGCATCGCCGTGGAGTCGCCGTCGTACGCCAACATCCTCCAGCTGATGCGGGAGGCCGGCGCCCGCCTGGTGCCCGTCGCGATGGCGGAGGGGCTGGAGGGCTGGGACATCGCGCGCTGGCGTCAGGTACTGCGGGACGCCGCGCCCCGGCTCGCGTACGTCGTCGCTGACTTCCACAACCCGACCGGCGCCCTCGCGGACGAGGACCGGCGGCGGGCTCTGGTCGACGCGTCCCGCTCGGCCGGGACGGTGCTCGTCGTCGACGAGACCATGACCGAGCTGTACCTGGAGGAGGGGCTCGACATGCCCCGGCCGGTGTGCGCCTTCGACCCGGCCGGGAGCACCGTGCTCACCGTCGGTTCGGCGAGCAAGGCCTTCTGGGCGGGCATGCGCATCGGGTGGGTGCGGGCGGCGCCCGACGTGATCCGCTCGCTGGTCGCCGCCCGCGCGTACGCCGACCTCGGGACGCCCGTACTGGAGCAGCTCGGCGTCAACTGGCTGATGCGCACCGGCGGCTGGGAGGAGGCGGTCGCCCTGCGGCGTGCCCAGGCGCGGGAGAACCGTGACGCGCTGGTCGCCGCGGTACGCCGGGAGCTGCCCGACTGGGAGTTCGACGTCCCGCGCGGCGGCCTGACCCTGTGGGTGCGCACCGGCGGCCTGTCCGGCTCCCGGCTGGCCGAGGTCGGCGAACGGGTCGGCGTACGGGTGCCTTCGGGGCCGCGCTTCGGTGTGGACGGTGCCTTCGAGGGGTACGTAAGGCTGCCGTTCACCGTCGCCGGCCCGGTCGCCGACGAGGCCGCGGTACGGCTGGCTGCGGCGGCGCGGCTGGTGAAGGCGGGCGCGAGCGCCGGTTCGGGCGAGGCGCCGAGGACGTTCGTGGCGTAGGGGGCGGGCGTAGGTGTAGGGGGCGGGCGTAGACCGCTGGTTCAGCCGCCGGCCGGCGCGGCCTGCGGGCGGCCGGCCGGGGAGCCCGGTGCCGGGGCCGACGCCGGGTCCGGAGCCGGGTCCGGAGCCGGCTGTGGTCCCGGGGCGGGACCGAGCGCGGGCCCGGGGAGCGGGCCGTTCTGGTCGGGCCCCGGGGCGGCCGGCAGCCCGGCCGCGTCCGGGCCGGGCTCGACGGCGACGGCCGGTGGCGCGGCCGGCCCGGGCGGCATGGGCGGCGTGTGGCGCTCCGGGAGCAGGTCCAGGACGGCCTGCCGGTGCGCCTCCGTCGTCGCGTCGTCGTACGGGTCGGGCGTCGCCGGGACCTGGAGCCGGAGCACCGGTCCCGTGCCCAGTCGGGCGTAACCGCGCCCGGGCGGGACGTATGGGGTGGGGGTGGTGTGCGGGGCGGCGTCCAGGACGCACCGCACCTGGTCCGCTGTGGCGGGCCCGAGCACGACCCTGGCGCGGGTGTGCGCCCAGACCGCCTCGCTGAGCGTGTCCAGGCTGTCGAACTGCTCGGCCACCACCACGGTCACACGGGCCGCCCGGCCGTGCCGCAGCGGGACCTGGAGCAGCGACTGCGGGTCCGTCCGCCCGTCCGCCGCCGCCAGGTGGCCGAGAACGCTGGGCCGGTCCAGCAGGATCCACAGCGGCCGCCTGGTGTCCTCGGGCGCCGGGTGCCCGGCCTGCCGGGCCCGGTTCGCCGCGATCAGCCGCCGCTCGGTCTCGTGCGCCGCCCATTCCAGGCTCGCCAGCGCCCCGGCCAGCCCGCATTCGACCGCCAGGACGCCGGCGCGCCCGGTGAGGCAGGCGTACTCCCCGGTCCCGCTGCCCTCGACGATCAGTACGTCACCGTGCTGGAGCGCCTGGAGCGCGACCGACCGCAGCAGTGTGGTGGTGCCGCTGCCGGGCTGCCCGACCGCCAGCAGGTGCGGCTCCGTCGAGCGCGGCCCCGTGCGCCACACCACGGGCGGCGCGTCGCGCGACTCGTCCCCGTCCCGCACCGGGACGGTCCGCTGCACCGCCTCGGGGTCCGTGAAACCCAGCACCGTCTCGCCCGGTACGGTGACGAAACGCTGGGCGGCCACCTCGGTGGAGAGCGGCGCGAGCACCCGCATAAGGAGCTGGTTTCCCTCTTCGTCCCAGTCGAAGAGGTACTCCCGGCCCCGCCCGGACTTGGTGTGCAGCAGTTGCTCGATCCTCGCCCGGGACGCGGCTTCGCCATCGGTGAAGTACGCCGGGTAGGTGATCCGCAGCCGCGTCGGCCGCCCGTCCCCGTCGAACGCGAAGTCGCTGAAGGCCTTCGCCCAGTCGCCGCCATGGGTGAACAGCGGGCTCGGGTCCTCCGGGACGGAGAAGTACGGCACCAGCGCCTCGTACAGCGCCCGCAGCCGCTCGGCCTCCGCTTCGTCGGGCCCCGTCCTCACGGCCGGGCGTTTGCGCCCCTGCCAGGCCGCCGCGCCCATCAGCGACACCAGGGCCAGCATCGGCCCGTAGGGGATGAGCGCGACGACCAGCACGCAGGCCGCGACCAGGAACAGCGCGGGACCGCGCCGTTCCTTGGGGGTCGCGGCCCACTTGGCACGCCCGGCCCCGGCCAGCTTCCGCAGGCCACGGGTGATCGTGATCAGCGGATGGAGGACGTCCGTGGCGCCGTCGGCCGCCGTCCGTGCGATCTCCCGACCGCGGGCGATCCGGGCACCGGCGCTGCTCGGAAGGCTCCGGATACTGCGGACGCTCCGGATGCTCCGGCTGCTCGGAATGCTCGGAAGGTTCGGGATGCGCAGAAGGGGGCGCCGGGCCACGTCGTACTCCTGATCCTGAAGTCGTGGAAGGGGCCGCTGGGCGTCAGAACTTGATCCCGCCCAGCAGGCTGGCCAGGCTCGCGCCGCCCGCCGTGATGCTGGGTGCGATCGCGGTACCCGCGAGGTAGAAGCCGAAGAGTGCGCAGACGAGGGCGTGGGAGGCCTTGAGCCCGTCCTTCCTGAAGAAGAGGAAGACGATGATGCCGAGCAGTACCACGCCTGAGATGGACAGGATCATGAGGGGATCTCCTGGGTGAGGGGACAGTCACCTTCAGTACTTCCAGCCTCACAGCAAGTATCTATGTGATAAAAGATGCAAATGGGTGAAATTATGCTCTTTTCACTTGACTGGCGGACATGGTGCCCGCGTGGCGGCCCGTCCGCCGACCGCGGCACATCCCTTGCCACCGCCGGGCCGGGTCATGTGCGCGCCCGGGCAGTACCCTGTCGGTTCACTCGTACGGCGGCCCTCGCCGTGCGTACCGGTACAACCGGGTCCCTGCAGGTCAACGCGGCTGTCGTGGCCGCGCGCGTCCATGTGCCCATGGCGCGTCAACGAAGTGAGAGGCGGTACGTCCGATGAGTGAAACCCCGGACCCCGAGGTGATCGAGCTGGCGTCCAAGGTCTTCGATCTGGCACGGCAGGGCGACGCCGACACCCTCGCCGCCTACCTCGACGCCGGTGTGCCCCCGAACCTCACCAACGACAAGGGCGACTCCCTGGTGATGCTCGCCGCCTACCACGGCCACGAGCAGGCGGTGGCGGCCCTCCTCGAGCGCGGTGCCGACCCCAACCGCGTCAACGACCGGGGCCAGACCCCGATCGCCGGAGCCGTCTTCAAAGGCGAGGACGCCATCGTCCACGCCCTCCTCGCCGCCGGCGCCGATCCGGAAGCCGGAACTCCGTCCGCGGCGGATACCGCGAGGATGTTTGGGAAGGCACATCTCCTGGAGCTGTTCGAGTCCCGGTGAACGAGTGCTGAACGCCAGGTGAGAGTGGCGCCGTAAATGTGGTCGCGGTGGCGAAATGGCTGGGTCATCATGACGTCGGGCCCGCAAGGGGCCACCGACGAGAGGCAGAGGAAGATGGTCAACACCAAGCGGAAGACGACGGGCGGCTCCACATGTTGCTGCGCGGCCTAGGTCATCACCGTTCCCCGGTCACCCCGGGATCCCCGGTGTTCTCCGGGTGCGTCGACAGCTTGATGTGAGGCATTTTCCATGTTCGATCCAGTCATAGCGCCGAGCGGTACCCTGCTCGGCCTGCTGCAGAGGGGTCGCGGCGACGGCACGCTGCACGCGCTCGCCGCGCCACGGGCGGAAGCCCTCGCGGCCCTCAACCACTGTGTTCTCCACGACCCCCGCCAGGACTGGCAGGTCGAGAACCGCTCCCTCTACTACGCACGCCTCTACCTGGATCTGCACGGCGGACTCGAGGAGATCGAGGCCCACCTGTTCGGCGCCGAGGACATCCTCGACACCGAGGAGTCACGCACCGGGCTCGCCCTCGCCGTCCTCGGCCACCTCGCCGCGTACGGCCGCGGGGACGCCCTCGTCCTGCTGCGCAGGTACGCCACGACCGGAGCCAACTGGGCCTGGGCCCTCGACGAGCTCGCCCTGCGCGACGACGACTCCGCGCTGCGCGGCCTCGCCGCCCCGATCCTGGCCAGGTTCCCCGCCACCCCGGAGGGCGACGCCGAGCTGGCCGCCGCCGTACGGGACGCCTTCGAGCCGCGCCCGTGGCGGCTGTGGGCCGAGGACCAGCGGGACACGATCGGCGGCCGCGTGCGCGCGGCCCGGGAACAGGGCTCGTTCGACCGCTGGCAGCGCCAGCTGCGCCCCACCGGGCCCCGCCCCGGCTGGAGCGTGCAGGCCGTCTTCGAGTGGGCCCAGGAGGGCCTCGACCGCGGCTCCCCGCTCCATGTGCCGGCCGCGCGTTGCCTGACCGCCGTCGCCGGCCCCGACGACCGCTCGCTGATCGTCGAGGCGGCCCGCGGCGGCCCGGACGGCGCCCGCTGCGCCGCCCTGCACTACCTCGCCGAAGCGCGCGACCCCGCCGTGCTCGACCTCATCGAGGCCGCGGCGGCCGGCGACTCCCGTACCGTCGCCGAAGCCGCCGTCGCCGCCTTCGAGCGCATGTGCGGCGACGAGGCCGTCGACCGCGCGCGGGGCTGGGTGCACCGGCCCGACGCGCTCGGCGCCTCCGCGGCGGGCGTCCTCGCCTGCCGGGGCGACGCTCGCGACGCGGGGCTCGTGCTGGGCGCGCTGCGCGAGGCGGTACGGGCCGACGGGCCCGACGCGCCGTCGCTCTACGCGCTCGTCGACGGCACGGGCAGGCTGGGCGTCGGCTGCGCCGCACCCGTACTGCGCCACATCTACCGCGAAACCGCCTCCTCCCAGCTGCGCGGGCGCACAGCCCGCGCCCTCGCCGCCACGGACCCCTCCTTCCCGACCGGCTTCGCCGTCGAGTGCCTCTGGGACTGCGAGGAGACCACCAGGGAGATCGCCGCACTGCACGCCGAGACCGGTGACGTACGCGTGGCCGAGCGGCTGCGCCGCCTCGCCGCCGACCCTGCCGAGGAGGACGAGGTGCAGACCGCCGTACGGAGCAGGATCGGACCGGACCTGCCCGCGATCTGACGCCGCGCGGGGGCGCGTGCGGGCAAACGCTCATGGGACGTTCCCCGCACGGAAAGATCCAAGTCGGCGGAGCCACGCCGGGCGCGACGACAACACCCGTATGCGTGTCGTCATCGTCACCGAATCCTTCCCTCCCGACATCAACGGTGTGGCGCACTGCGCCCTGCAGACCGCCCGGCACCTCGCCGCACGTGGCCATGACCCGCTCGTCATAGCCCCGGCCGTACCCTCCGTCCCCGCGGGCACCTCCGACGCGGACGCCCCCTGTCCGGTCGTACGCGTCCCCTCCCTGCCGCTGCCCGGCTACCCCCAGGTCCGGGTGGCGCTGCCCAGCAGGCGGGTGGCCGCCGCGATCGCCGCCCACCGGGCCGACCTCGTCCACCTGGCGAGCCCCTTCGTGCTCGGCGTCCGCGGCATGGCGGCCGCCACGCGGCTCGGGCTGCCGGCCGTCGCGATCTACCAGACCGACCTCGCCGGCTACGCCCGCACCTACATGGGGGCGGGCGAGGGCGCCGCATGGCGGCGGCTGCGCGCCGTGCACGGCGCGGCCGACCGGACCCTCGCCCCCTCCACGGCCGCCGTCCGGGACCTGGAGGAACACGGCGTGGCGCGGGTACGGCTCTGGCCGCGCGGCGTCGACACCCTGCGCTTCCGCCCCGACCTGCGGGACGCGGCGCTCCGCCGGGAGCTTGCGCCCGGCGGGGAGGTGCTCGTCGGGTACGTGGGGCGGCTCGCGCCTGAGAAGCGGGTGGAGCTCCTGGCCGGGGCCTGCGGCCTGCCCGGCGTACGCGTGGTCGTCGTCGGCGACGGGCCGAGCGAGGGCACGCTGCGGGCCGCCCTGCCCGGCGCGGTCTTCCTGGGGCGCCGTACGGGTGACGAACTCGCCCGGATCTTCGCCTCCCTGGACGTGTTCGCGCACACCGGCCCCTATGAGACGTTCTGCCAGACCGTCCAGGAAGCGATGGCCAGCGGAGTACCGGTGATCGCCCCGGCCGCCGGCGGGCCCCTGGACCTGGTCGGCCACGGCCGGACCGGCCTCCTTGTGCCCCCGCACGACACGGGTGCCCTGCGTACCGCCGTGACCGCCCTGGCCGCCGACCCCGCCCTGCGGGCCGCGTACGGGCGCGCCGCGCGGACCGCGGTCCAGGACAGGACCTGGGCCGCCGTGGGCGACCAGCTCATCGCCCACTACGGCGAGGTGCTGGGCGAGCGGACGGTGGTGGCGGCATGAGCCTGCGCATCGTACGGCTGACGAACTTCGTCACCCCCTCGTCCGGTGGACTGCGCACCGCGCTCGACGAACTCGGGCGCGGCTATCTCGCCGCCGGTCACGAACCCGTCCTGGTGATGCCGGGTGAGGACGACAGCGACCGGATCACCCCGCAGGGCCGCGTCATCACCCTGCCCGGGCCCGTCCTGCCCGGTACGGGCGGCTACCGCGCCCTGGCCGACCGGCGGCGGCTGCGGCGGCTCCTGGAGGAGCTGGACCCCGACCGTCTGGAGGTCTCCGACCGCACCACCCTGCGCTGGACGGGCGAGTGGGCCCGGCGCGCCAGGGTGCCCGCCGTGATGGTGTCCCACGAGACGGCGGACGGGGTCCTGCGTACCTGGGGAATGCCGTCCGGCCTGGCCGCGCGGGCGGCCGACCGGCTCAACCGCCGCAGCGCGTGGGCGTACACCCGGATCGTGTGCACCACCGAGTGGGCGGAGCGCGAGTTCGTACGGATCGGGGCACGCAACGTGGTGCGCGCGCCGCTCGGTGTGGACCTGCGCCGGTTCGGGCCCGGCAGGCGCAGCGCCGCCCTACGTGCCCGGTACGCGCCGCCAGGAGCCGACGTGCTGCTCCTGCTCTGCTCACGGCTGTCGGTCGAGAAGCGGCCCGGCACGGCCCTGGAGGCCCTCGCGGAGCTGCGCGCACGGGGCGTCCGGGCGGCGCTGATGGTCGCCGGGGACGGGCCACTGCGCGCCGGCCTGGAGCGGCGGGCGCGGGGGCTTCCCGTACGGTTCCTCGGGCACGTCCCGGACCGCGAGCAGTTGGCCGCCCTCCAGGCGTCGGCGGACCTGTGCCTGGCGCCGGGACCGGCGGAGACGTTCGGCTTGTCCGCCCTGGAAGCGCTGGCCTCCGGTACCCCGGTCGTCGCGAGTGCCACCTCCGCGCTCCCCGAGGTCATCGGAGACGCCGGCGCGGCCGCCCAGGACACGCCGGCCGCGTTCGCCGACGCCGTGACGGACGTCCTCGCCCGTCCCGAGGAGCGCCGCCGCGCCGCGGCCCGCGCGCGGGCGGAACTCTTCGGCTGGGACCGGGCGGTGGCGGCGTTTCTCACGGCCCACGACGCCCCCGTACACCCGGCCCGCACCCCCGGACCGGAGGTCCCGGCATGACCACCGTGACGGTCCCCGCTTCCGACTCGCCCGAGGGCCTCGCCACGGACGCCACGCAAGGCGCCGCTACAGAGGTCCCGCTGCCGCAGGCGCTCCACGCGCGCGTGGCGCCGCTTCCCGGCCCGGTCCGGAGACCCGGCCCGCCCGATGGGCTCCGGGTCCCGGCGGAAGCGCGGCCCGAGCGGGAGGCGCCGTCGGCCGGTGACGGGAACGCCGACGAGCACGGGACGGTGGGCGGACTCGGACACGGACTCAGGCCCGGTCCCGGTCCCACGCGCGCCGGGGCGACGGTGGTGCGGCGGTTCGCCGCGCTGGGGGACTCGCTGACCGCGGGGGTCGGCGACCCCGTCGGCGGGGGCGGGCGCGGATGGGCCGCGCTGCTCGCGGGCGGGCTCGCGGGTGAGGGAGCCGTGGGGGCCGCGGGAGCCGTGGAGTTCCGCAACTTCGCCTTCAGTGGCGCCCTGAGCAGGGACGTCGCCGAATCGCAGCTGCCCCTGGCCCTCGCGTACCGCCCGGACGTCGTCTCCGTCGTCGTCGGCGTCAACGACACCCTGCGCCGCACCTTCGACATCGCCGGACTCGCCCTCGCCCTGGACCGGGTCTGCGCGCGGCTGTCCGCCCAGGGCGCCGTGCTCCTGACGGCCTGCCTGCCCGACCCGGGCGCCATGCTGGGCCTTCCTCCGCCGCTCGCGCGGCCCCTCGCCCGCCGCCAGCGGGCGGTCAACGTTGTCGTGCACGCCCTGTCCGCCCGATACGGCGCGGTCCACCTCCACATGGCGGACGCCGCCTGGGTCGCCGACCGCACCCTGTGGAGCGCCGACCGGCTGCACCCCGGCGAGCGCGGGCACCGGACCATCGCGGCCCGGTTCCACGCGCTGCTCGCCGAACGCGGCCTGGCGACCGGCGCCCCGCCGGCCCGTGAGCCACAGCAGCCGCCGCCGAGCCGCGCCGACGCGCTGCTGTGGCTGGCCACGGCCGGTACCGGCTGGGTGGTGCGGCGCTGCCACGACCTGCTGCCCCAACTGCTCCGGCTCGCCGGGGCGGAGGTACGGCACTGGGCACGCGGCACCAGCGCACGGCTCGACCAGCGCGCCGAACACGCCCTGTCCGCCGCGCTCGCCGCCGTGTCCTTGGAGGTTCCCCTTGCCAGAATGGGGGAATGACAGGGCGCTGGGAGTTCTGGATCGACCGTGGCGGCACCTTCACCGACATCGTGGCCCGGCGGCCCGACGGGCGCCTGGTCACCCGCAAGCTGCTCTCCCACGACCCCGCGCGCTACCGGGACGCGGCCGTCGCGGGCGTCCGGCTCCTCCTCGGGCTCGCGCCGGACGAACCCGTACCGGCGGACCGGGTCGCCTCCGTCAAGATGGGCACCACCGTCGCCACCAACGCCCTCCTGGAGCGGCGCGGAGAACCCACCGTCCTGGTCATCACCGCAGGCTTCCGCGACGCGCTGCGCATCGCCTACCAGAACCGGCCGCGGATCTTCGACCGCCGCATCCTGCTCCCCGAAGCGGTGTACGACCGGGTCGTCGAAGTGCCCGAGCGTATCGACGCCCATGGCACCGTTGTCCGGCCGCTCGACCCGGGCGCCGTGGAGGACCGGTTGAAAGCCGCTCATGGCGACGGTTTCCGCAGCGCCGCCATTGTCCTCATGCACGGCTACCGCCACCCCGGCCACGAGCTGCGTGTCGCCGAGGCCGCCCGCGCGGCCGGGTTCACACAGGTCAGTTGTTCGCACGAGGTCAGTCCGCTGATCAAGCTGGTGCCGCGCGGCGACACCACGGTCGTCGACGCGTACCTCTCCCCGATCCTGCGGCGGTACGTCGACGAGGTCGCCGGCGAACTCGCCGGGGTACGGCTGATGTTCATGCAGTCCAACGGCGGGCTGCGCGAGGCCGCCCACTTCCGCGGCAAGGACGCCGTACTGTCCGGCCCGGCGGGCGGGGTCGTCGGCATGGCGCGTACGTCGGAGCAGGCCGGATTCGGGCGGGTGATCGGCTTCGACATGGGTGGCACGTCCACCGATGTGTCGCACTACGCGGGTGAGTTCGAGCGGGAGCTGGGCACCCAGGTGGCGGGCGTGCGGATGCGCGCACCGATGATGAACATCCACACCGTGGCGGCGGGCGGCGGGTCGGTCCTCCACTTCGACGGCCGGCGCTACCGGGTCGGCCCCGACTCGGCCGGCGCGGACCCGGGGCCCGCCTGCTACCGGCGCGGCGGGCCGCTGACGGTGACCGACGCCAATGTGATGCTCGGCCGCGTACAGCCGGAACACTTTCCCGCCGTGTTCGGGCCGGACGGGGACCAGCCGCTCGACGCGGAGGTGGTGCGCACCCGCTTCACCGCCCTGGCCGAGGAGGTGCGGCGGCACACCGGCACCGCCCGTACGCCGGAGGAAGTGGCCGCCGGTTTCCTGGAGATCGCCGTCCTCAACATGGCGAATGCCGTCAAGAAGATCTCCGTACAGCGCGGCCACGACATCACGCGCTACGCCCTGACCAGCTTCGGCGGCGCCGGCGGCCAGCACGCGTGCGCGGTCGCCGACGCCCTCGGCGTGGACACGGTCCTGGTGCCGCCGCTGGCGGGGGTGCTCTCCGCGTACGGCATCGGGCTCGCCGATGCCACCGCCATGCGGGAGCAGTCGGTCGAGGCGGAACTGGACGGCACCCTCCACGCGCGCGTGGCGGACCTGTGCGCCCGGCTCGCCGGGCGCACCAGTGACGAACTGCGCGCCGACGGGCTGCCCGACAGCGCCATCAGCACTCACGCGCGCGTGCTCATCCGTTACGCCGGGACGGACGCGAGCCTGCCCGTACCGCTCGCCTCCACCCAGGCGATGAGCGAGGCGTTCACGTCGGCCCACCGCGCGCGATACGGCTTCACCATGGACAAGCCCCTGGTGGTGGAGGCCGTAACGGTAGAGGCGGTGGGCCGCGCCGGGCCGCACGGACCCGTCGGCGCCGAACCACCGGCCGAGGGAGGGGGATTGCGGCCACGCGCGACCGTGGCGATGGTCGTGGACGGCGAGCCGAGGGACACCCCGCTCCACCGGAGGGAGGACCTCCGGCCCTCCGACACCGTGCCGGGGCCCGCCATCATCGCCGAGGCCGACGCCACGACCGTCGTCGACGACGGATGGCAGGCCGTCGCGGCCGACACCGGCCACCTGCTCCTGACCCGGGCCCGCCCCAGGCCGAGCCGTAGCGCCGTCGGCACGGACGTCGACCCGGTCCTCCTGGAGGTGTTCAACAACCTCTTCATGGCGATCGCCGAACAGATGGGCGTTCGGCTGGAGAACACCGCCCACTCCGTCAACGTCAAAGAACGGCTCGACTTCTCCTGTGCCCTGTTCGACGCGGACGGCAACCTGATCGCCAACGCGCCCCACATCCCCGTCCACCTCGGCTCCATGGGGGAGTCCATTAAGGAGGTACTGCGGCGCAACGAGGGCACCATGCGCCCCGGCGACGTGTACGCGATCAACGACCCCTACCACGGTGGCACCCACCTGCCCGACGTGACGGTCGTGACCCCCGTCTTCGGACCGTCCGGCGACCTCCGCTTCCTGGTCGCCTCACGGGGCCACCACGCCGAGATCGGCGGCATCACCCCCGGCTCCATGCCCGCCTTCAGCCGCACCATCCACGAGGAGGGCGTCCTCTTCGACAACTGGCTGCTCGTACGGGACGGACAACTGCGCGAGGCCGAGACCAGGAGGCTGCTCACCGAGGCCCCGTACCCGTCCCGTGACCCCGACACCAACCTGGCCGACCTGCGCGCCCAGATCGCCGCCAACGAGAAGGGCATCGAGGAACTGCACCGCATGGTCGACCAGTTCGGCCTCGACGTCGTCCACGCCTATATGCGGCACGTACGGAACAACGCCGAGGAGTCCGTACGCCGGATCGTCGCCACCCTCCACGACGGCTCCTACCGGTACGAGACGGACCGCGGCGCGGTCATCCAGGTGGCCGTCCGCGTCGACCGCGAGCGCCGCGGTGCCGTCCTGGACTTCACCGGCACCTCACCGCAGCAGCCCGGGAACGCGAACGCGCCCACGTCCGTGGTCATGGCGGCCGTGCTGTACGTGTTCCGCACGCTCGTCGACGACGACATCCCCCTCAACAGCGGCTGCCTGGAGCCACTGGAGGTACGGGTCCCGGACGGCTCGATGCTCGCCCCCACCTACCCGGCCGCGACGGTCGCGGGCAACGTCGAGACCTCGCAGGCCGTCACCGGGGCCCTGTACGCCGCCCTGGGCGCCCAGGCGGAGGGCTCGGGCACCATGAACAACGTCACCTTCGGCAACGACCGTGTGCAGTACTACGAGACCGTGGCGAGTGGCTCGGGCGCCGGGGACGGTTTCGACGGGGCCGACGCCGTACAGACCCATATGACCAACTCACGTCTCACCGACCCCGAGATCCTGGAGTGGCGCCACCCGGTCCGGGTGGACGCCTTCGCGGTACGGGACGGCAGCGGCGGACGCGGCCGGTGGCGGGGCGGCGACGGCGTCGTACGGCGCATCCGGTTCCTGGAGCCCATGACGGTGGCCCTGCTGACCGGGCACCGGAGGATCCCCCCGTACGGCATGGCCGGCGGCGCTCCCGGGGCGCTCGGCGAGAACGCGGTGGAGCGCGCGGACGGCACCGTCCAGAGGCTGGGCGGAGTGGACGTCGTGGACGTCGGCCCCGGAGACGTCCTGGTCGTCATGACGCCCGGGGGTGGCGGCTATGGGAGCCCTACCGGTTCCGCCGGTCCTACCGGGCCGGGATGAACCGGACGGGCGTCCCCGGCACGGCCTGGGCGGCAGCCGCCAGGTCCCGCTCCCGGACGACGGCCACCACCGGATAGCCGCCGGTCGTGGGATGGTCCGCGAGGAACACCACCGGGCGCCCGTCCGGCGGCACCTGGACGGCCCCCAGGACCATGCCCTCGCTGGGCAGCTCACCCGCCACGGCCCGCTCCAGGGCCGGGCCTTCGGTGCGCAGCCCTATACGGTTGCTCGCCGGCGACACCCGGTACGCGCGCGTGGCGAAGGCGCGGAGCGCCGACCTGGTGAACCAGTCGTCGCGCGGTCCCAGCCGGACGTGGAGCACCAGCTCGTCGGGCGGCCCAGGCCAGGGCATGGTGTCGCAGCCCGGCGCCTTCCGGGACGGCTCGGGCCCCAGCGGCAGCACGGCGCCGTCGGTCAGGGGCGCCGGCCCGAGCCCCGACAGCAGGTCCGTGGAGCGGCTGCCCAGCACCGGCTCGGCGGCGACGCCCCCGGCGAACGCCGCGTACGAGCGCAGGCCCCGCACCGCGGCGCCCACCTCCAGCACGGCGCCCGCGGGCACGCGTACCGCCGCGCCCCACGCCACCGGCCGTCCGTCCACCGTGACGGGGCACGGCGCGCCGCCCACCGCGACGGTCACCGCGCAGCGCGGGCGCACCGCGCACCCGTTGACGGTCGTCTCCAGCACGGCCGCGTCCACGGGGTTGCCGACCAGCCGGTTGACGAGGCCGCTCGCGTACGGATCGAGGGCACCCGAGCGCGGCACGCCCAGGTGCGCGTGACCGAAGCGGCCCCGGTCCTGCACGGTGGTCAGCGCCCCGGCCCGTACGACGGCGAAGGCCCGGTCGGTCATCGGCCCCCCACGCCCCGCGGCACGAACCGCACCCGCGTACCGGGCGACAGCAGTGCGGCGGGGTCCCGCGCGGGGTCCCACAGCACCGCGTCCGTCGTCCCGATCAGCCGCCAGCCGCCGGGCGACGCACGCGGGTACACGCCCGTGTACGGGCCGGCCATCGCCACCGAGCCCGCCGGGACGGCCGTGCGCGGAGTGGCCCGCCGGGGCACCTCGTACGCCGCTGGCAGCCCCGTCAGATAGCCGAAGCCGGGCGCGAACCCGCAGAACGCCACCCGGAACTCGGCCGCCGAGTGGATCCGCGCCACCTCCTCCGGCGTCACGCCCCACAGGGCCGCCACATCCGGCAGATCGGGCCCGTCGTACCGGACAGGTATCTCGACGGCCGGGTCCACGCGCGCGTGGAGCGGCTCGACCTCCCACCCGGCGACGACCGCCGCGAGCCGCCCGGGCTCCTCCACGCCGTCCAGCAGCACCGTCCGTGCCGCCGGAACGATCTCCGTCACGGCGGGCAGGGCGCCGGCCGCCCGGCGGCGCAGCAGCTCGGCGTGGAAGGCCTCGGTCTCCTCGCCGCTGTCGAGCTCGACGAGCAGGGCCCGCTCGCCCACCGCCAGGGTCCTCATACGAAGGCCTTCACGCGGACGCCCGAGGCCTCCAGCTCGGCCCGGACGCGACGGGCGAGGCCCACCGCGCCGGGTGTGTCGCCGTGCAGGCACAGTGAGCGGGCGCGGACGGCCACCGAGCGTCCGCAGCGGGAGGTGACCACGCCGAACCTGGCCATGGACACGGACCGTTCGACGACGGCCGCCGGGTCGGTGACGACGGCGCCCTCCTCGCGGCGCGGCACGAGCGTGCCGTCGGCGGTGTACGCGCGGTCGGCAAAGGCCTCGGTGACGACCGGGAGCCCGGCCTTCTCGGCCATCTCGTGCAGCCGGGAGCCGGGCAGGCCCAGCAGCGGGAGCCGCTCGCCGGTCAGCAGCACGCCGTCGACCACCGCCTGCGCCTGCCCCTCGTCGTGCACGACGCGGTTGTAGAGCGCCCCGTGCGGCTTCACGTACGACACCCGTGCACCGGCCGCCCTGGCGAACACCTCCAGGGCGCCGATCTGGTACGCCACCTCCGCGGCCAGCTCGTCGTACGGCACGTCCATGGAGCGCCGTCCGAAGCCCGCCAGGTCCCGGTAGGAGACCTGGGCACCGATCCGTACCCCGCGCTCGGCGGCCAGCGCGCAGACGCGCCGCATCGTGACCGCGTCCCCGGCGTGGAAGCCGCAGGCCACATTGGCGCTGGTGACGACCGACAGGAGCTGTTCGTCGTCCGTCAATCGCCAGCGCCCGAAACCCTCTCCAAGGTCGGCGTTCAGGTCGATCGAGGCCCAGGTCATGGTGGTGTCTCCTTCCGCTGCGTTACGCGAGCTCGCGGCCGCGCGTCTCGGGCAGGCCGAGCAGGGCCAGGACGGCGATGCCGTAGCCGACCGCGCCGAAGACCAGCGCGCCGCCCACGCCCCAGCTGTCCGCGAGGAAGCCGACCAGGGTCGGGAAGAACGCCCCGACCGCGCGGCCGGTGTTGTACGTGAATCCCTGGCCCGTGCCGCGTACCGCCGTCGGATAGAGCTCGGCGAGGAACGAGCCGAACCCGCTGAAGATGGCCGACATGCAGAAGCCGAGGGGGAAGCCCAGGACGAGGACGAGACCGTTCGCCCCGGCGGGGATGTTCGTGTACGCGAGGATGCACACCGCCGACAGGAACGCGAAGATGACGATGTTGCGCTTCCGGCCCAGCCGGTCGGTGAGGTAACCACCCGTCAGGTACCCGATGAAGGCGCCGGATATCAGGAAGGCCAGATAGCCGCCCGTACCGACCACGGTCAGCCCGCGGTCGGTCTTCAGGTACGTCGGCACCCAGGTGGCGAGCGTGTAGTAGCCGCCCTGGACCCCGGTGGAGAGCAGCGTCGCGAACAGCGTCGTCCGCAGCAGGCCCGGCCGGAAGATGGCCGTGAAGGAGCCTCGTTCGCTGCTCGACTTGCGTACCTCGGCGGCGTGCGGCGCGTCCTCGACGTTCCGGCGGACCCAGATCACGAGCAGGGCCGGCAGGGCGCCGGTCCAGAACATCACGCGCCACGCGGTGTCCGGGTCGAGGAAGTGGAACACCAGCGTGTAGACGATGACGGCGAGGGCCCAGCCGGCCGCCCAGGCGCTCTGGATGCCGCCGAGCGTACGGCCGCGGTGCTTGGCGGAGGCGTACTCGGCGACGAGGATCGCGCCGACCGCCCACTCGCCGCCGAAGCCCACACCCTGAAGGGCACGGAAGACCAGCAGCGTCTCGTAGTTGGGCGCGAAACCGCACAGGACGGTGAAGAGCGCGTACGTGATGACCGTGATCATCAGGGCCTTCACGCGGCCGATCCGGTCGGCGAGGATGCCCGCGAGGACACCGCCGATGGCCGACACGACGAGTGTGACGGTGGTGAGCAGGCCGGTCTGGCCGCTGTTGAGGCTGAAGTAGGCGGAGATCGCCACCATGCTCAGGGGCAGCGTGAAGAAGTCGTAGGAGTCCAGGGCGTAGCCGCCGAACGCGCCGCCGAAGGCGCGCCGGCCGCGCGGGCCGAGCGCGCGCAGCCAGGCGAACGCGCCGGTGTCTTCGGGCACTTCGGCGGGGGAGGTCCGAGGGGTCTGGGTCGTGCTCATCTGCACCTCGCAGAGGAGAGCGGGAACCGTGCGGTGTCCCCAAGGTAGGGATTGTTGAACGATCCGACAAGGGATTCGTTCCCACGTTCTTGCTTCCACGTTTCCTTCTACGATGAGCGGGGCGGCAGCGGACGGACGAGAAGAGGGCGTTGTGGGAACGACGGGCTCCGAGAGCGAGCGGGGCGGCGGACTGGCGGACGACCGGGCGCTGCTGGGGCGTACGAGCACCGCGGAGCGGGTCGCGGACATCCTGCGCACTCGTATCGCCGAAGGGTTCTTCCAGCCCGGCACGCGGCTCTCGGAGGACAGCATCGGCGGCGCGCTGGGGGTGTCGCGCAATACGTTGCGCGAGGCGTTCCGGCTGCTCACGCACGAGCGGCTGCTCGTCCACGAGCTGAACCGCGGGGTGTTCGTACGGGTCCTCGCCGTCGACGACGTCGTCGACATCTACCGCACGCGGCGGCTCGTCGAGTGCGCCGTCGTGCACGACCTCGGCGAGCCGCCGTTCGCGCTCGACGGGCTGACCCGGGCGGTGGCCGACGGGGAGCGGGACGCGCGCGAGGGTGACTGGAAGGGCGTCTCCACCGCCAATATCCACTTCCACCGGGAGCTGGTCGCGCTCGCCGGCAGCGCCCGCATGGACGAGCTGATGCGCGGCGTCCTCGCCGAACTCCGCCTCGTCTTCCACGTGGTGGACGACCCACGCGCGCTGCACGAGCCCTATCTCATCCGAAACCGGGAGATTCTGGACGCTCTGCGGGCGGGGGAGCGGACCAAGGCCGAGCGGCTGCTCGCGGACTACCTGGACGACTCCCGTGAGCAGTTGGTCCAGGTTTATGCCCATCTGGTCGAAACCGACCCGCCGACGGTCGCCGGCTGACACACGACCGCCCCGTGCGTGGGCCGGCGAGCGGGCCCACAGGGGCCCATCTGCGCCGTTTCGACCGTTGTCAGTGCGAGGACCTAATCTGTGCAGCGTGACTTCGCCTGCCTCGACGGAATTCGTTCCGCCCCAGCTCAGCGCGGGGCCGCGGCCCGCACTGGGCCCGGCCGCCGACGAAGGGCTCGCGCGGCGGCTGCGCGCGCTCGCGTGCACCGCGCCCCTGCACGACCTGGACGCGCGCAAGGCGAACCTGGCAGGGGAGTACTCGACGTACGCCATGGCGGAGGTCGCCCTCGCCGCGATCGACCTCGTCACGCTCAACATGGACTTCGACACGGGCGCCGACCACGAGCAGATCGTCGCCCGGCTGCTGCCCAGGGTCGCCGCCCAGGCCCCGCAGCGGCCCGCCGCCGAACACGAGCGGGTGGCCCGCTGGGTGCTGGAGAACCTGATCAACGTCGGCAGCGTCGACCGCGGCTTCCGCGCCGTGTACGGCACGTTCGGCACCGACGGTGTGTACGTGCGTCGTGACTACGACTTCAAGCTCATCGAGGAAGTCCCCGGGTACGGCGGCGCCGTCTACCTCCGTACGACGGACGAGGCGGTCAACGTCCTCGTCGGCGCCCTCGACACCGATGTCACCAGCGCGCAGATCGCCGCCGAGGTGAAGCTGGAGGTGCTCATCAGCCGCGGCCGGCTCGCCGACGCCCAGCTCGCCGCCGAACAGGCCCGGTACCGCACCGTGCAGTACGCGGAAACGCTCCGCAAGACCCTGGAAGCCACCCGGCGCAATGTCCGCGCCGTCGACTGGCTCAGCACCGTCCCCGACATGATCGACGAGGCGCTCGACCACGTCGCCGACCGGTACCGCCACGAGAACGCCATCCTCACCAACATCCGCAAGGCGCGCGACGAGGCCGAGGACCACGAGCACAAGCGCCGCGCGGCCGAGCTCGTCGACATCGTCAAGGACTGCATCCGCCGCCACACCCAGCTCCAGTCCCGGCTCCTGGAGGCAGGACCGCTGTTCCGGGCCGAACAGGACCGGCAGGCCTTCGCCCAGCCCACCGCCCGCGCGGGACTCGACCTGTACGGCCAGCTGGTCGCCCCCGTCCTGCCGCTGCCGGTGGAGCGGGCGATCAAGGTCACCGACGCGTATTTCGCCCACGGCACGGGCCTGCGCACCCCTGGATCGGTACGGATGGGAGACCTGGTCGACCTGCTGCTGACCCCGCCGGTGGAACGGGAACACCTGGGCGCCGAGATGCCGGAGCCCGACCTGATCGCGACGCCCGACGACAGCCGGTTCAGCGAGGAGCAGCTGGCGAGCGCCATGGAACTGCTCGACCTCGAACACGACGCGCCCCGCCGGCTCTCCGGCCTGCTCGCCGAGGCCCGCCGCCGCGATCCCGAACTGCCCTACCTGGTCGCCCTGCTGGCGATACACGCGGCCAGCCCACCGGTCGGTACGGCCTACCGGCAGGGCGAGGAGCGCCTGCTGTTCGCCGTCGACGACGGCACCGAACTGGACGACCCGGAGTTCGGCGGCGCCGACCTGATCGTCGGCACCGCCCTGCTGGACGCGGCAGGCATGGCCGCCGGCCGCACGGACGCGGCATGACGCGCGCGGCCGCCGTCCGTCCACCCTCCGGGGGCGGTACACGCCGTCTCCCGTTGTGGGCAATCGTCCCGGTGGGGTCCCTCCCGTTGTGGGCAGTCGTCCCGCAGGGCTGGACGGGTGGGCACAACGGGACCGGGGCGGCGCCCCTTCCCGGTTCGCCCCGGGGCGGTGCCGTTCCCGGTTCGCCCCGGGGCGGTGCCGTTCCCGGTTCGCCCCGGGGGGGGGTGCCGTTCCCGGTTCGCCCCGGGGGGTGCTCGTCCGGGGCGGGCGGCCACGCCCGGTGGGTGGGGGCGTGGCCCCTCCGGGCTCGTCTCCTCGAGGCCGGCGGCCTTGGGTTTCGAGTCGGGGAGCCCAAACCTCGCCGCCAACCTCTGCGGGGACGACCCTGCACGGCCCCACCCGGCCGGATGCCGGGCGCGGGCGGTGACCGTCTGATGCCGCGCGTGACACGTCCGGCACGAGCCGCCCACACCGTCCCACCACCACGATCCACCCGCACCAAGGAGCCCCAGCCGTGAGCGACCACCACGCCGAGCACGCCGACGCGTGGAGCGAACCGGACGCCCCCCAGGCCGCTCAGGCCGCCGCGTCCGGCACCGTCACGCCCGCCGACGCGGCCGACGCCGCGCGCCTGGTCTCCTTCGGGCTCCAGCCCAAGCTGCTCCCCGCCCGCGACGCCGAGTACGCCGACCTGCTCCGCCGCTACCGCGAGGAACCCGCCTTCGCACGCGTCGCCGACGCCGTCGCCACAGGCCTGGGCCTCATCGTCCTGGAGGTGTCCCCGCGCGCCGGCATGGCCGTCACCGCCGCCGAGGACTCGGTCTTCGCCGTCCGCATGGGCGACTACGCCCGCCGCGCCTCCACCGACTCCGGCGACCGTTTTCTGCACGGTCTGGCCCACCTCGCCGTCGCCGCCATGGCGTTCCCCCGCCCCGAGGACCTCGCCGACGACGGGTACATCGGCCGCATCACCGTCAACGGCGTCGACGCCTTCGTACGCCAGGCCTGCCGGCGGCTGGAAGAGCGCGCGGAGGATCAGGGGGAGAACACCGATCCCGTGACCGACGCCCCCGGGCTGGAGGCCGCCTGGCGTATCTACGCGCGGCGCAGCGCGACAGGCGCCACCAAGGACGCCCGCCGGCTCGCCGGGTCCACCACCGGCATCATCGGCAAGGCCGTCGCCTTCCTCACCGACTCGGGGTTCCTCCAGCGCACCGGCGACGAGGGCGGTGGCTCGTACCGCACCACCGCTCGCTACCAGCTCCAGGTCCGTGACATGGCGGGCAGCGCCGCCATGGCCGAGCTGCTGGAGTTGGGTGTCGTCCCCGTCACCGACGGCTCCGCCACCCTCCTGCCGCCGCCCGAGGGCGACGACCTGGAGCTGGCCGCCGACGCCGGCCTGCCCTTCCACGCGTAACACGACAGAACACGACTGAGAGTCCCCCGCCATGTACGAGTTGTCCCGGGTCCGCCTCTACTCCATCGGGCCCGCCGGTGCGCGTTACGCCGACACCGTGCTGGACCTGCGCGGAGTGGGCGCGCCCGTGCCCAACCCCGCCCCCACACAGGCGGAGTTCTTCGAGGAGGAGCCCGTCGGCCCGCCGCGCCGCCCCGCGCCCGCGGGTGTGCTCTTCCTGGAGAACGGCGGCGGCAAGTCCGTTCTGCTCAAGCTGATCTTCTCGGTGATGCTGCCGGGCCACCGGAACACCCTGGGTGGCGCCAGCTCCGGTGTGCTGCGGAAGTTCCTGCTCGCCGACGACTGCGGGCATGTCGCCCTGGAGTGGCAGCACACGCTGACCGGGGAGTGCGTCGTGGTCGGCAAGGTGAGCGAATGGCGGGGGAGGCAGGTCTCCAACGATCCGCGGAAGTTCGCCGAGGCGTGGTACTCCTTCAGGCCGGGGCCCGGGCTGAGTCTGGACAACCTGCCCGTCACCGAGGCCACCTCCGTACGCCCGCCCGCCGAAGGCATCTCCGGAGCGCAGGGCCGCCGCCGCACCATGAAGGGCTTCCGCGACGCCCTCACGGAGGCCGGCAAGGCGTACCCGCACCTGGAGGTGTACTGGGAGGAGATCCACGACCGCTGGAACGAACACCTGGGCGACCTCGGCCTCGACCCCGAACTGTTCCGCTACCAGCGGGAGATGAACGCCGACGAGGGTGAGGCCGCCGGCCTCTTCGCGGTCAAGAAGGACTCCGACTTCACCGACCTGCTGCTGCGCGCGGTCACCGACACCCGGGACACGGACGGCCTCGCCGACCTGGTCAGCGGCTTCGGCAACAAGCTCGGCCGCCGCGCCGAGCTCACCGCCGAACGGGACTTCACCGCCGGCTCCGTCGACCTCCTCGGCCGCATCGTCGAAGCGGCCGACACGCGCGCGCGTGCCCGCGACATCCACGCCGGCGCCGAGCGCCGCACCCGCACCCTGGCCCGCCGCCTCTCCGCCCGCGCCGCCGAGGAACGCGGCCGCACCGCCGAACTCGCCCAGCAGGTCACCGCCGCCGCCCACACCGTCACCGAGGCCGAGCAGGCCCGCGCCCGCGCCTCACTGATCGCCGCCGAACTGGCCTACCGCCACGCCTCCCTGGCTCTCACCGCCGCCGAGAAGGGCGCCGCCGCCCAGCGCCGCGAGCTGTCCGACGCCCGCACCCTCCACGCCGCCTGGCAGGCCGCCGAGGCGGTCCTCAGGCACCGCGCCGCAGCCGACCGCTCCGCGCGCGTGGCCGCCGCCATCCGCGAGGCCGAGCGGGACGCCGCCCCCGCGCTCGCCGCCCGCGCCAAGGCCGCCGCCGACCTCGTACGGGCGCTGCACGCGGCCGCCGAGGAGGGCGAGCGGCACGCGGGCGAGGAGGAGGAGCGTTCCGCCGCCCTCCAGGAGGCCGGTGAGACCGCCCACCGCGACGCCACCGCCGCCGCCACCGAGGCCCAGCGCGCCCGCAGCGAGGCCGGCCACCTGCGCCAGCGCCTCGCCGAGGTGGAGCAGGAGACCGCCGAAGCGGTACGGGCCGGATGGCTGGACGACACCGCCCCCGACGCCGACCCGGCCCGCGCCGCGCTCGCCGCCAGCGACGCCGAGAAGACCACTGTCGCCGCCTGGGACGCGGCCCGCGACGCCGCTCGCACGGCGGCCGACCGCGCCCGTGAGGCCGCCGCCGCCGAGTCCCGCGCCGAACTGGCCGCCGCCCGCGCCGCCGACGCCGCCCAGGCCGCCGAGAACGCCTACCAGGCCGAGCGCCGCGCCGCCGAGTCCATCGCCGCCGAGGAACGCCTCGCCGAGCTGCTGAGCCTGCCGGGCGCCGCCAGGCCCGCCGTTCCCCAGCCCCGCCAGGGCGGGGAGCCGGACGAGGCGGCCGCCGCGCCCGTACGGGCGGCCCAGGGCCCCCTCACGGCCGAGGAGTTCGACCGGTACGCGGACGAACTGCGCGACCTCCTCGACCAGGGCATCGCCTCCGCCGAACGCAAGCTCTTCGAGCTGCGCACCGCCGCCGCCGACGACTCCCGCATCCTCGGCGCCCTCGGCGACGGCGGGCTCCTGCCGCCCGGCCCCGACGTCCTCGCCACCGTCGAGTACCTCGGCGAGCAGGGCATCCCCGCCCTCCCCGGCTGGCGCTACCTCGCCCAGGCGGTCGACCCCGCCGACCACGCCGCCGTGCTCGCCGCCCGGCCCGAGCTGGTCGACGGTGTCGTCATCACCGACCCCGTCTCGTACGCCAGGGCGCGCGAGGCCCTCGCCCGCGCCGCCCTGCTGCCGCGCTCCGCCGTGGCCGTGGGCACCGCCGCCGCGCTCCTGGCACCCGTACCGGGGCCGGCCGGCACCGACACGGATGTGTTCCTCGTCCCGCCGAACCCGGCCATGCACGACGAGCACGCCGCCGACGAGGAGCGCCAGGCCCTGCGCGCCCGCGCCGCCGCCCGCGACGAGGAGATCCGCGCCCTCGCCGCCCGGCTCACCGGCGACCGGTCGCTCGCCGCCCGCATCGGCTCCTGGCGCGCCGACTGCCCGCCCGGCACGCTGACCGAACTCGCGGAAGCCGCCGCCACCGCGCGCGTGGCCGCCGAAGCCGCCGAGGCCACGCTCGCCGAAGCCCGTACCGTACGGGCCGAGGCGGACGAGGCGGCGGCCGACACCGCCCGCGTGCGCGACGAGCGGCAGGAAGCCGCCCAGCGGGCCCGCCGCGTCGCCGACGCCCTCGCGGGCCTGGCGTTCCGGCTCCGCGAGCGGGCCGGCTGGCAGGCCAGGCTCCGTGAACTGGCCGACGAGGCCGCCGAGTACGAGGCCCGCGCCCAGACCTGCCTGGAGCGCGCCCGCGCCGCCGACGAGGACCGCCGCGCCGCCCAGCGCGCCGCCGACGACGCCCACCGCACCGCCCGCGCGCTGCGCGCCGAGCGCGCCGAGATCGCCGGCGCCCCCGAGAACGTGCCCGAGGAGGACGCCGACGCCCCGCGCGTGCCGCTCGCCGCCCTCCGCGAGGCCTACCGTGCCGCCTCCCAGCTGTACGAGAAGGTCGGCGTCGGGGCCGACCTGCGCGCCGAGCAGGCCCGCGCCGAGAGCGACGAGAGCGCCGCCCTCGCCGAGCTGGACCGGCTCACCAACAAGGTCCGCACCCGCGCCGCCCAGCTCCTGGAGAGCCCCGACGGCGCCGACGGCCCGTCCCGCCAGGCCGCCGCCGCCCGCGCCGAGTCCCTGGTCCAGATGCTGGAGTCCCGCGCCTCGGAGGCCAGCGAGAAGCTCGGCCGGCTGCGCGGTGAGGCCGAGCGCCTGGCCCCCGCGGACGGCGAGTCGCACACCGAGCTGCCCGAGGAGCTGGTGCCGGCCGACGCCGACCACGCCCAGTCCCTCCTCCGTACCGCCACCACCGAACTGGCCACCCGTACCGACGCGCTGGAGACCGCCCGCGCCACCCACGCCCGGCTCCTCCAGGCCCACCGCGCCGCCGAGGACGCGGCGGGCGGCTTCGACGAGACGGCCGCCCTTCTCCGCGACCTGCTCAGGGAGCACACCGACGAGGACCAGGAGACCCCCGAGCCGTACCCCGGCAGCCTGGACGAGGCGCGCCAGTCCGCCGCCGAGGCGCGGCGTTCCCTGCGCGGCTGCTCGGCCGACCTGTCGGCCGCCGACGCCGCCGTACGCGAAGCCTGTGACATCCTCGTACGGCACGCCAACTCCACCCGCTACGAGCAGGTCCGCACCCCCGCCCGGCAGCAGATCCGCGAACTGCCCGCCTCGGCCCTGCCGGAGCACGCCGCCAAGTGGGCCGACGCCTTCGCGCCCCGGCTGCGCGTCCTCACCGACGAGCTGGCGCAGCTGGAGCGCAACCGCGACTCGATCGTCGACCGGCTGCGCGGCCTGGTCGAGTCCGCGCTGGCCACCCTCCGCTCGGCACAGCGCCTGTCCCGGCTCCCCGAGGGCCTCGGCGAATGGTCCGGGCAGGAGTTCCTGCGGATCCGCTTCGAGGAACCCGACCAGGCCACGCTCATCGAGCGGCTCGGCGAGGTCATCGACGAGGCGACCCGCGCGGCCGTGAAGAAGAACTCCGACCTGCGCCGCGACGGCATGTCCCTGCTGCTGCGCGGCGTCCAGGCCGCCCTCCAGCCCAGGGGCGTGGCGGTGGAGATCCTCAAGCCCGACGCGGTGCTGCGCGCCGAGCGGGTTCCGGTCGGGCAGATGGGCGACGTCTTCTCCGGCGGCCAGCTGCTCACCGCCGCCATCGCCCTGTACTGCACGATGGCCGCCCTGCGCAGCAACGACCGGGGCCGCGACAAGCACCGGCACGCCGGCACGCTGTTCCTCGACAACCCCATCGGCCGTGCCAACGCCACGTACCTGCTGGAGCTCCAGCGGGCGGTGTCGGACGCGCTGGGCGTGCAGCTGCTCTACACCACCGGCCTCTTCGACACGACCGCGCTCGCCGAGTTCCCGCTGGTCATCCGGCTGCGCAATGACGCGGACCTGCGGGCGGGCCTGAAGTACATCAACGTGGAGGAGCACCTGCGCCCCGGCCTGCCGCAGCCGCCCGCCGACGGCGAAACGGTGGTCCACGGCGAGATCACCGCCACCCGCATGTTCAAGCGCACACCAAACCCGGAGGCGACGATCGCCGACTAGGTGCCCGGCGCGGGCGGGGCCTGCGGGGCCGCAGCACCCGCAGGCCCCGCCCGCGCCGGTGCAGGAGCGAGCCCCTCAAACGGCGCGACGCGGGCAGACCGCCGCGCATGCGCGCCACACACGAGCCGACTCGCGAGGCACCGACGCCGCCCGCTCGCCGAGCCGCCCCGGCAACGAGCCCGACATCAGGCCCGGCAACGAGCCCGACACCAGGCCCGAGAGCCCCAGGCGCCGCGCCTAGGCTCGCGACAGCCGGTTGTCGCCCGCGCCCCGCCGGCCCCGTATGCGCGCCGCCTCGCGGGCCTCCGCCCGGGCCTCCGTGTGGGCCGCCCGCCGCGCCCGGCGCCGCTCCCGCCGCAGCTGACGCGCCGTACTGCTGGGCGTCGACACGACACCGTGGCGCTGGTTCCACACCTGCCGGGTCACCCACACATCCAGCACGGCCCACGTCGCCACCACCGTGCTGCCGACACTGCTGAGCACCATCGGGAAAGCCAGCCAGGACGCCGTGATCGTGCAGAAGAACGCCACCACCGCCTGTATCAGCGTCAGCGCCGCGATGAGCACGGCACGCACCGCCGCCGTACGCACCGGGTCGGGGAGCCTGCGCCTCCCCACCGGCTCTTCCACCCACAGTTCGCGCCGTGCCGTCTCCATCGAACCGCCACTCCCCACCACCGACCGTCTTCAGGGTGGCTGCCCGTCTTGAGCCGCTTTACGCCGACAGTTCTCGCCTCCCCGTACAGAAAGACGAACGACCGACGGCGAAGATTCCCCCGGAACGGGCAATTCCAGCCAACCGCCGCCCAGTCCACAGTGACGCTCTGCCAGGTGTCATCCACCACACCGCCAATTGTCAACTCCCCGAATACCAGGACAACTCATGATCTGTGCGGCACGGTCCGGCTGAAAATCGCCCGGACGTCCCTTCGAGTTGTCCGTGATGCAGTAGTAGGCTCACGCCGTTTATTGATGTGTTGATGTGTACACCCACGCCGGACGGCAGGGCGGGTGCGAGTGGGGGAGGCCATGCGCTTTCGCGGGAAGTCGATCCGCAGGAAGATCGTGGCGTTGCTCCTGGTGCCGCTCCTCTCCCTCACCGGCCTGTGGGGATTCGCGACACTCATCACCGGCCGCGAGGCCGGCCAACTCCTGGACGTCGGCTACATCGTCGACAAGGTGGGCCACCCACTCGAGGAAACCGTCCGCGTCATCCAGAAGGAACGCCGCCAGACCCTCGTGTACCTGGCCGACCCCCGCGCCTCCGACGCCCTCCCCACGCTCCGCCGCGACCGCGCCGCCACCGACCGGGCCATCGCCAGGATCCGCGCCAACGCCAAGGACCCCGGTGTCGTCGACTCCCTGAACACCCAGGCGGCCGGCCGGCTCACCCGCCTCCTCGACGCCCTCGACGACCTCACCTCACTGCGCCGCTCCGTGGAGAACCGCGCTGTCGGCCGCATCCAGGCGCTGGATTTCTACAACCGCCTCGTGGACCCCTGCTACAGCTTCCTCACCAATCTCCATGCCCTGGAGAACGTGGAGATGGACAAGCAGGGCCGCGCCCTCGTCGGCATCGTGCGCGCCCGCGAGATGCTCTCCCGCGAGGACGCCCTGGTGGTCTCCTCGCTCATCAGCAAGAGCATCACCGCCCAGGAGATCCGCGCGATCTCCGACCTCGTCGCCCACCGCGAGCTGCTCTACGAGGTCAACCTGGAGCTCATGCCCGGCTCCGAACGCGAGATCTTCCAGGCCTACTGGCGCAGCCACGACACCGAACCCCTGCGTGACGCCGAGGACGAACTGCTCGCCGCCGGCGCCACCGACGACCCCCGCACGCTCGACGCCGCCAGCTGGCAGGAACTGACGAACCCCGTCCTCGAGGAACTCGCCCGCGAGAACACCGAGGCGGGCAACCGCTACCAGGACCGCGTCGAACCCGCCGCCCACAGCGTCCTGCTCAAGGCGGGCGTCGCCGGAGTGCTCGGCTTCCTCGCCCTGCTCGTCTCGGTCGTCGTCTCCGTACGCATCGGGCGCGGCCTCGTGCGCGACCTGCGGCGGCTGCGCAAGGAGGCCCAGGAGGTCTCCGGCGTACGGCTGCCGAGCGTGATGCGCCGACTCGCCGCCGGCGAACACGTCGACGTCGAGACCGAAGTGCCCCACCTGGAGTACGAGAAGGACGAGGTCGGCCAGGTCGGCCAGGCCCTCAACACCCTCCAAAGGGCCGCCGTGGAAGCCGCCGTCAAACAGGCCGACATGCGCCGCGGCGTGTCCGAGGTCTTCGTCAACCTCGCCCGCCGCAACCAGGTGCTGCTCCACCGCCAGCTCACCCTCCTGGACACCATGGAGCGGCGCACCGAGGACACCGAGGAACTCGCCGACCTCTTCCGCCTGGACCACCTCACCACCCGTATGCGCCGCCACGCCGAGGGCCTGGTGATCCTCTCCGGAGCGGCCCCCTCACGGCAGTGGCGCAAGCCGGTGCAACTGATGGACGTCGTACGCGCCGCAGTCGCCGAGGTCGAGGACTACGAGCGCATAGAAGTGCGGCGCCTGCCGCGCATCGGCGTCGGCGGCCCGGCGGTCGCCGACCTGACCCACCTCATCGCCGAACTCCTGGAGAACGCCACCGTGTTCTCCCCGCCGCACACCGCCGTCCACGTCCATGGTGAACGGGTCGCCAACGGCTTCACCCTGGAGATGGACGACCGTGGCCTCGGCATGGCCCCGGAGGCCCTCCTCGACGCCAACCTGCGCCTCGCGGAGACCCCCGAGTTCGAGCTCTCCGACACCGACCGGCTCGGCCTCTTCGTCGTCAGCCGCCTCGCCCAGCGCCAGAACGTACGCGTCTCGCTCCAGCCCTCCCCGTACGGAGGGACCACCGCGGTCGTGTTCATACCGGCCGCGCTGCTCACCGACGCACCCGAGACCCAGGGCGCCGGTTTCCGGCTGGACCGCAAGGGCGGCAAGGACGCCCCGCACCGGCGCGCGGCGCTCTCCAAGGCGCACTCCGGCCTCTCCGCCGCCACCGGCCCGTCCGTCCTCGACGGACCGGTCGAACTGGAGGCCCCGGTCGGCGCCCTCGGCCTCGACGACCGGCTCGCCGACCTCTCGGACCTCGATGACCGGCTCGGCGACCTGGAAGAGACGGAGAGCGAACGCGGCGGACTGTTCCGCGCCCGGCCACCGCTGCGCCCCGTCTCCGGCCCACACACCGACCACGAGCAGCACCAGCAGGCCGCGGACAACCAGCCACCCGGGCGCCCGTCCGGCGGCCTCGTCCCACTGCCCCGCCGCAAACCCCCCACGCTCGTCGCGGATCGCGGCCGACGCCTGGACGAACGCGGCCACACGCACCCGGCGCCCGGAGCGAGGCCGACGCGGAACGCCACCCCCACCGACCCGGCGCCGCCCGCCGACGACGCGACCATGCTGTTGCGCGGCCTTCCGCGCCGCGTACGCCAGGCGAGCCTCGCCCCCCAACTGAGGGAGGCGGCCGGACAGCCCGCGGTGGAGGACAAGGACACCGGTCTCGACACCGAACGCGAGGCGGAAGAAGTACGCAGCCGTATGGCGGCGATACAGCGCGGCTGGCAGCGAGGGCGCCGGCAGAACGCCGAAAGCACCCCGCACGCCCGCCGCGGCGAAACAGCACCAGGAACGACACCGGAGGGGGACGGTCGATGACCGCACCGAACGCCGCAGCACCCAACTCGACCGGCTCGACGGGCGAGCTGAACTGGCTCCTCGACGAACTGGTCGACCGGGTCGGCTCCATCCGCAAGGCACTGGTGCTCTCCAGCGACGGCCTGGCCACGGGTGCGTCCAAGGACCTCAGCCGCGAGGACAGCGAGCACATGGCGGCCGTGGCCTCCGGGTTCCACAGCCTCGCCAAGGGCGTCGGCCGCCACTTCGACGCGGGCCGCGTCCGCCAGACCGTCGTCGAACTGGAGGACGCCTTCCTCTTCGTCACGGCGGCGGGCGACGGCAGCTGCCTCGCCGTGCTCGCCGACGCCGACTCCGACGTCGGACTCGTCGCGTACGAGATGACGCTGATGGTCAAGCGCGTCGGGGCCCACCTCGCGACAGCGCCTCGGACCGGACTGCCCGCAGGAGGGTGAGGGGGGATGCGATGAGCGACGCAGCACGGCAGCAGAGCCGGCACAGACGCCGGGACCGCCAGGAGCCGCACCACTGGTTCGACGACGACGCGGGCCCGGTGGTCCGCCCGTACGCGATGACACGCGGCCGTACCAGCAGCGCCACCCGCCACCGCCTCGACCTGATCGCGGTCGTCGTCCCCGAGCCCGCGGCCGACGACCCCGGCCGCGACCAGACGCTCTCACCGGAGCACGTGGAGATCGTCGAGCGGTGCAGCGACCTCCCCCAGTCGATCGCCGAGCTGGCCGCCGGGCTGGACCTCCCCGTAGGGGTGGTCCGCGTCCTGGTCGGCGACCTCGTCGAGGACGAACTCGTCCACGTAACCCGTCCCGTTCCGCCGGCCGAACTGCCGGACGTCAGCATCCTCCGTGAGGTGATCAATGGCCTTCGGGCGCTCTAGTACCGGCCGCAAGAAGCGACCGGTCGAGCCGGTGACCCTGAAGATCCTGGTCGCGGGCGGGTTCGGGGTGGGCAAGACCACGCTGGTGGGCGCGGTCAGCGAGATCCGGCCGCTGCGCACCGAGGAGACCCTCAGCGAGGCGGGCCGTCCGGTCGACGACCTGCACGGCGTCGAAGCCAAGTCCACCACCACGGTCGCCATGGACTTCGGACGCATCACGCTCCGCGAGGACCTGGTGCTGTACCTGTTCGGTACGCCGGGACAGGACCGGTTCTGGTTCCTCTGGGACGAGCTGGCACAAGGCGCTCTGGGGGCGGTGGTGCTGTGCGACACCCGCCGCCTGGAGGACAGCTTCGCCGCGATCGACTACTTCGAGCGGCGCGGCATCCCCTTCGCGGTGGCCGTCAACTGCTTCGAGGGCGCGGCCCGCTTCCCCGCCGAGACGGTACGGGCGGCACTCGACCTCGATCCGGAGGTGCCGTTGCTGATGTGCGACGCCCGCGAACGGGAGTCGGTCAAGGAGGTCCTGGTCGCCGTGGTCGAACACGCCCTGACCATCGCCGCCCGCACTCGCGAGCCGGTCACCACCTGACCGACCCGCGGCCCGTACCCCCACGAACGGTCACGGGCCGCGGCCCCCCACGCGGCCCTCCTACGCCCGCCCGCAGGCCCGCGCCCGGCACCGCCCGTGCGCCACCACCTGGGCCCGCGCCCGGCACCGCCCGTGCGCCACCACCCGGGCCCGGGCAGGCAACGCGCTTACGCCACCGCCCGGATCGCCGCGCCCCATGCACCCGCCCTACGCCACCGCCGTAGGGCACCGCCCCAGGCCCGTGCCAGGACCCCGCCGCGGGACCCGGCCCCTTCGTGCCGTGCTGCGACGCACCGGCCCCGCCAGGTCGGCCCTGGCCACCGCCCGCGCGCCACCGCCCCCAGGCCGGCTCCCGCAGGCCGCCCCCGTCAGTCGTCCCCCTCCCAGCCCAAGCTCCGCTCCACCGCCTTGCGCCAGTTGCCGTACTCGCGCTCCCGCACGGCGGCCTCCATGCGCGGTTCCCAGGCCACGTCACGCTGCCAGTGGGACTTCAGCTCGTCCAGGCCGGCCCACACGCCCGTGGCGAGCCCGGCCGCGTAGGCCGCGCCCAGGCAGGTGGTTTCCGAGACCTTGGGCCGGATCACGGGCACGCCCAGCACATCCGCCTGGTGCTGCATCAGCAGGCCGTTGACGGTCATCCCTCCGTCCACCTTCAGGGACGAGATCCGGACGCCCGAGTCCTGGTACATGGCGTCCACGACCTCACGCGTCTGCCAGCTCGTCGCCTCCAGGACGGCACGCGCCAGGTGAGCCTTGGTGACGTACCGGGTCAGGCCGGTGACGACACCGCGGGCGTCGGAGCGCCAGTACGGCGCGAACAGCCCCGAGAACGCCGGCACGATGTACGCGCCGCCGTTGTCCTCCACGCTCGCCGCGAGCGTCTCGATCTCGTCCGCGCTGCGGATGATGCCGAGCTGGTCCCGGAACCACTGCACCAGCGCGCCCGTGATCGCGATCGACCCCTCCAGGCAGTAGACCGGCGCCTGGTCACCGATCTTGTACCCGACCGTGGTGATCAGCCCGCTCTTCGAGGCAACGGGCCGCTCCCCCGTGTTGAGCAGCAGGAAACTCCCCGTGCCGTACGTGTTCTTGGCGGTGCCCGTGTCGTAGCAGGCCTGCCCGAAAACCGCGGCCTGTTGGTCGCCGAGCGCCGACGCGACGGGGACGCCCTCCAGCTGCCCGACAGCGGTGCCGTACACCTCCGCCGACGAGCGGATGCGCGGCAGCATCACCTCCGGCACGTTCATGGCTTCGAGGATGGAGCGGTCCCAGTCCAGGGTCTCCAGGCTCATCAGCATGGTCCGGGAGGCGTTGGTGACGTCGGTGACGTGGACGCCGCCGTCGACACCTCCCGTGAGGTTCCAGATCAGCCACGAGTCGATGGTGCCGAACGCGATCTCGCCCCGCTCGGCGCGGGCGCGCAGCCCCGGCACGTTGTCCAGCAGCCAGGCCGCCTTGGGCCCGGAGAAGTAGCTGGCCAGCGGCAGCCCGGTGGTGTCCCGGAAGCGGTCCTGGCCGTGCGCGCCCCCGAGTTCCGTGCACAGCGCGGAGGTACGGGTGTCCTGCCAGACGATCGCGTTGTGCACGGGCTTGCCGGTGGCCCGGTCCCACAGGACGGTCGTCTCGCGCTGGTTGGTGATGCCGAGCGCGCTCAGTTGCTCCGCCCGCAGCCCGGCCCTCGCGAGAGCGCCCGCCACCACGGCCTGGACCTTGGACCAGATCTCCGTGGCGTCGTGCTCGACCCAGCCCGGCTTGGGGAAGATCTGGCGGTGCTCGCGCTGATCGACGGCGACGATGGCGCCGTCCTGGTTGAAGATGATGCAGCGACTGGAGGTGGTGCCCTGGTCGATTGCGGCGACGAACCTGTCCGTCATGACGAAAACCCCTTGTCGCGAGTAAGAGCCGCGTGAGTGAGCCGCGTGAGAGAGCCGCGCGGGTGAGCGGCTTGGTCGAGACGCCCGACAAGCCGCCTCTGAGCCGCCTCAGTGAGCGGAATCAATGAGCCGCGCCCGTAGGCGCACCAACAAGCCACGCCCATAGGCCACGCCCATAGGCCACGCGCAGAGCCGCCCCTATAGGCCGCCGCCCGCAAACCGTGTCAGTGGACCCCGTTGAAGACGAGCCCCGCGAGCACGCCCCCGATCAGCGGGCCGGCCACCGGCACCCAGGCGTAACCCCAGTCGGACGTCCCCTTGTTGGGTATCGGCAGCAGCGCGTGGGCGATGCGCGGCCCGAGGTCCCGGGCCGGGTTGATGGCGTAACCCGTCGGCCCGCCGAGTGACATGCCGATGCCCGCCACGAGCAGCGACACCAGGAGGATCGAAATACCCGACCCATAGATGCCCGCGTCCTCGCCGGGGATCTGCCCGACGCCGATGCCGTCGTTCTTCCCGAACGCGAGGAGCGGAAGGACGAGCGCGACGGTCGCGATGATCTCGGTCGTGAGGTTGGCGGCCGGATTGCGGATCTCGGGCGCGGTGGAGAAGATCCCGAGCGTGGGCTGGGCGGTCTTCGCGTCGGCGTTCGCCCGGAACTGGGCGTAGTAGACCAGCCAGGCGAGTACGGCTCCCAGCACCGCGCCGACCATCTGCGCGAGCAGGTACAGCGGTACCTTGCCCCACTCGCCCGTGTCGACGGCGACCCCCACCGTCACGGCCGGGTTGAGGTGCCCTCCGGAGAGGGGAGCGGCGGTGTACGCCCCGGCCATGACGCCGAAGCCCCAGCCGAAGGCGATGACGACCCAGCCGGCGGCTTTCGCCTTGGAGAAGTTGAGGGTGACGGCGGCGCAGACGCCGGCACCGAAGAGGATGAGGATCGCGGTGCCGATGACCTCACCGGCGAAAATGTCTCCATTGCTCATGGCGGCTCCTGGGCTCCATGGCTTCACGGCGTGCCGAACGGGCATGGCGTGCTGTTACAGGCGAACCGGAGATGTCGACGAACAGGCAGTGTTCTCCGGCTGTGAGGGGCCGTCAAGGTCGCGGGCAGCACCGGCCGTAAGCGGCGGCACTGGACACGCCCGTACGACACGTAAAGCCCGGCGCCCCGCCCGGAGCGCCGCCGCTCAGCGCACGGCCACGACCGCCGACCCGTGGCCGAAAAGTCCCTGGTTCGCCGTGATCCCGACCCGGGCGCCCGGCACCTGCCGCGTCCCCGCCGCACCGCGCAGCTGCCACGTCAGCTCGCAGACCTGGGCGATGGCCTGGGCCGGCACCGCCTCGCCGAAGGAGGCGAGGCCGCCGCTCGCGTTCACCGGGACCCGGCCGCCGAGCGCCGTGGCACCCTCCCGCACGAGCCCCGCGCCCTCGCCCCGGCCGCACAGCCCGATGTCCTCGTACCACTCCAGCTCCAGCGCGGTGGACAGGTCGTACACCTCCGCCAGGGACAGGTCTTCGGGACCGATGCCCGCCTCCTCGTACGCGGCGGCCGCGATCGACTCCCGGAAGGGGGCCGCAGGGGGCGCACCGGCCGCCGAGTCGGTGGCGATGTCCGGCAGATCGAGCACTGTCCGCGGATAGGTGGGCGTCACGGTCGACACCGCCCGGATACGGACGGGGTCCGTGGCCCCGTGCACGCGCGCGTACGCCATCGACGACAGCACCAGCGCCGCGCCGCCGTCCGACGTCGCGCAGATGTCGAGCAGCCGCAAGGGGTCGGCGACCACGGCCGAGGCGGCCACCTCCTCGGCGGTCACCGGCCTCCGGTAGCGGGCGTACGCGTTGAGCGCGCCCGCCGCCGCGTTCTTCACCTTCACCAGCGCGAAGTCCTCCGGGGTGTCCCCGTACACGGCCATCCGGCGCCGGGCGTAGAGCGCGAAGTACGCCGGGTTCGTCGCCCCCAGCACCCGGAACCGCAGCCAGTCCGGGTCGTCCGGCCGGTCCCCGCCGGCCGGCGCGAAGAACCCCTTGGGCGCCGCGTCCGCGCCCACCACCAGCACCACGTCCGCCAGCCCGGCCAGGATCTGCGCCCGCGCGGTGGCGATGGCCTGGGCGCCGGAGGCGCACGCCGCGTACACGCTGCTCACCCGCGCGCCCTGCCAGCCGAGCGCCCGCGCGAACGTCGCACCCGCCACGTACCCGGGATAGCCGCCCCGCACCGTGTCGGCGCCGACCACCGACCCCACGTCCCGCCAGTCGACCCCGGCGTCGGCGAGCGCGGCCCGTGCCGCGCTCGTCCCGTACGCGACGAAGGAGCGGCCCCACTTCCCCCACGGGTGCATGCCCGCGCCCAGTACGGCGACGTCCTTCACCGGGTCACCACCGGCCGCCAGTGCCAGGTGGTCCACACCGTGTCCCCGTCCTCGTCGAGGACGCCCGGCACCACCTCCACCTCCATGCCGACGGCCAGGTCGGCGACCCCCACCCCGGGGGCGGCCTGCCCCAGCACGACCATGGCCTCCGCCGCCAGCTCGACGGCGACCAGGACGTAGGGCTCCCATACCGCCGCCGGGTCCGAGACGTACGGCGCGGGCGGCCGGTAGCGGCCGTCCGTGTACGACCAGACGCGCCCGCGCTTCGACAGCGGCACCTGCCGCAGCTCACCCCCGCCCACACAGGCCGGGTTGCGGCAAAAGGAGTCCTCGCGCGGGAAGAAGACAGCCGAACAGGCCGAGCAGCGGGTCCCCAGCAGCCGGAAGCCGGCCCCGTCACCGTCATCGGTGAACCACCCGGCCACCACAGGTGTGCGCGTACGCGTCACGGTCCCTCCCCGGCAAGCAGATCTGACGGAACGTCAGAAGTGTGCCACGCGTCGGCAGCGGTCCGCGAGACGCCCCGCGTCAGTGCCCCGCCACCGACCGCCGGGAGACCGGGAAGTCGAAGTACGTGCCGGGGAAGAGTTCCGGCTTGTACGTGAAGTGCCACCACTCCTCGGGAAGGTTGACGAACCCCTCCGCGCCGAGCGTGCCCTTCAACAGCTGCCGGTTCGCCCGCTGCACCCCCTGGACGCGCGGGTCGTCCGTGTGGGACAACGTGTCGAAGCAGTCGAAACCCGTCCCCATGTCCACGGAATTGTCAGGGAACCGCTCCTCCTGCGGGGCGTAACAAGGGACCAGCTTCTCGCCCGGCACATAGGGGCGGGTCGGCGCCGCGGGCAGCTTCACGATCGTCAGATCGACCGTGGAACCCCGGCTGTGTCCGGACTTCTCCGCGATGTACCCGTCCGCGAAGAGCCGCGACTTGGCCACAAGCGGATAGAACTCCGATTTCATCTCCTCGTCCTGAAGGTCTTTCGCCCACCGTACGAAGTGGTCCACGGCCCGCTGCGGCCGGTAACAGTCGTACACCTTCAGCGAATAGCCCTGCCGCAGCAGCTTCGTCTGCGCCCGGTGCAGCGCCTGTGCGGCCGGCCGGGTCAGGATGCACACCGGCTGACGGTAGCCGTCCACCGGCTCGCCCACGAAGTTGTGCTCGGTGGTGTAGCGCATCTCCTGGATGATCGTCCGGTCGACGGAGCGCAGCGCCACGAACTCCTTCGGGGCCTTCGGCCCGGGCGCGGCCTGCGCGGCGGGCGGCACCGCCCCAGCCAGGAGGAGCGCTGTGGCGATGGCCCCCAGGGCACGGCGGAGGCGGGAAGCGGAAGCAAGTCCTGTCATGCGCACCGTCTTACAGGTCCCCGCCGGGTCGGTACAGTCCGCCCCGTGAAGGACTCCCATTGCACGAGCTGCGGTGCCCGCTACCCGGCCGGCTCCGCATGGCCCCTCAGATGCCCGGCCTGCGGCGCCGTCGCCCACCGCAATCCGCTGCCGGTCGCCGTCGCCCTGCTGCCCGTGACCGGCGAGCACGGCACCGGGCTCGTCGTCATCACCCGCACCATCGAGCCGCAGCGCGGCGGCATCGCCCTGCCCGGCGGGTTCATCGACCACGCCGAGGACTGGCGGGACGCGGTGGTCCGGGAGCTGAAGGAGGAGACCGGCATCGAGGCCTTCGCCGGCGACGTACGGCCGGCCGACGCGATGAGCTCACCCGCCGGCCACCTGCTGCTCTTCGGCCTTCTGCCCGAACGCCCGGCCGCCACCCTCCCGCCCTCCACCCCCACGGACGAAACGGCCGGACACCACCTGCTCTACGCGCCGACGGAGCTGGCCTTCCCCCTCCACACGGCTGCGGTCACCAACTGGTTCGCGGGCCGCTACACCCCCTGACCCGCGACCGCCGTCACCCGGCGCCCAGCCCCCGCACCCGAACCCTTCCCTCCACCTCCACCGCCCCGTCGTCCGTCACCCGCTCCACCACCACCCGCCCGTCCACCAGCCGGGACGTGTACCGCTCGATCTCCGCCTCCGCCCAGCCGTCACCGACGTCCCGCACCACCAGCCCGCCCCCAGTGCGCCCCACAGCCGGGGCCCACACCTCCAGCGCGTCCCCACCGTCCCCGTCCCGCACCGGGATCACCGCACCCGCCCGCGCGAGCACCGGAATACGCGACAGCGGCGCGTCCACCAGCACCTGCCCGGGCCCCTCGTACGCCGCACCCGTCGCCGTGTCGTACCACCGCCCGCGCGGCAGCCGCACGGCCCGCCGGTCCGTCCCGCGCGCGAGCACCGGCGCCACCAGCAGCGCGTCGCCGAGCAGGAAGGCGTCCTCACAGTCCCGCAGCGCCCGGTCCTCCGGGGAACCCCACCAGACGGGCCGCACATAAGGCGCCCCCGTAAGCCGCGCCAACTGCGCCAGGGTCACGAAGTAGGGCCGCAGCCGCTCCCGTTCGGCCAGCGCCGCACGGGCGCACTCCAGCGCCTCGGGACCGAACTCCCACGGCTCGCGCCGCCCCGCGTCGATCGCCGCGTGCGTACGGAACAGCGGCAGCCAGGCACCCAGCTGGAACCACCGCAGGAACAGCTCCGGCGACGGGCTCCCGTCGAACCCGCCCACATCCGGGCCCGAGTACGGCACCCCGCACAGGCCCAGCCCCAGCACCAGCGACAGCGACGCGCGCAACCCCGGCCACCCGGTCGACACATCGCCCGACCACGTCCCGCCGTACCGCTGCATCCCCGCCCAGCCGGAGCGCGAGAACAGGAACGGACGCTCGTCCGGGCGCAGCCGCCGCAGCCCCTCGTACCCGGCCCTCGCCATCGCCAGCCCGTACAGATTGTGGGCCTCCCGGTGGTCCCCGCCCCAGCCCTCCAGTACGTGCCGCGCCGAGCGCGGCAGCGTCATGTCACCGAACGGCGTGAAGGAAACCGGCTCATTCATGTCGTGCCACACCCCCGAGAAGCCCTGCGCGAGCCGCTCCTCGTACAGCCCGCCCCACCACTCCCGTACCGCCGGATCCGTGAAGTCCGGGTACACGCAGTCACCCGGCCACACCGCGCCCCGCACCTCACCACCCCTCGGATCCCGTACGAACGCTCCATGGGACCCGACCCCGGCACCGCTCTCATAGACGGGGTTTCCGGGCTCCGCCTTCACCCCCGGGTCGACGATAGACACCAGCCGCACCCCCTCCTCACGCAGCTCCCGCGCGAGCCCGGGCAGGTCCGGAAACCGCTCCTTGTCCACCGTGAACACCTGGTGCCGGTCGTAGTGGTCGATGTCCAGGTGCAGCACCGACAGCGGCAGGTCCCGCTCCCGGTAGCCGGCCACCACCCGCCGCACCTCCTCCTCGCTGCCGAACCCCCACCGCGCGTGCTGCGGCCTCAGCGCCCACGACGGCGGCAGCGCGGGCGCACCCGTCAGCGCCGCCCAACCGTGCAGCACGCGCGCGGGGGTGCCGACGATCACCCAGCACCGCAACGGCCCGCCACTGACGCGCACCTCGCTCGCACCCGGCCGGTCGTGCCCGGAACCCGCACCCTCCTCGCCCTCCCGCAGCGTCACCTGCCCGTCCCAGGAGTTGTCGTGGAACGCCAGGTGCGTACCCGCGTCCGACACCACCAGCTGCACCGGCATCGTGATGTAGAGCGGGTCGTCACCGGGCGCGAAGCTGCCCCGCGGATCGGTGTTCCACAGCCGGTACGTCCCGCTGCGCAGCCGCGGCCCCGCCGCCCGCCCGCCCAGCCCGAAGAACCGTGCGTCGGCCGGCACCTCCGTCCGCTGCACCCACCGCGAGGGCCCCCCGGCGACCGGCTCCCACCACCTGGGCGGCAGGTCCCGCCGCAACACGACCCCGCCCGGCGTACGGACCTCCACGGCACCGTTGCGCGACACCGCGACCGTCACCCGCTCCGACACCACCCGCCAGCCACCGCCCTTGTCGGGCTCCAGCTCCGCCCGCGGATCGGGCTCCGGAGGCCGGCCCGCCAGCGCGTACGAGGGCAGCGGCTCCGCCCCGTCCCAGCCCAGGAACACCGTGCCGCCACTGGAGACGCACACCCGCACCCGAGACCGGGCGAACCGGACGATCCCCCCGCCCGGCAGCCGCTCGACGCCCTCCACCGGACCCGGCACCCGCGCCCGCTCCACCCCCCGCGGCCGCAGCCCCCAGGCGTCCGTACGCCGCTGCCGCCACGCCGACCGCATCGCCCGCAGCCCCCGTACCGTGCCGAAGATCCTCACCGAACGCACCAGATCACGACCGTCCATGCCGATCACCCTGCCACCCGCCCAAGGGTCCGCAGGGCCCGTTCAGCTGCCGTTCACCCGTGGTGAGACCACATATTCATCCCGCCGACCATGGGCGACGAGCCCTGGTGCGAACAACGATCACATGGCATCGTCCTGCTCAGCCGCGTCACGCGCACACCCCCGCACGTGCGCGCGACCCACGCAGACCCGCGTACAGGGACGCACAGCCAGGGAGCAGCCCCATGACCACAGAGCACGCCCAGCCCGAGCCGCTCTGGCAGCCCGACCAGGACCGCATCGACACGGCCGCGGTCACCCGCTTCCAGTCCTGGGCGGCCGAGCGGCACGGCGCACCCGCCGACGGCGGCTACCCCGCACTGCACCGCTGGTCGGTCGACCACCCCGACGCCTTCTGGCAGGCGGTGGCCGAGTGGTTCGACATCCGCTTCTCCACACCGTACGAACGGGTCCTCGGCGACCGCTCCATGCCCGGCGCCCAGTGGTTCCCCGGCGCCACCCTCAACTACGCCGAGCACGCCCTCCGAACCGCCGCCGACCGGCCCGACGCACCCGCCCTGCTGCACGTCGACGAGACGCACGAGGTGACCCCCGTCAGCTGGGCCGAGCTGCGCCGCCAGGTGGGCGCCCTCGCCGCCGAGCTCCGCGCCCTCGGCGTACGCCCCGGCGACCGCGTCAGCGGCTACCTGCCGAACATCCCGCAGGCCGTCACCGCCCTCCTCGCCACCGCCGCAGTCGGCGCCGTATGGACCTCCTGCGCCCCCGACTTCGGCGCCCGCAGCGTCCTCGACCGCTTCCAACAGGTCGAGCCGGTCGTCCTGTTCACCGTCGACGGCTACCGCTACGGCGGCAAGGAACACGACCGCCGCGACACCGTCGCCGAACTCCGCCGCGAACTGCCCACCCTCCGCGCGGTCGTCCACATCCCGCTCCTCGGTACGGAGGCCCCCGAAGGCACCCTCGAATGGTCCGCCCTCACAGCAGGGGACAGGGAGCCGGTCTTCGAGCAGGTCCCCTTCGACCACCCCCTGTGGGTGCTGTACTCCTCCGGCACGACAGGCCTGCCCAAGGCGATCGTCCAGTCCCAGGGCGGCATCCTCCTCGAACACTTCAAGCAGCTCGGCCTCCACTGCGACCTCGGCCCCGAGGACCGGTTCTTCTGGTACACCTCCACCGGCTGGATGATGTGGAACTTCCTCGTCTCCGGCCTGCTCACCGGAACCACGGTCGTCGTGTACGACGGCAGCCCCGGCCACCCCGACACCGGCGCCCAGTGGCGTGTCGCCGAACTCACCGGAGCCACCCTCTACGGCACGTCCGCCGCCTACGTCATGGCCTGCCGCAAGGCCGGCGTCCACCCCTCCCGCGACCACGACCTGTCCCGCATCACCTGCGTCGCCACCACCGGCTCCCCGCTCCCTCCGGACGGCTTCCGCTGGCTCCACGACGAGGTGCGGGACGATCTGTGGATCGCCTCCGTCAGCGGCGGCACCGACGTGTGCAGCTGCTTCGCCGGCGCGGTCCCCACCCTCCCCGTACACATCGGCGAACTCCAGGCGCCCTGCCTGGGCACCGACCTCCAGGCCTGGGACCCGCAGGGCAAGCCCGTCATCGGCGAGGTGGGGGAGCTGGTGGTCACCAACCCCATGCCCTCCATGCCCATCCACTTCTGGAACGACCCCGACGGCAGCCGCTACCACGACAGCTACTTCGACATGTACCCGGGCGTGTGGCGCCACGGCGACTGGATCACCATCACCGACCGCGGATCGGTCGTCATCCACGGCCGTTCCGACTCCACCCTGAACCGCCAGGGCGTCCGTATGGGGAGCGCCGACATCTACGAGGCCGTCGAACGCCTCCCGGAGATCCGCGAATCCCTCGTCATCGGCCTGGAGGAACCCGACGGCGGCTACTGGATGCCCCTCTTCGTCCACCTCACCGAAGGCGCCACCCTGGACGACGACCTGATCACCCGCATCAAGCAGACCATCCGTACGCAGCTGTCCCCACGCCACGTCCCCGACGAGATCATCGAGGTCCCCGGCGTCCCGCACACCCTCACCGGCAAGCGCATCGAGGTCCCCGTCAAACGGCTCCTCCAGGGCACCGACCTGTCCAAGGCTGTCAACCCCGGCTCCGTCGACAACCTCGATCTGCTCCGCTTCTACGAAAACCTGGCCCGCAACCGCGCCCAAGGCACCTGATGAGCTCCTTCTGGACCGGCGAACGGGTACGGCTGCGGGGCATCGAGCCCGAGGACTGGGAGGCGTTCATGGAGTTCGACGCCCACACCCGGCACCAGCGCTCCGTCGACGCCCTCCACCCGCCCCGCTCGGCGGAGGGCTACCACGCCTGGGCGGCCGAACAAGCCGTCGCCACCCCGGTCGGAGACAACTTCCGCCTCGCCATCGAAGCCCTGGACACCGGCGAACTCGTGGGCAGCCTCTCCACCGACGACGCCGACCCCCGCTCCGGCCGCTTCCGCTACGGCATCGGCATCGGCGGCGACCACCAACGGCGCGGCTACGCCGCCGACGCCGTGGTGCTGCTCCTGCGCTTCATGTTCGGCGAGCGGCGCTACCACAAGTGCGAGGCGGGCATCTACGCGTTCAACGAGGCGTCGCTCGCCCTGCACCGCGGGCTCGGCTTCGTCGAAGAGGGCAGGCTGCGCGACCACGAGTTCTTCGCCGGCCGGCACCACGACCTCGTGGTCATGGGGATCACCGCCCCCGAGTTCGCCGAACGTCACCGCTTCGAACAACTTTGACCTGCCCGCACGCTTCACCAACCCCCGTTGTCAGTGCCGCCGATTACTGTGAGTGAGCACCAATGAACAAGGGGGATTCATGGCACACACCAGGAACACCACGACCATGCGACGCGCTCTCCGCCGCGAAGTACCGAGCACCGTCGGCGTCCTCGCCGACGAACAGGACTTCGCCGCCATGCGCAGCCGCTACCGCACCTTCACCTTCGCCGACCACGACACCTACCTCCGCCAGGTCGAGCAGCTCCTGAAAACCCTCGCCACCCAAGGCGGACACACCACCGTCGCCCTCTTCGACCCGGAGGACTACGCGGAATACTGCACCGAGACCGGCCTCGACCCGGACACCCCGGCCAGCCGCAGCCGCTTCACCGCCGAGATCGCCGCCACCGGCGCCTGCGTCCCCTATACGGGACAGCCCATCGACCGACTCGTCCCGCTCCTCATCCACCGCGCGGTACGACAGGCCACCTGGCAGTACGCCACAATGCTCCTCGCCGACATGGGCGAGTGCGCCACCTGCGGACAGGACATCGGCCGCGCCGCATTCGACCAGGCCTCGCACCTGCTGACGCGCCTCCTCGAAGAAGCCGGCCCCGGCACCCACCACCTCGTCTGCAGCGTCCCCGCCGACGAACAGCTCCTCGCCGTCCTCCACGCCGAACGGCCCCCCACCGGCCCCGCCCTGCTCGACTCCACCGAAGGCGCCGAATTCGTCACCGTCCTCGCGGCCGGCATCGCCCTCGAAAGCCCCGGAGGACTCGTCCTCCGCACCACCACCCCCGCCGCACCCGACCGCGTCCACGGCTGGCGCCTCGACCGCGGCCGGCTCATCCCGCTCACCGCGGCCGAGGTCTTCAACGCCTACTGCACCGACGCCGACACCGGAGAACCCCTCTCACCCGAACCCAACGTCGACTACCGCGCCGGCTTCGACATCACCCCCGACGACCCCTGGCCCACCCACCACTGACCAACCCAAGCAAAAGGGGCTTCCCCGCCCACCGGCGGGAAAGCCCCTCCCACAGCCTTCACCCAGGCACTACTCGCCGGACAGCACCGCCTGCGCGGCCAGCCGCGCCTCCTCGGCGGTGTCCACGGCCCGCGCGGCAGCCGCCGCCCGCTCGCACTGCGCCAGCGTGTGCTTGGCCAGCGTCGCCCGCACATACGGAATCGACGCGGCACCCATCGACAGGGAGGTGACACCCAGACCCGTCAGCACACACGCGAGCAGCGGATCCGAGGCGGCCTCACCACACACGCCGCAGCTCTTGCCCTCGGCCCTGGCCGCCTCCGCCGCCAGTGCCACCAGGTCCAGCAGCGCGGGCTGCCACGGGTCCTGCAACCTCGACACCGCACCCACCTGCCGGTCGGCGGCAAAGGTGTACTGCGCCAGGTCGTTCGTACCCAGCGACAGGAACTCCACCTCCTGCAGGATCGAACGCGCCCGCAGCGCGGCCGACGGGATCTCCACCATCGCACCGAACTTCGCCTGGAGCCCGGCCTGACGGCACGCGTCCGCGAACGCTTTCGCATCCGTACGGTCCGCCACCATCGGCGCCATGACCTCGAGGTACACCGGCAGCCCCTCGGCCGCCTTCGACAGCGCCGTCAGCTGCGTCCGCAGCACCTCCGGGTGGTCCAGCAGTGCCCGCAGACCTCGCACACCCAGGGCCGGGTTCGGCTCATCGGCCGGCGTCAGGAAGTCCAGCGGCTTGTCCGCACCCGCGTCCAGCACCCGCACGACCACCCGGCCCTCGGGGAACGCCTCCAGCACCCTGCGGTACGCCTCGATCTGCTTGGCCTCCGACGGCGCCTGCTTGCTGTCGTCCAGGAACAGGAACTCGGTACGGAACAGACCGACACCCTCGGCCCCCGCCTCCACCGCCGCCGGCACATCCGCGGGCCCGCCCACGTTCGCCAGCAACGGCACCTTGTGCCCGTCCGACGTCGCACCCGGACCCGTCGCCGCGGACAGCGCCGCCTTGCGCTCGGCAGCAGCCCGCTCCATCGCGGCCCGCTTCTCGGCGCTCGGCTCCACGAAGATCTCACCCGTGCTGCCGTCCACCGCGATCACGGTGCCCTCGGCCAGCTCACCGGCACCCGGCAGCGCCACCACGGCAGGCACACCCAGCGCCCGCGCCAGGATGGCGCTGTGGCTGGTCGGCCCGCCCTCCTCGGTCACGAAACCGAGCACCAGCGTCGGGTCCAGCAGCGCCGTGTCCGCCGGAGCGAGATCCCGCGCGATCAGTACATACGGCTCGTCGCTGTCCGGAACACCCGGCATCGGCACACCCAGCAGCCGCGCCACGATCCGGTTCCGCACGTCGTCCAGGTCCGCGACCCGCCCCGCCAGGTACTCCCCGGCACCGGCCAGCAGCGCCCGATAGGCGGCGAACGCGTCGTACACGGCCCGCTCGGCCGTGCTGCCCACAGCGATACGACGGTCCACGTCGGCCATCAGCTCGGGGTCCTGAGCCATCATGGCCTGCGCCTCGAGCACGTGCTGTGCCTCGCCACCGGCCAGATTGCCGCGAGCGATCAGATCGGCCGCCACCGCCTCGACGGCCTGGCGAGCACGCCCCTGTTCGCGCTCCGCCTCCTCGGCCGGGATCTGCTTGGCCGGCGGCTCCAGGACCGCCGTGCCCATGTGGCGGACCTCGCCGATCGCCACACCGTGGCTCACGCCGACGCCCCGCAGCGTTGTCTCCATTACACCTGTCTCCGATTGAGTGGCGGCCGGAGCCGCCACGTTGAATGTCCCGACCCGCTGCCGTCAATACGACGGCACTGACGTCACTGCCAGGAGAAGAGCGAGTCGCCGGCCTTCACGTCGCCGTCCTCGACGAGCGCGCTCAGAGACTCGGGGGTGGCCTCCAGAGCCACGATCGGGCAGATCGCCGACTTGCCGGCCGCCTCGACGTCCGCGGGGTTCCACCGCACGACGGCCTGCCCGCGCGTCACGGTGTCCCCCTTGTTCACCAGCAGCTCGAAGCCCTCGCCATTGAGCTGAACGGTGTCGATCCCCAGGTGCGTCAGCACGCCGTGTCCGTCGCCGTCGACGACCACGAAGGCGTGCGGGTGCAGAGAAACGACGATGCCGTCGACCGGAGACACGGCCGTGGAGGGCTCGCGCACGGGATCAATGGCGGTACCCGGCCCGACCATCGCCCCGGAGAAAACCGGGTCGGGTACAGCGGCAAGTCCGATGGCGCGGCCCTCGATCGGCGACGTCACGGTGGTCATGGGGAGCCTCCCAGGGGTGGAGATTCTGCGTCGCCGTCACTACCTGTCCTGGACGGCGTACTGATCAGAAGCGTATGTCATAAGAAGTCCGGGTTCCGCGCGAGAGGTCCGGGTTGGCGGCCCTAGGGAGCACCGGAAACGATTTGCCTCAACTACCAACGGCGGGTAGGGTCGTACCCCTGCCTGACCCCGACGCGACTCCGAGTCGTAGGTCGGCAGCGACTGACAAGCCGAGATCCTAACTGGTCTACACCTGTGGTCTACACCTCTGTGTCCGGCGGGTGGCGGTCAGGAGGACGGAGAAAGGCTGATAGAGTCGGAATCGCCGGAAAGGGAAACGCGAAAGCGAAGAACAGCCGGCAGCCCGCTCCAGCGGGTGGCAGAAACGGAAAACGGATCTGCTAAGCTGGAAACACGAAATACCGAAGGGAAGCGCCCGGAGGAAAGCCCGAGAGGGTGAGTACGAAGGAAGCGTCCGTTCCTTGAGAACTCAACAGCGTGCCAAAAATCAACGCCAGATTAGTTGATACCCCGTCCATCTTCGGATGGTCGAGGTTCCTTTGAAGAAAACACAGCGAGGACGCTGTGAACCGAGGGGA
>NZ_NBCN01000025.1:0-121676 GCF_002099185.1 Streptomyces sp. CB03238 | reverse complement strand
CCAGCCGTCCTCGACGACACAGCGGGCCAGCCGAAGACGCCCGGTCTCGGTCAGCGGGGCATTACGGTGGGGCACGAGGGCCTCCTCGGATCGGTGCAGATGTCGCAATCCACACCGAACCCGGAGGCCCTCACCCGTTCAAGAACCCAGCACGCGTGTCACCAACGTCTCCGGACAGCACACCTAGAGGGCCTCGCCAGGCAGCGACTTGCGGGGCCCTTGCAGGCGGCGAGATGAGCCTGCGCCTGGAGCACACGGTGGAACCGCGCCAAACTCGGGCGAGAGCTTGCGGGGACGGGCCTCGCCGCCCCACCAAGAGGTCGTCTTCTGGCGCCAAGGGCGGGGTCCTGACGAGCAGGATCTTCAGACCCACCACGCGAGTCGCAGGAGCATGATGCCGGTCGCGCGCCGTCGGCCGGATCGTCCTCGTACGGCCCGCGGTGGGCGTAGGCAGCCTGGGCGTTTTTGGCGAACAGCACGGTTTCGTCGAGGTCGGGGGCACCGGCGGGCGGCAGGCTCACCGCCGGCTTGGCGGCGGAACGGAGTATCGCGGGACCGCTGTAGACCGGCCCCTCGAGGCGGCGCCGCCGACGTCCGGGTCGGCTGAGCTGCCACCCTTCGGCTTGGTGGCGGATTCCTTGCCGTCGCACTTGCTCATACCCCCGCTTGTTTCGCAGGTGAGCTGGAGACGCGCCCACGACAGCGTAGACGCCCGCCCCGATCGGCGACACAAGAAGTGGTTGAAAGTTGAAGGGAATGGGTCTACAGTCGTTCTCGTTGAATGTTCAACAAAGCATCCGAGGGAGTACGTCATCATGGGTCTCTTCAGCCGCAGCACCGCGACCGCCACCGCACCCACCGCCACCGTCGACCCGGCGCTGGCCGCCCTGACCGGGACGTACACGATCGACCCGGCCCACAGCGGCATCGGCTTCACCGCCCGGCACGCCATGGTCACCAACGTCCGGGGCGCCTCCACCGAGTACGAGGGCACCCTGGAGCTGGACGGCTCGGACCCGGCGGCGTCCGGCGCGTCCATCGACGTCACGATCGCGTCCATCGACACCGGCAGCACCGACCGCGACGGGCACCTCCGCAGTGCCGACTTCTTCGACGCCGAGCAGTTCCCGCTGATGACCTTCCGCTCCACGAGCGCCGAGGCGCTCGGCGGCACGGACTACCGCATCACCGGTGACCTGACCATCAAGGGCGTCACCAAGCCGATCACCATCGACCTGGAGTTCAACGGCGCCGCCAAGGACCCCTTCGGCAACGAGCGCGTCGGCTTCGAGGGCAAGGCCGAGCTGCTCCGCTCCGAGTGGGGCCTGACCTGGAACGCCGCACTGGAGACCGGCGGCGTCCTGGTCAGCGACAAGATCAAGCTGACGTTCGAGATCTCCGCGATCAAGAACGCTCAGTGAGCGGCTTACGGGCCTCGATGAGCGTCCGGCACGAGTGAGCGACAAAGGGACCTTCGGCCTCCATGAGGCCGTGCAGGTCCCTCAGTCGTTCCCGGTACGCGTCCACCGTGAAGCCCGGCACCGTCCAGATCACCTTCCGCAGGAAGTAGACGACCGCGCCGACGTCGAAGAACTCCATCCGGAGCCGCTCCATCCGTACGTCGACGATCTCCAGCCCGGCCGCCCTCGCCTCCGCCGTCTCCTCGTCCGGGTGCCGCTTGCGGCGCAGCTCATCGGAGAGCGGCCCGAGAAAGAACTCGATCAGCTCGAAGACCGTCTCCGGCCCCACGTGCTGGGCGAAGTACGTTCCGCCCGGCCGGAGCACCCGGGCGATCTCGGTCCACCACACCGTCGCCGGATGGCGGCTCGTGACCAGGTCGAACGCCCCGTCCGCGAACGGCAGCGGCGGCTCGTCCGGGTCCGCGACCACGACGACCCCGCGCGGGTGCAGCAGCTCGGTCGCCTTGGCGACGTTCGGCGGCCAGGACTCCGTGGCGGCCATCGTCGGCGGGTACGTGGGGGCGCCCGCCAGGACCTCCCCGCCACCCGTCTGGATGTCCAGGCCGGCGGACGCGGCGGCCAGCCGCTCGCCCATCAGGCGCTGGTAGCCCCACGAGGGCCGCTCCTCGGTCGCCCGGCCCTCCAGCCAGGAGAAGTCCCAGCCGGAGACGTCGACCGCGCCGGCCTCGGCCACAAGATCGTCGAAGGTACGTGGTGACATACCGTCACTGTACGAACTCGCACCACACGATCTTGCCAGGGCTCCGCTCACCCACGCCCCAGGTGTCGGACAGCGCCGCCACCAGGAGCAGCCCGCGCCCCGACTCGGCGTCCCCGCCCGGCACCTGCGCCCGCACCGCCCCTCCCCCGCTGTCGTGCAGCTCCACGCGCAGCAGCCGGCCGCCCCGCTCCCGGTGCAGGCGCAGCCGGAAACCCCGCCCCGGCGGGACGCCGTGCACGAGCGCGTTCGTGGCCAGCTCGCTCACACAGAGCAGTACGTCCCCGGCCCGGTCCCCCACGCCCCACCGCCACTCCGCGAGCGCCGCCGCCGCGAACCGCCTGGCAGCCGGGACGGACCGGCGCTCACGCCGGTAGAACGCCTCGCACAGGTACGGCAGTTGAAGTTCCTCATTCATGCACCCAATGTCACCGTGAGTGACTAGACTGTGACAGCTGAGCAAGCCGTACAGACGGTTTGTACGGCTTGAGCTGGATCAGGTACTTCGCCGGGTGGGAAGAGGGCGAGCATGCACGCTTCGAGCAGGCCCCACAAGAACACGTCCTGGCACCTCATCGGTGCCCAAGTCGGCCAGCTGCGCCGGGCGGCAGGGCTCACCCAGCCCAAGCTCGCCGAGAAGCTGAACATCCATCAGGAGACCCTCGCCTCCATCGAACAGGGCCGCAGACCCCTCAAGTACAGCCTGGCGCTGGAAATGGACCAGGTGCTGGAAACGCGGGGCGTCCTGGCGGCGGGGGTGGCGCGGGTGCCGGAGCGGGAGCGATATCCCGCGTTCGCACAGGACTTCATCGACCACGAGCAGGAAGCGGTGACGCTGCTCTGGTACGAGAACCAGGTCGTCCCCGGCCTCCTCCAGACCCAGGAGTACGCGGCGGCCGTCTTCTCCTGCCTGGTGCCACCGATCAGCCCGGACGAAGCGGAGGAGCGGCTCTCCGCCCGCCTCGACCGCCACAAACTCTTCGACCGCAAGCCGGGGCCCCCGGTGATGAGCTTCCTCATCGAGGAGTCCGTCCTGCACCGGCCCATCGGTGGCCCCACCGTCCTCCGCGACCAGCTCCGCCACCTGCGCCGCTGCGCCGAACACCCCCACGTGGGACTCCAGATCATGCCGACGAAGCGGGAGAAGCACGCGGGCCTCAACGGGCCGATGGTCCTGCTGGAAACACCCGACCACGAGCACCTGGCCTATATCGAAGGCCAGCGGGTCAGCTTCCTCATCGACGACCCCGACGAGGTCAGTGTCCTCCAGCAGAAATATGGGATGCTCAGATCACAGGCCCTGACGCCCGAGGAGAGCATGGGCCTGCTGGACGATCTGGCAGGAGAGGCATGACACCCGCAGCGCTCACGTGGTTCAAGTCCAGCTACAGCGGCAGCGAAGGCGGCAACTGCGTCGAAATCGCCTACGACTGGCGCAAGTCCAGCTACAGCGGTGATGAGGGCGGCGCCTGCGTCGAGGTAGCCGCGCACCCCTCGGCCGTCCACATCCGGGACTCCAAGAACCCCACCGGCCCCGTCCTCACCGTCTCCCCCACCGCCTGGGAAGCCTTCGTTGCCGTCGACGAAGCGTAAGCAGGACGAGCCGGACGATCTCCTACTGCTGCCCGTCCACGTGGAGCGGTGCCTGCTGCTCTGGGCCGCCCACCCGTCGGGCACGTCCCACCCCTTACCGACCCGGCCGCACCCCGCCCCTCGGCCCGTGCGGCCGCCGCACTGTACGCGGCCGCCCGCCACTGCCACCCCACCGCAGCCCACCGCCCAATCTCCAGGACCCGCCCCGGGCTGAGCGACGCGCTGATCCACTGACGGCCACTCCCGTGCGTGCATACAACGTGCAACACACGAGCACATCCGACCAGGCTGCGGGTGAGACCTCCGGATCGGTGCGTGCGGGCGTTGCCGAGTTTACGGCCCGCGGGACTGATCATCCGCGTGAGGCTACCCGGCAGACCGCCTGCGGGCCGACCAACTCCGCCATACCGCTTGAGTGGCCCCGCCGGGGGTCAGCCCGGCGGGACCACTCACTATCCGTACGATGCGCGGCAGAAAAACGTACGTTTCCGATCAGGCATCGCCATTTCCTTATTCACCGAGCAAATCGGCCGAACCGCCCCATTTAAGCGGACCGCGATTCAACCAGACAGCCTCTATTGGCCCGGGTCCGAGGCAGCATGTCCCGTCGCACAGAGCTGCCCGTATGCAGCATACATGCGAGCAAGCTCTACTCGGCTCTCTCGAACTTCCAAGAATTCGAGGAGCAGTGAGAACAGCAGGTCATTTGCACGCCTTCCCTGCTCCTCACTGAGGTGTTCTATACGTCTGATGCGCGCACCCGGAAAGGCTTCGTCAAGGACGACACCCGTCCATCTCAAACTGGTGTCGCACCCTCGGCGCACGATGAGCCACTCATCAAATCCTCGCAGCAGACCTCCAGCACACCCCAAGTCCAAGCCAAGGAGGAAGGCCACGCTCTGACCGTACGAACCATTCAATCCGAACAGCGCAGGCCGTAGGTGGATCTGCTGGATCAGTTCCCTGTCATACATACAGCTCAGAACCCGAAGTTGATGACATCGCCATATTCCCACTGCGCCTTATATTCCGGAATCGTCTCGCCTCTCCTGGGAGTGAATGCATCGTAAACGCGACCATCACGAACCACCACCCAGTGGTGAGTCCAGTGCATCGTATCCTGCCCCCGGTACGGGCCGAAGAATCTCGGCGGATCGAACCTGACGAGCAGGCCCCCACCCAGACTCTCCCGAATCTTTTCCGCGCAGGCCTTGCAGTCGCCTGGACCATCGGTGATCTCCTTAGCCGGCCTTGGAAGGCCCCGGACATCATGTTCCCCACACGGACGAGAATTGTGGACCAAGGCTGGCGTGTTACCCGCCAGCACGTAGTAGGTGTGGAGGTCGTTGACGGTGAGGTTGTACGCCGGCTGCAGGGACTTCCAGCGCTCGATTTTGGCGATTCCGGTCGCCTCGCCGTTCGGCTGCCGCAGCGCGTCGTTGGCGGTGAGGTCGGCTGCATCTACCCATCGCTTCTTGGTTTCGGACCAGAAGGGGTGGTGGTCGGTGGTTGTGACGGTGCCGCCGCCGTGCTGGGCGGCGAGGGTGATGTCAGTGAAGTTGCGGTCGTCGGGTGTGTAGATTGTCGCTTCGACACGGCGGGGTTCGGTGACGTCCGACTCCGGGTCTGTCGCCAGTACGGTGTCGCCGACTCGGATCTGCTCGATGGGTCGCGTCGAGCGGTCGCCCATGACTACGCGTGTTCCAGCCGGGAAGCTGTGCTTAGGACAGTTGGGCTTCGCGTTCGGCTTGTCCTTCTTTGCCGCATCCGCGACTTCCTCAACCGCGTTTGCGAACTTTTTGATCACCTTGGCGACGGGGATGGAAGTCGCGGCCAAGACGGCGCATTCCGCGCGTACGGGATCGTCGATGCATTTGGCGATCTCATCGCCCTCGAACCACCACCAAACAGCGTCGAAGATCGGATTCGACTTCGGCCGACGCTCTTCGAGTACGTCGCAGTCGACGTATCTGTACGTGCGCGGGACGAGGTCGACGCACTGCTTCTTCTCCTTGTTGGCCGCCTCTGCGTCGCGCTTTCTCTTGGCCTCTTCTGCCGCCAGACGGCGGGCTTCGGCTGCTTCGGCCTCGCGTTCTTCCTTGACTTCAAGCCAGGCCTGCGACGCCATCTTCCCGGCGTCAGTTGCGTTCTTCCCTGCTGCGATGGCCGAGGCGCGGGCGTCCGCCGCCGCAAAGCTGGCTTCGGCGGCGGATTGGCGGGCGTACTGGGCGGAGAATTCAGCGTCGGCGGCAGACGCCTCGGCGGCGTCCGCGTCACGGTCGGCTGCAGCGGCGGCATTGCGGGCGGTCGCGGCGGACTTCTTGGCCGCGGCCGCGCTGGCCTCTGCCGCGTCGGCGGACTTGTCGGCCGCGTTCGCGTGGTCCTGGGCTTCGCCTGCGGACTTCAGCGCTTCGGCCTTGGCCTTTTCCGCTTCTGCGGATGCCTGGTTGGCTTTGGCGGCCGCTTCGGCGGCGAGCCAACGATTCTTCTGAGCCTCGGCAGCGACAAGCGATGCTTCGTCGATCAGCCGCTGGACCTGGGCGATGTGATGCTCAGCAAGTTTGTCCTTGCGGTCGGCAGTGAAGCGGCCGACCGCCACAAACTCGTGGAGAAGGTCCGCCGGGCCGGCCAGAGCGATCTTCGCTGATGCCTTCACCTCAGGCCCCGAGTTGGGGTCGTTGACGAGCTGGGAGGCGATCACCTCCTCGTCGGAAAGACGTGCGGAATACTGCGTACCCGCCAGGAAGACCGCTAGGGCCTTGCCGCTGCCATCTGCCAGAGCGGCGCGAGCCGCCTCCTTGACACCGGGACCCCCACTGTTGTTGATCTTCGAGACAGCGACAGCCATGTCCGTAGCGCCGGCGGTGTACTGCCCGGTGGTGTAGAAGTCGGCGATTTGCTGCGGCGTACCGGCAAGAGCAGCGGTGGCGGCCTCCCTCACCGAGGGGTAAGGGCTTTGGCTGCTGAGCTGGAAGACCCGCTCACGCATCTCACGCTGCTCAGCCTCCTTCCAGCCGGTGCGCAGGTACTCAAGGACTTCCTGATCAGTGCCCGCCAGGGCGAATGCTGCCGCCTCCTGGCTGATGGGACCGCGCATCTTCAGCGCCTGCATGGCCAACTGCCGACCCTTTACGGCCAGCGGCGGCACATCCGCATCGGGCTTGGCCGCCTCGGCGGCCAAGGCTGCCGCAGTAGCGTCGAGAGAGAGGGACTCAACCCGCTGCGAGGCAGAATCGGAAATGATGGTGTTGGTGACTGCCTTGCTGGTCTTGGCCCGCTCCATGGCGGCTTCGGTCCGGGTGGCCAGGTCAGCGGCCTCGGTCTCACGCGCGATGGAGAAGACCTTCTTCGCGGTCACGACCGCGGCGCTGGCAGCATCCGCTGCCTTCTTCGCCGCCTCGGCGTGCAAGTTGGCCTGAGCAGCCGCATTCGCCGCCTCACCGGCGTGCTTGACTGCTTCTTCGGCGGCCGCTGCCGCGTTGCGGGCGTGTTGTGCTGCGGAACCGGCCGCATCGCGGGCCTCGAAAGCGGCCGTGGCGGAGCGGTCGGCAAGCGCGGTGGCCCTGGCAGCGGCGTTATTGGCCGCAGTGGCATGCCGGCGGGCTTCCGCAGCAGCCGCCTTCGCGTCGGCCGAATGCGCTCCGGCTGCGTCAGCGTAACCGCCCGCCGCCTCAGCGGAGGCGGCGGCAGCATTCGCGTTCGCTCCCGCACTCGTTGCGGCACGCGCCGCGTCTCCGGCAGCCTTCGAGGCCCTGCCCGCCTGATCGGCAGCAGCCTTCGACCCCTCAGCCATCGTCGCAGCCATCAGCGCAGTGGCGGCTGCCGTCTTGGCCTCGGCCGACTTGCTCGCGTCCTTGCCCGCCGCGATCGCCGCGTTATAGGCCGCATTCGCCGCATTGGCCGCAGCCGCCGCCGCACTGGCCGTCTGCGCAGCGGCAAGCGCGGCCACACGCGCGGCCCGGCTGGCCGCATTCGCCGAACCGATCGCCTGCTGCGCCGCCGAGGCCGCGGCCCTGGCCGCGTCAGCGGCCTGCTTGGCCTTCACCGACGCCGTCTTGGCATCATCCTTGGCCGCCTGCGTTTCCCGCGCGGCCTTGGCCGCCGCTTCCTTCGCCAGCTCCGACGCGGCGATCGCACGCGCGGAAGCTTCCTCCGCCGACTTCGTCGCGTCCTCGGCCTGCTTCCCCGCCAGCTTCGCCTGCTCAGCCAGCTGCGCGATCGTCGCATGTTCCTGATCACGGTTTCTGGCGACGAACTGCCCGACCTCAAGGAACTCGGCAACATCCTCAGGCGTCCCGCGCAAAGCCACCTTGCCCGCGGCCTTCATGTTCGGGCCACCCGAGTAGATCAGCTTCGAGACAGCGACCGCATTGTCCGACTCACGCGCCTCGTACTGCCCCTTGTTCAGGAACTCTGCAACATCCTCCGGCGTCCCCTTCAGCGCAGCCTTGCCAGCCTCCTGCACCCCCGGGCCACCCAGACCAATGATCCGAGAGGCCTCAACCTGACGATCCTCCGCAAGCGGCCCCTGCCAGCCCGAGACAAGGAAGGAATCCAGCTGCTCGGGTGTCCCCTTCAACGCCTCCTTAGCAGCAGCACGGACCGCCGGCCCCCCCACCCCAATGAGACGACTGACCTGAACCGAGTCATCGACGTACTGAAGCTCATCGGCGCGACCAAGGAAGTCCAGGATCTCCTGATCGGAGCCCAGCAATGCCTTTTCCGCCGCCTCCTTGACGCCCGTCCCGCCATCGTCCCAGTACTTGACAACGTCTTGTCGATTCCAAGGGGCAAGCAGGGGTTTCGGCTCATCGGCATTGGCTGACCCAGCACTCAACAGGCCTGCCGTCAGCGCAAGCGGCAGCGCCAGCCCTGTGCATACGCGGCTCCGTATCGAGAATCGAGATCCGCGCATGCCGGGTCTACGGCGTCCAGCCGCAGACAGAGTTAGCAATTTCATGCGAGTGGTTCCCCGTTTACAGACACCTTCCGACCGCCGCCGGACGTATCGCTAGCCGGTGAAGGCATGGGTGTGCGTGGCGTGATGGTCAAGAGGCCGGTAGGAACGACCCCTACACGTGATCCTTACATATGCTTTACTTCCGGGGCTGAGGTGGCGTCACCTCATGTCCGAATCAGCCCGTTGGAAGGATCCTGTGGCCATATCCCGTGCCCGTACGGCACTACTGACCGGGCTCGCCGTCGCAACCGCAGCGGCTGCCCTCACCACGTTCGGCGTAGCCAGTGCAGCCCCGCCTGCCGCGCCCAGCGCGGACGAGGCGCCCCTGACCTCGGCGGTGGAGGACTTCGCTTACCCTGGCGCGGCCCGCATCCAGCAGGACCACCAGATCCTGCTGAAGAAGGGCGACGGACACATCACTCTGGTGTCCTGTGAGGGTGTGACGGACATCATGGTCAAGTCACGCGCTGGGCAGAGAGACTACTGCTTCGACGTCAATGCCAAGAGCGGCTACCTGACGCTTGAGCTGCCCGACGCCTTCGGTATCTTCACCGAGGCCTACCCGGTGCAGGCGACCATCACCGCCAACGGCCAGGCGACCGTTGTCAAGGCCCCTGCCAACGAATACATCCCCTTCGGTGAAGCCGGCCAGTCCGGCGAACGCTCCGTCCTCGTCGAGCTGCGTGTCACCGGCTGACCGACCATCTGACGCTCTCGCTCACAGCGGGTTTCGTCTCGCGCAGCCAACGCTTTCACACTGACCAAGCGCGAGCAGGCCCGCACCCCGCGACGACACCGCCCGATACAGCGGTTGCCGTGGGCTGCCCATTCATACCTGGGGGGATCTCCATGCCGTTTCTACGCTCCCGCGCTGCGGCGATGTCAGTCGGTCTGACGTCCATAGCCGCAGCTACTTTCACTGTGACCCCGGTGCATGCCGCCTCCGGGGCTACCGCCGCTGCAGGGTCCTACGCGTTCACCGCGAAGCTGGATATCGGCAGCGGGGAGACCGCACGTGCCTGTTCCGGCGCGCTGATCGACGCTGACTGGGTCGTCACTGCCGCCAGCTGCTTCGCCGATGGCGCCACCGCCCCCGTAGCGGGCAGGCCCGCGCTGAAGACCACCGCGACGATTGGTCGTACCGACCTGTCGGCTACCACTGGCGGCCACGTCAGCGAGGTCATGCAGATCGTGCCGCATGAGCAGCGTGATCTGGTGATGGCCCGTCTCGCAGCGCCCGCCACCGGCATCACACCGGTCGCCGTGGCCACGGCCCCCGCGGCTGCTGGTGACTCGCTCAAGGCCGCCGGTTACGGCCGGACCAGCACCGAGTGGGTCCCCAACAAGCTCCACGCCGCCAGCTTCACAGCTGGCACGGTCAGTGCCGCCGACATCGCTCTGACCGCCAAGTCCATGGGCGACGCCGTGTGCCGGGGAGATGCCGGTGCGCCGGTACTGAGCGAGTCCGGTGGCACGGTGCAGCTGGTCGGGCTCATCAGTAAGACGTCCCATGGTGGCTGTCTGGAGGAAGCGCAGACGCTGAACGTTGCCGCAGCCACCCGCGTGGACGACCTGACTCTCGGCTCGCAGCTTGTCCCGGGGCAGCGGCTCAAGCCGGGCGGGATGCTCGTCTCGGCTTCGGCGACGCTGACCATGCAGGCCGATGGCGATCTCGTCATTACGTCCAACGCCGGCCAGCCCCTTTGGTCCACGGGCACCAGCGGTAACCCTGGTGCCACCGCCGTATTTGGCTCCGATGGCAACCTCGTCGTCCGTAACACAGCCGACACCACCACCCTGTGGGAGTCCAAGACGGCCGCCGTGGGCGGCTCGGCCGTGCTGACCGACCGGGGCAACCTGGTGGTCTACAACGCCCAGAAGCAGTCGATATGGTCCAGCGGGACCACGATCCGGCACGACTACAACGGGGACGGGCGCAGTGACGTCGGTGCCTGGTACGCGTTCCCGAACGCGGTGTCGGATGCGACGTACACGTTCCTGGCGAAGCCGAAGGAAGGCACCACCGAGGCCGGTGTCCTGGGCGCTCCGCTGAAGTCCTACACCTCGTCGACGGACAAGTGGAACGAGTCGGCGATGAAGTTCATCACCGGTGACTTCAACGGGGACGGCCGGGGTGACATGGTCACTGTGCGCGGCAACAGCGACGCCAGTGTCACGGCGTTCGTGGCCCTGGGCCAGGCCGATGGCGCGTTCGCCGAGCCGGTACAGGCGTGGGCGGCCCTTCCGGGCGGCGAGTACCACATCTCGTACATGACGCCGCAGGCCGGTGACTTCAACGGCGACGGCCGGGACGACATGGCGGTGTGGTCCGCCAACGCCAAGACGGGCGAGACCAAGCTGTTCACGTTCACATCCAAGCCGAGCGGTTCCTTCAACACGCCCTTCGAATCATGGGTCGCACCCGCTGGCTCCTGGGTGCGCTCCAGCACCAAGTTCGTCACCGGTGACTTCAACGGGGACGGCCGTGAGGAGATGAGCGTGTTCTACAAGCAGGGCACACAGGGCGTGAAGACCTACGTGTTCGGCACGCTGCCCAACGGCGGATTCGCCGCCCCGGGTCTTCCCTGGTGGGAGAGCACGGCGTGGAACTGGGAGAACGCCACGCCGCAGGCGGGCGACTTCGACGGTGACGGCCACGACGACGTCCTCGTCTGGTACAGCTACGACGACGGCGCCGACCGCACCTCGACCATGCTGTTCGAGAAGGTGGACGGGAAGAACAAGTTCGGGTCGGCCAAGGTGACCCTCGACGGCGCCAAGAACTATGACGTGGCGCGCCTGAAGATGGTGACCGGTGACTACAACGGTGACGGCCGTGACGACCTGGCCGTCATGAATTACCGTGCGGACAACTCCGTACAGATGATCACGTGGACTGCAAGGGCTGACGCCATGTTCAACGGCGGCCTGGTCGGCTGGACCTCGAACCCCGGTGCCTGGTCCTTCGGCACCACCAAGCTCTTCAGCTCCTACAACTGACTCGATCCGAGGCAGGGGTGCCCGCAGGCTGTGGTCACCCCTGCCTCAATTGTCTCCAACGCGCCACCGGTTCGATTGCGTCGCGCGCCGCACCACAAGAAACGAGGGAAGCACCGCCATGTCCGAAACCGGCTCCAGCCTCGACCGTCGTGGTCTCATACGCCTGGCCGCCAAGGGAGCCGCAGCCGGTGTCGCCGTTGCCGCCGGCGGAACGTTCGCGGGCCCCGCATCGGGGGCGTTTGCCGCGCCGGTTCCCGGGCCGAGGCCGGTGCCCGGTGCCGATCCGCTGCGGGGGATGCCCCGGTCGTTGGCGCTGAGCGTGCCGCGTGGGGTGGGTGGGGATGCGCCGTTGCCGCCGCTGCCCGACCAGACCAGTGGGGGGCGCATCTCGCGGCCGAGCCGCCGTATCCCCTACGCCCAGGGGGCGCCCGCGGCACGCACGGCGGGCGAGGATGTCCCCACCGCCTTGCCGTTCGTGTTCAATCAGGCGGGGTACCGGATCGTGACGGACCTCCCGGAGCCCATGCGGCCGTGGCGGGACCGGCCCAAGCGGTGGGAGGACATCACTCCCAACACCGAGAAGCAGTTCCTGGACGCCGAGGGTGTCGTCCAGGTCCGGGAAGGGTTCGGCCAGCCGGGCTACGACCAGCCGGTCACACAGATCCAGTTCGCGCTCGGCTGCATCACCAGCTACCGCACCGAGGCCGACGCCTCCCGTAAGGCGCTGTTCCTCGCCCGGGCCAAGGCGCAGGCGAAGCGGCTGATCGACCGGCGGGTCGAGGCTCGCGGAGCCTGGTACTTCCCCTACCCGTTCGACTACGCGCACGAGACCCACTCCGGCATCGATTACAAGGCGCCCTGGTACTCCGGCATGGCGCAGGGCGAGGCCATCAGCCTGTTCATGCAGCTTTTGCAGCTCGACGCCATCACAGCCGAAGAGCGGGTGCTCTACCGGCAGGCGGCCGACGCGGCCTTCGCCTCCCTGCTGCGCGGTGACGACGCCTACCCGTGGGTGGTGCACAAGGACTCCGCCGGCTACCTGTGGATCCAGGAATATCCCGGTGCACAGCCCGGGACCGGGGACTACACCTACAACGGCATGATTTTCGCCATGTTCGGGCTGTGGGACTACTACGCGGCCACCGGCAGTGAGCTCGCCCTCGCGCTGTACGACGGCTCGGCGACCACCATCGCCCGCTACTTCCCCCTGCTGCGGAACATCCGCTGGCACTCCTACTACTGCCAGACCCACCGCATCCCGGCCCCCACCTACCACCAGCACCACATCAACCTCCTCCGCCAGCTGCACTGGCAGACCGGAAGCCCGGACTTCGCCCACCACACCGACGTCCTCACCGACGACTTCCCCTCGCCCTATCTGCGCGACGGGTCCGCCATCGCCTTCGCCGCCGGCACACACACCCTGTACCGGCTGGACACCAAGGCCGACGGTGGCTGGGACAAGACGAAGGAAGACGCACAACTGGAGGTCAAGAAGGTGACCTTCACCCGGGCGACCCAGGCCCCCGCGGACATGCGGCGCCGAATCCAGGACCGGGGCATCTACTACCGCATCAGCGCCGGCGCCTACGCCGGCTGGTGGGTCGGAGAGACCTGGCCCACATCCTTCCTCCGCGGTCAGTACCTGACCACCACCTACCGCCCCCAGCGCACCCTCACCTTCCCGGGCGGCAACCAGGAAGTCGACGTCTACCGCTTCACCGAAGACGGCTCCGACGCCTCCATCCGCACCGTTTCCTTCCCCAACCCCTCCAACGCCCCCACTGACCGCCGTGCCATCGTCAACGGCCGGCCCATGTACCAGATCACTGCAGGAGCCCTCACGGGTTACTGGGTCCCCGCCACCAGCGTCACCGCCGACGGACAAGCCATCACCCAGCCCTGAATCGGCACCTCGATGACAGCGACGCAGCACCAGAAGGTTCGTCAGGTCGGTATCCAGCCAGGGCGTTTGTGCGACACCGATCTGACTATGGGATTCTCTCACCTTTCACATACGATCCACATTCACCATTGTTCATGCCCTTGGGGGGTACACAGTCATGTCCGGTAAGAGGCGTGCCGCCGTCGGCCGTAGACGGTTCATACGCTTGGCGGGCGGCGCCGCGGCCGGTGCGGCCGTCGTCGGAGGCGGCACGTTCACCGCGGTGGCCACGGGCGTCTTCGACAACCCCACGCCGGACCCGTTCGCCAACATGCCCCGCTCGCTCGCACTGAGCCTGCCCGGCGGGACCGGCGGCGCCTACGAGATACCGCTGCCCCCGCTGCCGGACCCGCTCGACGAGGGCACCGCCTCCATACCCAGCACGCCGCGCCGAATACCGTACGCGGACAGCAAGCCGGACCCCCGCGCGGTCGAGAACGACATACCGACCGTCCTGCCGTTCGAGTTCAAGCGGAACGGCTACACGATGGCGAAGGACCTCCCCGAGTCCCTGCGGCCCTGGCGTAACCGGCCCACCACATGGGCGAACGTGACTCCGCCCACGACCTCGGTGTACCACCTGAATGCCCAGGGCGTGTACATGTACTACAAGCCCGCCCCCGGCAGCACGAAGCCGGGCACGGTGGGCTACGACCACCCGGTGGGCCAGATCCAGTTCGGCCTCGGCTGCATCACCAGCTACCGCACCGAGACGGACCCCGCCCGCAAGGCCCTCTTCCTCAAGCGCGCCAAGGACCAGGCCAACCGCCTGATCACCAAGCGCGTGCAGACCCGGGGCGCCTGGTACTTCCCCTACCCGTGGGACTACACCCACGCCGAGCACAGCGGCGTCGCCTACAAGGCCCCCTGGTACTCCGGTATGGCGCAGGGCGAGGCGATCAGCCTCTTCGCTCAGCTCGCGATGCTCGACGGTGTCACCGAACAGGAGCGCACGCTCTACACGACGGCCGCCAACGGCGCGTTCGCCTCGCTGCTGCGGGCCGACGACGCCTACCCGTGGGTGGTGAACAAGGACCGCTCGGGTTACCTGTGGATCCAGGAGTACCCGTTCAAGACGCCGGGCACCGGTGACTACACGTACAACGGCATGATCTTCGCCATGTTCGGCCTGTGGGACTACTACCAGCTCACCGGCAACGAACTGGCGGCCCAGCTGTACGACGGCTCGGCCACCACCATCGCCCGCTACTTCCCGCTGCTGCGCAACGAGCGCAAGTTCTCGTACTACTGCCAGACCCACCGCATCCCGGCGCCCACGTACCACCACCACCACGTCGCGCTGTGGATGCAACTGCACTGGCACACCAACAGCTCCGTCTTCGCGCACCAGATGGACATGCTGATCGACGACGCACCGGCGTCGGGCGTGAAGACGGGATCGGTGATCGCCATCGGCAAGGGCGCGTACACGCTCTACCGGGTGGACACCAGCATCATCACCAAGAAGGACGGCACCAAAGAGGACACCGGCGAGTACTACCACAACAAGAAGACCGGCGCCGGGCAGGACAAGATCCTCGGCACCAAGAAGGTCACCTTCGCCAAGGCCACCCAGGCGCCCGTCGACAAGCGGCGCCGCATCATCGGCGCCGGCATCTGGTACCGGATCAGCGCCGGCGCGTACAAGGGCTGGTGGATCGGCGAGGCATGGCCGAACGTGTTCCTGCGCGGCGAGCACCAGCCGTTCACCTACCGCATACAGCGCACCCTCACGATCCCGGCGGGCCGTGACGTCACCGCGTACAACTTCGGAACCAACAACGCGACGGGCAGCACCAGGTCGCTGAAGTCCGATACGGAGCAGACGTTCCAGTTCGACCGCCGTGCGGTCGTCAACGGCCGGGCGATGTGCCGTATCTCGGCAGGCGAGCTCGCGGGCCACTGGCTCCCCGCCAACCAGGTCGTCACCGACGGCCGCTGACCCGGGGCCACCGGGCCGGGCCGGGCGCGGATGGACCCGCGCCCGGCCCCACCGCGCGCAGCCACCGCTCCAGCGGGTGCTCCACCCAGTGGTACGCGGCCGCCGACAGGGCCAGGCTCAGCGCGAGCACCAGCGCCCAGGTCGTCGCCGTGTCGCCGACGCGGCCCACGGCGACACGGATCACGATCTCGTGGACCAGGTACCAGGCGTACGACCAGTGGCCGAGCCGTATCGACCACGGACCGCCGAGGCCGGTCGCCCGGCCGTCCAGGTCGGCCCGCGCGGCGGCGGCCACCAGCAGGGCGAACAGCGGCGTGGCGAGCAACTGGGAGGCCTGGTACGGGCTGTACCAGAACGCGTCCGGTACCGCCCACGACCAGGGCACCAGCGCCAGGTGCCAGCCGATGACCAGCCACACCGCCGGCCACAGCCCGATCGGCGGGCGCCGGCCGCGTGCCACCGCCAGGCCGGTCACCACACCGAGCAGGAACTGGAGTGTCCGGGTCAGCGGCAGGTAGTCCAGCGCCCACGCGCGCGTGCCGCTGTCGGCGTACAGCGAACCGCTGAGCCACAGCAGCACCACGCCCGCGCAGACCGCGACCGCGATCCACCGCCGGCCGCGCGCCGAGCGTACGGCCGGGAGAGCCATCAGGAGCGGGAAGATCAGGTAGAACCACGCCTCGTCGCTGAGCGACCAGGCCGCCGGGTTGCCGCCCCGCAGGACGACCGGGTCGGGTACCCAGGCGTGGACCAGGAGCAGGGACGCGGCGACGGCCTTCACCGACACCTCCTCGCCCAGGGCGAGCCACGCGCCCACGGACAGGACGGTGCTGGCGGCCAGGAGCGGCCAGATGCGGGCGAAGCGCCGCCACAGGAAGACCGGCGCGGGTACGCGTTTCCCGTCGTACGTCCAGGCCAGGACGAACCCGGACAGGACGAAGAAGAACGTCACCCCGCTGCGGCCGTACCAGACGAGCTCGCTGACTCCGGGGATCTCCCCCACCTGCCGGGACAGGTGGTACAGCACCACCAGCAGGGCCGCCCAGAAGCGGAGCCCGGTCAGGGAGGGGAGGAGGGTGGCGGGACGCATCCCGCGATTATGCGGGTCAGGCCAGTTCCCGGCGGACGAGGACCCTGAAGTCGGTGACGGACATCTCCTGCTGGAGGTCCACGCTCGGCGCGGGCTCCTTGATCGACGGGAGCGTCATGCCCTTCGCCTCGGCGGTGGGGAAGTCCTGCCGCGCCAGGCCGAGGGTCACATGGGGCCAGAACCCGTCCTCCTCGATCCCCAGACCCCGGGTGATCTCCGTCTGGATCTCGGCCAGTTCGGGGGTGTGCTCCACCCCGAGCCGTACCTGCTCCTGCCGCTGGATGACGTCCTCGTCGTGGCGGTACGCCGGGTCCTTGCTCAGCTTCCAGCTCCCGTGCCGCACCTCGCCGGTGAGCGCGATGGCCGGCGTGGGCCACGTGCGTCCGCTGAGCATCGCGGCGGCGTCCGCCAGCCGCCCGGCGTCGGCGTCGTGCATGAAGCCCAGGGTGATGTGGATGTGGTCGCGCTGCTGCGGCTCGACCCGGTCGGAGCAGGTGCCCTGGAGGTCGACCAGGGCGTCCACCAGTTCGACGGGGACTCGCAGGCTGAAAAAGACGTTCGCGGTACGACTGCTCGCCATACGGCTTCCTCCACGAAGTGACGGTGAGTTCCGGAGCGTCACTTTCCGCTACCGCCCGGCTGATGTCCAGCACTGGGGAGGGGTGCCGTAGCATCCGGCCATCGGGAGCGCGCTTGTCAGTCGGGTGACGCCGGCGTGACATGACTGAGGGCGCACCGCCAGCGCCCGTCGCGCCGCAGGAACACGTCCGTCCGCCAGGTGTCGCAGTCGGTGTTCGTGACCCGTCCGGTGAAGAGCGCAGTGTCCCCGTGGATCCGGATGCGTAGCTCACCCACCGGCTCCATCGCCGAGTACGTCAGCTCGCCCGACGCGACCAGCGCCAGGACGTGCTCGCGGGTCGTGACGCCCGCCCCTGACACGAGGGCCCAGTCGTCGGCCAGGTACGCGGCGATGCGGGCCGGGTCGTTCGAGGCGAGGGCGGCCGCCCACTCCGCGACGACGTCCGCCAGCTCGTCGCCGGGGTCGTCCGGCACGGTCAGAACCCGCCGCCGAAGTCGCCGCCGCCGAACCCTCCGCCGCCGAAGTCGCCGCCCCCGAAGTCTCCGCCGCCGCCGAAGTCCGAGCCGTTGAAGTCGCCGCCGGAGAAGTCGCCGCCCTCGTACCCGGCGCCGCCGTACTCCGCCGCGTACGCCGGGGTGGAGAGCATCGAGCCGAGCATGGTGCCCATCAGCAGGCCGGGCAGGATGCCGCCGCCGAAGTACCCGCCGACCCACGGGCCGTACGCCGGTCCCGCCTCCCAGTAGGGACGGCGGCCGTACGGGGTGTCGACCGTCCGGGTCATCGGGTCCTCGCCCTCCGCGAGCCGTGCGGCGTCCGCCGCGCAGACCGGCACCTCGCGCACCGCGCCACCGGCCGGGGCCCATTCCACCTCGGTGGCGGCCGGGCCGTGGCGCGGGTCGAAGAAGCAAGGTGCCCGCCGCTCGGGAAGCGGGCGGCCCTCGCGGCGGGCGGACAGGACGGCCAGGGCGTAACGGCCGTCCTCGATGGCCTCGGTCACCGCCCGTACATCATGGGGGTGCCTGGCCTGGCCCATCAGGGACTTGGCTTTGTCGTACGAGTCGAGGGCACGCTCGTAGTCGGCGCGCATGGCGTCGTCGGCGCCCTTCTCGGCGGGGTGGAAGTCGAGCCGGTCCAGTTCCTCGCCGTACGCGGTGATGTCCTCGTCGACGACGACCCGCAGCCTCTCCAGGGCTTCCTGCTCCTGCTCCTCCCGCCGGCGCCGGTTGCGGCGCACGACGGTGAGGGCGGTCGCGCCGCCCGCGGCGGCCAGGGCACCGATGGTGATCAGTCCGGCGACCGGGGCGCGGTCACCGGGGACTCCGGACCAGGTGCTGGGCGCGTCGCCGCGCACCTGTGGCAGGGCCTGGTCGACGAAGTTGTTCAGCTCGGTGGTGGCGTCCACGCCGGGCTGGCGGACGGCGTCCGCGATGTTCCGCACGGTCTGGTTGGACATCACGGCACGGTCGGCGCCCGCGGCGAAGTCGTCGCCGAGGCGTACGCCGTACAGACCGGTGATGCCGGTCTGGGTACGGAGGTTCTGCAGCAGACCCTGCTGCGGGAACTCCGCCGTGGCGGGCAGGACCGCGACGAAGACCGGCTTGTCGGCGTCCTTGATCTTGTCCGCCAACGCCTCGGCCTCGGCCTTCGGCAACTGGTCGGCGGCCCCGGGGTGGACGTACACCGGCCCCTGCTTCAGAGCCTCGGCGGCGTCCTGGAGCCCCGTGGCCCTGGCCCCCGCACCGGGGGCCAGGGCCAGGAGCAGCATCAGCGCCAGCCCCGCCAAGGCGGACAGGGCCGACAGAAGGGTGAACGGCCTGGTCCTCATACCATCGAAGCTACCCCAAAAGGGGGTAAAGAGGACATACACGTCGGCTTATTACTCGGCGGGATCGACGCCCGCCCGCAGCAGCCCGTACGTGTACGCGTCCTCCAGGGACTGCCAGGAGGCGGCGATGACGTTCTCGCCGACGCCGACCGTCGACCACTCGCCCTCGCCGTCGGAGGTGGTGATCAGGACGCGGGTGGTGGACTGGGTGCCGTGCTTGCCCTCCAGGATGCGGACCTTGTAGTCCACCAGCTCCAGCTTGGCGAGCTGCGGGTAGATCCGCTCCAGGCCCGCGCGCATGGCGAGGTCGAGGGCGTTGACCGGGCCGTTGCCCTCGGCGGTGGCGACGATCCGCTCGCCCTTGGCCCACAGCTTGACGGTCGCCTCGTTGGCGTGGGTGCCGTCCGGGCGGTCCTCGACGATCGCGCGCCACGACTCGGTGCGGAAGTAGCGGCGGGCGCGGCCTTCGACCTCGGCGCGGAGGAGGAGCTCGAAGGAGGCGTCGGCGGCCTCGTACGTGTACCCCTTGAGCTCCCGCTCCTTGACGCGCTCCACGACCCGGGCCACGAGGGCGCGGTCGCCGCCGAGGTCGACGCCGAGCTCCTTGCCCTTGAGCTCGATGGAGGCGCGGCCGGCCATGTCGGAGACGAGCATCCGCATGGTGTTGCCGACGCGCTCGGGGTCGATGTGCTGGTACAGGTCCGGGTCGACCTTGATCGCGGAGGCGTGCAGGCCCGCCTTGTGGGCGAACGCGGAGACACCCACGTACGGCTGATGGGTGGAGGGCGTCAGGTTGACCACCTCGGCGATCGCGTGGGAGATGCGCGTCATCTCCTTCAGGGCCCCCTCCGGGAGCACCTTCTTGCCGTACTTCAGTTCCAGGGCGGCGACGACCGGGAAGAGGTTGGCGTTGCCGACGCGCTCGCCGTAGCCGTTGGCGGTGCACTGGACGTGGGTGGCGCCCGCGTCGACGGCGGCGAGGGTGTTGGCGACGGCGCAGCCGGTGTCGTCCTGGGCGTGGATGCCGAGGCGGGCGCCGGTGTCGGCGAGGACGGTGGAGACCACGGCGTGGACCTGGGCGGGGAGCATGCCGCCGTTGGTGTCGCACAGGATGACCACGTCGGCACCGGCCTCATGGGCGGCGCGGACGACGGCCTTGGCGTACTCCGGGTTGGCCCGGTAGCCGTCGAAGAAGTGCTCGCAGTCGACGAAGACCCGCCGGCCCTGCTCGCGCAGGTGGGTGACGGTGTCGCGGACCATCGCGATGTTCTCGTCCAGCGTGGTGCGCAGCGCCAGCTCGACGTGCCGGTCGTGCGACTTGGCGACCAGCGTGACGACGGGCGCGCCGGAGTCGAGCAGCGCCTTGACCTGCGGGTCCTCGGCGGCGGTGGCGCCGGCCCGGCGGGTCGCGCCGAAGGCGACGAGCTGGGCGTGCTTGAAGCGGATCTCGTTCTTGGCGCGGGCGAAGAACTCGGTGTCACGCGGGTTGGCGCCGGGCCAGCCGCCCTCGATGAAGCCGACGCCGAAGTCGTCCAGGTGCCGGGCGATGGTCAGCTTGTCGGCGACGGTGAGGTTGATGCCCTCACGCTGGGCCCCGTCGCGCAGCGTCGTGTCGAAGACGTGGAAGCTGTCGTCGACGGCGGTGGCACCGGCGGCGACGGTATGAAGACTGTCGGTCTCCGTGGTCATGACTGTGTTGGCTCCTGTCGGATGTGGCTCCGGACTCCCTGGATCCACCTGCCCCCATTCTCGCGCGCCGCCGTCCCCGGCCGGGGTGGGGCCGGAAAACGAAAAGACCCCTCGCGGGTGCGAGAGGTCTGCGCGCGGGTCTGAGACACGGTGTCCACTGCCGCGGGGGTTCTGCCGCGATTCAGTGGTCACTGCGGACCGGCGCGCTGCTGCCCATAATCATGGCGGTAGCAAGCACGGTCGCAGTCTGCCACAGATGGGACCGCCGCTGGACCCGAGTCTCACGATGCGGTCGCCCCCGGGCCGGGCGGTGCGCCGCGACAGCGGGTGCGCCCCGACAGCGGGTACGCCCCAGCCGCGGGTACGCCCCGACCGCGGGTGAGCGGCCGCGTGGCGGTGACGCCGCCGGGGTGAGCGTACGGGTGCGGGCCGGTAGTCCGGCTGGCCCCGCCCGTCCCACCCCCTGGCTGGACGGCGTCAGGGCACCAGCGTTTCCTCGATGAACTCCTGTACGTGGGTGAGCACCGCCGCGCGGCCCGTGCCGGGGATGCCCACGGCCACGTGGACGCTGAAGCCGTCGAGGAGGGCGCGCAGGCGGGCCGCGTACCGGTCGGGGTCGACGGTGCGCAGTTCGCCGCGGGATATCCCCTCGGCGAGGAGGGCGACCAGGTCGCGGTGCCAGGCGCCCTCGATGGCGGCCTGGCGGGCGCGGGCGTCGGCGTCGGCGTTCTGCGAGCGGTTCCAGACCTCCAGCCAGAGCGTCCAGTGCGGGTCGCGCGGGCCGTCGGGCACGTACAGGTCGACGTACGCGCCGAGCCGCTCCCGCACCGGCGCCGGGCGCGACAGCAGTGCGCTGCGCTCGGCGCCGAGGCGGCCCTCGCTCCACTCCAGGGTCTGGAGCAGCAGCTCGTCCTTGGTGCGGAAGTAGTAGAGGAGGTGCCCGCTGCTCATCCCGACCTCACGGCCGAGCCCCGCCATGGTGAGCCCGTCGAGCCCGCGCTCGGCGATGGTCGCCATGGCGGCGGCGAGCAGCTCCTCCCGGGGCGGCGCGCTGTTGCGCCGCCGTGCGGCCGGTGTCGTACGGGGTTCGTTCACTCGTACGTTGTACCCGATCGTCCCAGCCCCCGGCGTCAGACCTTGGGCTGCTGCTGGGTGATGCAGTGGATGCCGCCGCCGCCCGCGAAGATCGTCCGCGCGTCGACCAGCGTGACCGTACGGTCCGGGAAGAGGCGGCGGAAGATGCCCGCGGCGATCTCGTCACGCGGGTCGTCGAAGGCGCACAGCACCACACCGCCGTTGCAGATGTAGTGGTTGATGTAGGAGTAGTCGACCCACTCCCCGTCCTCCTGGAGGACCGTCGGGGCCGGGACCTCGACGACCTCCAGCCGGCGGCCCTTGGCGTCGGTCTGCTTGCGCAACAGCTCGACGTTGGCCTTGCACAGCTCGTGGTCCGGGTGGGCCGGGTCCGGCTGGGTGTGGACGACGACGACACCCGGGCGGGCGAAGGCGGCGACGATGTCGACGTGGCCGCGCGTGCCGTACATGCCGTAGTCGCCGGTCAGGCCGCGGGGCAGCCAGATCGCCTTGGTCGTACCGAGCTTGGCGTGGATCTCCGCCTCGACCTGCTCGCGCGTCCACTCGGGGTTCCGCTCGGGGCCGAGCTGGACGGTGTCGGTCAGCAGGACCGTACCCTCGCCGTCGACGTGGATGGCGCCGCCCTCGTTGACGAGCGGGCTGCTGTGTACGGGGACGCCGGCGATGTCCGCGACATGGCGGGCGATCTTCGAGTCGTGCTCCCAGCGCGCCCAGTCCGCCGCGCCCCAGCCGTTGAACACCCAGTCCACGGCGGCCAGGTCCTGGCCGTCGGTGACGAAGGTGGGGCCGATGTCGCGCATCCACGCGTCGTCCAGGTCGCGCTCGACCAGGTCGATGTCCGGGCCGAGCAGCTCACGGGCGGACGCCTCGTCGCCGGGTGCGTGGACCACGGTCACCGGCTCGAAGCGGCGTACGGCGCGGGCGACCGACGCCCATGCCTCGCGGGCCTCGCGCAGCTCGTCGTCGTTGGTGAAGGTCGGGTTCGGCCCCGGCCAGGCCATCCAGGTGCGCTCGTGGGGGGCCCACTCGGCGGGCATGCGGAACATGGCGTAGTCCTTTACCGGAAGTCTTTACAGGAAGTAGAGGCGGTTGAGGGAGACGGATTCGGCCGGGTCCGAGCGGACCGGATCGCCGTCGAGGGTGACGAGCCCGGTGCGGCCGTCGACCGCGACCTCGCCGATACGGGAGTTGAGCAGCAGGTCGCCGGGGCCGATGCCGCGCGTGCCGCGTACGGCGACCCGGCGGCGGCGGGTGGGCATCAGGTCGTTGCCCGCCTGCGCGGCGGCGCCGGAGACGAACGCCACCGAGATGTCGGCGGCCGTCGCCCCGAACGCCCCGAACTGCGGCCCGAGGACCAGCGGTTCGCAGGTGTCGGTGGCGGCGTTCGGGTCGCCCACGACCCCGTACGCGGGGAAGCCCGACTTCAGCACGAGCTGCGGCTTGGCGCCGAAGAACTCCGGCCGCCACAGCACGATGTCGGCGAGCTTGCCGACCTCGATCGAGCCGACCTCGTGCGCGAGGCCGTGGGCGATCGCCGGGTTGATGGTCAGCTTGGCCATGTAGCGCAGGACGCGCGCGTTGTCGTCGCCGTCCCCGTCGCCTTCCAGCGGGCCCAGCTCGGCCTTCATCTTCCCGGCCATGGCGAAGGTCCGGCGTACGGTCTCGCCGGCCCTTCCCATGCCCTGCGCGTCCGACGACGTGATCCCGATCGCGCCGAGGTCGTGCAGGACGTCCTCCGCGCCCATCGTGCCTTCCCGGATCCGGTCGCGGGCCATGGCCGCGTCGCCGGGCAGGTCGGTCTTCAGGTCGTGTACGGAGACGATCATTCCGTAGTGCTCGGCTACCGCGTCCCGCCCGAAGGGGAGGGTGGGGTTGGTGGACGAGCCGATGACGTTGGGGACGCCCGCCATCTTCAGGACGTTGGGGACGTGGCCGCCGCCGCAGCCCTCGATGTGGAAGGCGTGGATCGTCCGGCCCTCCAGCACCTTGAGGGTGTCCTCGACGGACAGGCACTCGTTGAGGCCGTCGCTGTGGAGGGCGACCTGGACGTCGTACTCCTCGGCGACGCGCAGCGCGGTGTCGAGCGCGCGGGTGTGGGCGCCCATGTCCTCGTGGACCTTGAAGCCGGAGGCACCGCCCTCGGCGAGCGCCTCGATCAGCGGGGCGTCGTGGGAGGAGGAGCCGCGGCCGAGGAAGCCGATGTTGACGGGCCAGGCGTCGAAGGCGTTGAAGGCGTGGCGCAGCGCCCATGGCGAGTTGACGCCAACACCCCAGACGGGACCGAACTCCTGTCCGATGATGGTGGTGACACCGGAGGCGAGGGAGGCCTCCATGATGCGCGGGGAGAGGAGGTGTACGTGGGTGTCCACGGCGCCGGCCGTGGCGATGAGGCCCTCGCCGGAGACGATGCTGGTCCCCGTGCCGACGACGACGTCGACACCGTCGAGGGTGTCGGGGTTGCCGGCCCGGCCGATCGCGTGGATGCGGCCCTCGCGGATGCCGATGGACACCTTGCGGATGCCCTGGACGGCGTCGATGACCAGGACGTTGCTGATCACGACGTCGCAGGTCTCGCGGACGGCGGCGGCCTTGAGGTGCAGTCCGTCGCGGGCGGTCTTGCCGAAGCCGGCGAGGAACTCGTCGCCGGGCTTCTGGGCGTCCGACTCGACCCGGACCGTGAGGCCCGAGTCGCCGAGGCGGACGCGGTCGCCGGCGCGGGGGCCGTGGGTGGCGGCGTACTCGTACGGGGTGAGGCGGCGCGCTTCGGCGGGGTGGCCTCCGGGGCGGCTCATCGGTCGGCCTCCTGCTCAGTCGTTTCCGGTACGCCGAGGTAGCCGCAGGCGGCGGCGCGGCGCAGTGCCTCCTCGCGGGCACCCGGCGCGTCCAGCGGCCCGTCGACCAGACCGGCGAAGCCGATCGCGATCCGGTCGCCGCCGATCGGCACCAGCCCGACCTCGTCGCTCTCGCCCGGCCCGAAGCGCACGGACGATCCCGCGGGGACGGCGAGCCGCATGCCGTAGGCCCGGGCGCGGTCGAAGTCGAGCCGCGGGTTGGCCTCGAAGAAGTGGTAGTGCGAGGTGACGGAGACCGGCACGCTCGCGGTGTTGGTGACGCTCAGCCGGACCACGGGCTCCGGGTCGGAGTGCTCCGGCCCCGGCAGCAGCGCGCCCGGCGCGTCGCTCTCCTGACTGCCGCCACCGATGGGGTCGCTGACCACGGCGAGCCGGGAGCCGTCGTCGAAGACGGCCTCCACGTGGACCTCGGTCACGACGTCCGCGACGCCCGGCAGGACGTCGTCGGGGCCGAGCACCGAGCGGGCCTGCTCGATCGCCTCGGCGAGCCGTCGCCCGTCGCGGGCCGCCTCGCAGACGGTGTCCGCGATGAGGGCGGTCGCCTCGGGGACATTGAGCTTCAGACCACGGGCCCGGCGGGCCCGGGCGAGCTCGGCGGCGCCGAAGATCAGCAGCCGGTCGCGTTCCGTGGGGGTCAGTCGCACGTCACCACACCTCCTGTTTGAGCAACACTCTAACCACAAGATTCCAGGGATGGAACCATTGACGTGGGCGCTGGGCATGAGTCACATTGAGCGTCACTCTAAATATCCCCGCACGTCGACGAGCAGAGCAAGGGAGAGCGCCCATGCCGATTGAACAGCGCGGAGTCGACACCATCCCGGAGGCGGAACGCACCAGCGGGCCGCGCGACCTCATCTCGATCCTGCTGGGCTCGAACCTGTGCCTGGGCGTGATCGTCTTCGGCTGGCTGCCGGTGTCCTTCGGGCTCGGCCTGTGGCCGGCGGTCACCTCCGTGGTGGTCGGCACGGTCGTCGGCGTCGCCGTCACCGCCCCGCTCGCGCTGGTCTCGCTGCGCACGGCGACGAACCTGTCGACGTCGAGCGGCGCCTTCTTCGGCGTACGCGGCAGGCTTGTCGGCTCGGTCGTGGGTCTGCTGCTGTCCCTCGGCTACACCGCGCTGACGCTGTGGATCGGCGGCGACGTGATGCTGGGCACACTGTCCCGGCTCTTCGACGTACCGACCGGACCCGTGGCGCACACCCTCGTGTACGTGCTGCTCGCCGGCTGTACGGTCGTGGCCGCCGTGCACGGCTACCGGCTGCTGCTGCGGATCAGCCGGTACCTGGCGGTCGGCATGACCGTGCTCCTGCTGCTCGGCGTCCTCGCGTACGCGGGCGACTTCACGACCGCGCCGCCGCCGGACACCCCGTACCTGCTGGGCTCCTTCTGGCCGACGTGGCTGCTGTCCGCCGTGGCGGCGGGGCTGAGCGGGCCGATCGCCTTCATCACGCTGCTCGGCGACTACACGCGGTACGTCTCGCCGGAGCGGTACAGCCCGCGCACGGTGTGGCGGGCGACGTGCCTGGGCCTGTTCCTGGGCCTGCTGGTGCCGCAGCTGTTCGGTACGTTCACGGCGCTGGCCGCGCGGGCGGGGCTGGACTACGCGGGGCCGCTGGTCGAGACGGCGGCGCCCTGGTACCTGCTGCCGCTGCTGGTGGCGGCGAGTGCCGGGTCGGTCGGCAACGCGGGGCTGATGCTCTACTCGATGGGCCTCGACCTGGACGCGATCGTGCCGCGCGCGACGCGTGCCAGGGCCACGCTGGTGGTCGCCGCCGTGGCGACGGTGTTCGTCTTCGTGGGCCACTTCGCGTGGGACGCCCAGTCGGCGATGACCTCGTTCGTGCTGCTGCTGACCGCGATCGGCACGCCGTGGGCGGTCATCACGCTGATGGGCCACGCCCGGTGCGGCGGGGTGTACGACCCGGAGGCGCTCCAGGTCTACAACCGGCGCGCCAAGGGCGGGATCTACTGGTTCCGCGCCGGCTGGGAGCCCCGCGCCACGGTGTCCTGGGCGCTGGGCGCGGCGGTGGGCCTCTCGGCCGTCTCGACGCCCCTGTACGAGGGCCCGCTGCTGCCGCTGACGGCCGGCGTCGACTGCAGCTTCATCCTCTCGGGCCTGGTCGGTGGACTGGCGTACGCGGCCCTGACGGCCACCTCCAAGGCCCCGGGCACCCTCCCGGTGCCCGAACCCGAGACCGCCGCGCCCTGACGCGCGGCGCACCGCGGAGCGCCCGCGCCCTCGAGCGGGGGGCGCGGGCGCTTCGTACATCAGGCGGCTTCGCCCCCGGACCCCGGCGCCCCTTACGGCACCTGGCCGGGGCCCGCCCGCGGTGCGGAGCCCCCGGCCAGGTGCCGCGTACGCGTCAGGAGACCTGGTGCGTCCAGCCGTGGGGGTCGGCCGCCGCGCCGGTCTGGATGTCCAGCAGCGTCTTGCGGAGCCGCAGGGTGACCTCGCCCGGCTGCCCGCCCGACTGGGTCCACTCGCCGCTCGCCGACTTGACCGTGCCGACCGGGGTGATCACGGCCGCCGTACCGCAGGCGAAGACCTCGGTGAGGGTGCCGTTCTCGGTGTCGCGCTTCCACTGGTCGATGGAGACGCGGCCCTCCTCCGCCTCGTACCCGAGGTCACGGGCGAGCTGGAGGAGCGAGTCGCGGGTGATGCCGGCGAGGAGGGAGCCGGTGAGCTCGGGGGTGACGATGCGGTTGCCGTACACGAAGTACAGGTTCATGCCGCCGAGCTCCTCGACCCACTTGTGCTCGACCGCGTCGAGGTAGGCGACCTGGTCGCAGCCCTTCGCCGCCGCCTCGGCCTGGGCGAGCAGGGAGGCCGCGTAGTTGCCGCCGGTCTTGGCGAAGCCGATGCCGCCGGGGACCGCGCGGACGCGGTCCTCTGAGAGCCAGATCGAGACGGGCTTCACGCCGCCCGGGAAGTACGCGCCGGCCGGCGAGGCGATGACGATGAACAGGTACTCGTTGGCCGGGCGGACACCCAGGCCGACCTCGTTGGCGATCATGAACGGGCGGAGGTACAGCGACTCCTCACCACCGTGCGGCGGCACCCACGCCTGGTCCTGCTGGACCAGCGCGTCGCACGCGGCGACGAACATGTCGACCGGCATCTCCGGCATGGCCAGGCGCTTGGCCGAGATCTGGAACCGCTCGGCGTTGGCCTCCGGCCGGAAGAGCGAGATCGAGCCGTCGGGGCGGCGGTAGGCCTTCAGGCCCTCGAAGATCTCCTGCGCGTAGTGCAGGGTCATGTTCGCCGGGTCGATCGAGAGCGGCGCGTACGGCGTGAGCTCGGCGTCGTGCCAGCCGCGCCCTTCCGTCCACTTGATCGTCACCATGTGGTCGGTGAAGTGGCGGCCGAAACCGGGGTTGGCCAGAATCGCCTCGCGCTCCGCGTCGGACAGCGGGTTCGAGGAGGGCTTGAGCTCGATCGTGGGCGTCGTCGTCATGAGTGCTGTGTCCTTACACCGTTGTGTGTGACGGACCGCGCTCACGCCGCTACACCTGCTAGGACGTCCGAGCTTTCCCGCATGCCGCGGCCCCGCGTTCGATTATCGCGCGCGTGAGGCCGTGCAATGAAACGGCTGGAGTGCGGTCCAGGGTTGATGGTGGCACCCGGGGCCGCACAGGAGAAGCCGCCGGGTGCGTGTGCGACCCGGCGGCTGTGTCTGATGATCTTCAGTCGGCGGGTCAGCTCGCTACGCGTACCGCGAGCGCGTCGCCGATCTCGTCCGTCGTCCGCGGCGTCGAGCCGTCCCGTTCCGCCAGGTCGGCGGCGACCGCCTCCTCGATACGGACGGCCTCGGCCTCGTACCCGAGGTGACGCAGGAGCAGCGCGACGGACAGGATCGTCGCGGTGGGGTCGGCCTTGCCCTGGCCCGCGATGTCGGGCGCGGAGCCGTGGACGGGCTCGAACATCGACGGGAACTCGCCCGTCGGGTTGATGTTGCCGGACGCGGCCAGGCCGATGCCGCCGGTCACGGCAGCGGCGAGGTCGGTCAGGATGTCACCGAAGAGGTTGTCGGTGACGATGACGTCGAAGCGCTCGGGCTGCGTGACGAAGAAGATCGTCGCGGCGTCGACGTGCAGGTAGTCGGTGGTGACCTCGGGGTATTCCTGGCCGACCTTGTCGAAGATCTTCTTCCACATGTGGCCGGCGTAGACCAGGACGTTGTTCTTGTGGACCAGCGTCAGCTTCTTGCGCGGGCGGGCGCTGGCCCGCTCGTACGCGTCACGGACGACACGCTCGACGCCGTACGCCGTGTTGACGCTGACCTCGGTGGCGACCTCGTGCTCCGTTCCCGTACGGAGCGATCCGCCGTTGCCGGTGTACGGGCCCTCGGTGCCCTCGCGGACGACGACGAAGTCGATGTCGGGGCGGCCGGCCAGCGGGGTCGCGGTGTTGGGGAAGAGCTTCGACGGACGCAGGTTGACGTAGTGGTCGAAAGCGAAGCGCAGCTTGAGCAGCAGCCCGCGCTCCAGGACGCCGGAGGGGACGGACGGATCGCCGATCGCGCCGAGCAGGATGGCGTCGTGCGTCTTGAGGGACTCCAGCTCCGCGTCGGGGAGGGTCTCCCCGGTGCGGTGCCAGCGCTGGGCGCCGAGGTCGTACTCCTTGGTCTCCAGCTTCACATCCTCACGGAGGACGGAGCGAAGGACCTTCAGGCCCTGGGCCACGACCTCCTGGCCGATGCCGTCACCGGGAACCACTGCGAGATTGATGCTGCGAGACATGTCCGCACCCTACTCCCCGTCCCATTGCCTGACATGAACGTTCCAGAATGTGGACGTACGTGTCAGGCGGTGTGTCAGTGGCCCTGCGTGTCAGCGACCCGGTGTGTCAGTGGCCCGTGGCCCCGCCATTGTCCCGCCGGTCGAGGGCCCGCTGCAGCGCGGCGGCCGCGTTGCGGCGCTCGGTGTCGCTGTCGGTGCGGCGGGGGGCGGTGTGGCGGACGCGGCGAACGACGGTCTCAGCGGCCATGACGATCGACTCCTTGAGATCAGAACTGATTCGAGGCGCCGGAAGGGGCGGGGAGCACGGCCGCAGGGGTTGCCTGCCGGGGGCACAGCGCTCTCGTCCGCCGTTCGCTTGATGGAGCGAGACGTTCGGCTCCTACAAAGCTAAGCGGTGGCGGAGCGTCTGTCTCCACAATTACTCGGACTTCCTACTATCTGAGACGGGGACTCCACCGGAACTCCAGAGGTCTACAGGACGTCGCCCTCGCGCCAGTCGAAGAGCAGCGCCCCCGCGTCGGCGGCGGGCAGGGGCCGGCCGGCCGCCGGGCGCAGGTACGTCGAGTCCTCCTCGTCCGGCAGGTGTACGACGCCGTCCGGGCCGTACGCCTCGATGCGGCCGTTCCACAGCTGCCAGCCGCGCGCCCGGTACAGCTCGGCGCCGTCGTCGGACGCGGACAGGGCGCCGAACGCGTACGCCCCGTCGACGACCTCCTCCAGCGCCGCCATCACCCGGCCGCCCAGCCCCTGGCGGCGCCGGTCGGCGCGGACGGCGACCGCCTCCACGTACCCGACACGGTACGAGCGCCTCGCGTGCGCCACCCGGCGCATGATCACGCTGCCGTGGGCGGCGATGCCGTGCTCGTCCTCCACGTACGCGTGGACGCCACCGAGGCCGTGGTCCCAGTCCTGGTCGGTGAAGTCCCCGTCGAAGGCGGCGTTCAGCATGGCCCGTATCGCGGCGAGGGCGGCGGGGGCCAGCTCGTAGGTGTGGGCCGTGCGCAAGGAGTCGGTCATGCCGCCCACTCTCCCAGCCCCACCTCCCAGAACGCAGACGCCAACCCCACCCACAGCCCCGAACCAGCCATCGCGCTCGGCTCCACGCGGGCCGTGCCGGTCTCGGCCGCCCGCTGCCCGGCGCTGTGTTACCCCGTGGGCCACGCCGTGGCCGTATCGGCTCCCGGAGCCACCGCGGCCGGTCGGCACATGCCGTGCGCCGACCGGCCTTGGCAACTCCAGGCGTGTTGGACGCCCACGGGTACCCGGGTCCGCCGTTGGCCACCCCGAACCGCCCTGCGTCGTCGGCCACGCCGGGCCATGCTCGCCACCCTTGGCCCCGGGGCCGTTGACCACCAGAGCCGCGTCGGCCGGCCGAAGCCATCATTTGGGCACCCCGACTGCCCGCAGCTGCCACCCACGGCTCGCGGAGCCGCCGTTGGCCGCCCGTGGCCGCCTTCGGCCACCCGGGCCGTGGTTGGCCACGCCCGGGCCGTGGTGGCTGCCCTTGGCCCCGGGGCCGTTGGCCAACAGGGCCGCGTCGGCCGGCCGAGCGGAGCTCGGTGGCCGCCGGGGGTGGTCGGGGCGGGCCCCCGGCGCCGCCGGGGCTCAGAGGCGGCCGCCGGTGAGGCGGGAGAGGGGGCCGCGTTGGCGCAGTCCGGCGCGGCGGCCGAGGGCGTACGAGGAGGCCACCACGGTCACCACGCTCGCGCCCGCACCGGCGGCAATGGCCTTCCTGGCCTTCACCAGCGTCCAGGCCACGCCCGCCTTGCCGACGGTCTGCCCGGCCGCCGTGCTGACGGCCGACTGGACCGTCCTCGCCGCGGACCTGGCCTTTTCGGTGGTCGCACCGCCGATCCCGGCGAGTGCCTCCTTGCCGCCGCGCGCGGACTGCGCGGCGGTGCGCGACGCGTCCTTGGCAGCGCCGCGCGCCCGGTCCTTCGTTGCCGTCGTCGTCTTGTTCGTCGTGTCAGCCATGGTGTGCGGGTAACCGCCCCGCGCGCCGCCAAACTGACGGCTGTTCACCCACGCCGCGCGGGCGCGGGCCGGAGCCCGGCGCCGGCGCGTGGTGGGCGCCCTCGCGCCCCGGGCGGAGCTGCAGGCCAACGCGCCGCCATGGCCCCGGCGTTGGGCCGGTCACCGGAAGCCCGCTGCGCACACGAAGCGCCGTTCCGTACGGTACGGCCCCCGGGAGCCTCTTGCGTTGCCCGGCTAGGATCCGGGCCATGCCGCTGACCATGAAGGACGTGGACCGGTTCGAGGCCGCGAGGCCCCGTCTGGAGGCCATCGCCTATCGCCTCCTCGGCTCCGCGAGCGAGGCCGAGGACGCCGTGCAGGAAACGTTCCTGCGCTGGCAGGGCGCCGACGTCGAGCGCATCGAGGTCCCCGAAGCGTGGCTGACGAAGGTGCTCACCAACCTGTGCCTCAACCACCTCGCTTCGGCCCGCGCGCGGCGCGAGACCTATGTGGGCCAGTGGCTCCCCGAGCCGCTGCTCGACAGGGACCCGATGCTCGGCCCGGCCGACACCGCCGAGCAGCGCGAGTCGGTTTCGTACGCCGTCCTCACCCTCATGGAGCGGCTGTCAGCCAGCGAGCGGGCGGTGTACGTGCTGCGGGAGGCCTTCGACTACCCGCACCGGGAGATCGCCGAAATCCTCGGCATCACCGAGGCCGCCGCCCAGCAGATCTTCCACCGCGCCAAGAAGCACCTCACGGACGGCAAGGCCCGCACGGAGATCGACGAGGCCGCCGCCCGGCGGATCGTCGAGGAGTTCCTGGCGGCCGCCACCAGCGGGAAGACCGAACCGCTCGTACGGCTGCTCACCGCCGACGCCGTCTCGGTCGGTGACGGCGGCGGGAAGGTCCCGGCCCGCGCCAAGCCGTTCGAGGGCGCCCTCGCCGTCGCGAGGTTCATGCGGGGCCTGTTCAAACCCGCACGGTCCAAGCGCGCCCTGGCCGGCGGCTCGCCCGGGATCCACATCACGACCGCCAACGGCGGACCCGCCATTGTGGCGGTCCTCGACGGCCGGGTCATCGGCATCATGTGCCTGGAGGTCACCGCCGAGGGCATCGCCGCGTTCCGCAATCAGGTCAACCCCGACAAGCTCCGGCGCGCGACCGAGGTGTGGTCATCCGCCGACCATGGAGAACCCCTGTTCCACGCCTTCTGAGCGCGGTGTGAGGTGCTTTACACCGCGTTCCTGTCAGGAAACGGCGCGCTGCCCGGTTCAAGGGGCGAAACCGCGAGCAGACAGGAGCAGGAACATGCAGCACCGCATCATCGTCCTCGGCGCCGGATACACCGGAGCCTTCGCGGCCGGCCGTCTCGCCAAGCGGCTGCACCGTGACGACGTCGCCATCACCCTCGTCAACGACGAGCCCGACTTCGTCGAGCGCGTCCGGCTGCACCAGCTCGCGGTCGGCCAGGACCTGAGGCCCCGGCCCTTCGGCGAGATGTTCGCGGGCACCGGCGTCGAGCTGAGGCTCGCGAGGGTCACCGGCGTCGACGTCGACCGCAGGACCGTCGCCGTCACCGACGCGAACGGCGGCGCCGGGGAACTGGAGTACGACACCCTCGTGTACGCCCTCGGCAGCGGCTGGAACGACCAGGGCGTCCCCGGCACCGCCGAGCACGCCCACGAGATCGCGAGCCGGCCCGGAGCGCTTCGGCTGCGCGAGCGTCTGGCCGGCCTGGACGCCGGGCAGCCCGTGGTCGTCGTCGGCGGCGGCCTCACCGGCCTGGAGGCCGCGACCGAGATCGCCGAGGCCCGCCCGGACCTCGCCGTCGCCCTCCTCACCCGCGGCGGCCTCGGCGACTGGCTCTCCGGCAAGGGCCGCGGGCACCTGCGCAAGGTCTTCGGCACGCTCGGTATCACCGTGCACGAGCACGCCGCCGTCACCGGCGTCGCGGCCGACCGCGTCACCACCGCCGACGGCACGGCCGTCCCGGCCGCTGTCACCGTGTGGACCACCGGCTTCGCGGTCCACCCGATCGCGCGGGCCACCGCCCTGGAGGTCACCGGCACGGGCCTCATCGTCGTCGACGGGACCATGCGCTCGGTCTCGCATCCGGACGTGTACGCCGTTGGCGACGCGGCCATGGTCATGGGCCCCGGCGACAAGCCGCTGCGCATGTCGTGCGCCTCGGGCGGCCCCACCGCCTGGCAGGCCGCCGACGCCATCGCGGCGCGCCTGACCGGCGGGAAGCTCCCGAACGTACCGGTCCGCTACTTCAACCAGTGCATCTCACTGGGCCGCAAGGAAGGCCTGATCCAGTACGTCACCGCCGACGACCGAGCTGTCGACGCGGCTCTGACCGGCCGGCTCGCCGCCGTCTACAAGGAAATGGTCTGCAAGGGCGCGGCCTGGGGCGTCGCCCACCCGACCTTCGGCCTGCCGACCCGCCGCCGCGTCGTACGGAAGGCGGCCCGGACGGGCGCGACCGTCAAGGCGCCGGCCTGACCGCCGCGTCGCGTGGACACAAGACCGCCCCCGTCCGGCGTGGGGCCGGGACGGGGGCGGTGCTCACGGGACGGCGGACGGACGTCAGCCCATGTGCGGGTAGGTGTAGTCCGTCGGCGGGACCAGCGTCTCCTTGATGGCGCGGGTCAGCGTCCAGCGCATCAGGTTCTGCGGGGCGCCCGCCTTGTCGTTGGTACCGGAGGCGCGGCCACCGCCGAAGGGCTGCTGGCCGACGACGGCGCCGGTCGACTTGTCGTTGATGTAGAAGTTGCCCGCGGCGTACCGCAGCTTCTGCATCGTGTACGCGGCCGCCGCGCGGTCGTTCGCGATGACCGAGCCGGTCAGCGCGTACGCCGACACCGACTCCATCTGCTCCAGCATCGCGTCGTACTGGTCGTCCTCGTAGACGTGCACCGCGAGGAACGGGCCGAAGTACTCGGTCGTGAAGACCTCGTTGGCGGGGTCGGTGCACTCGACGACGGTCGGGCGGACGAAGTAGCCGACCGAGTCGTCGTACGTGCCGCCCGCGACGATCATGCAGGTCGGGTCGGCCTTGGCGCGGTCGATGGCGGCCTTGTTCTTGGCGAAGGCCCGCTCGTCGATGACGGCGCCGATGAAGTTCGTCAGGTCGGTGACGTCACCCATCTTGATGCCGTCGACCTCGGTGGCGAACTCCTCCTTGAAGCCGGAGTTCCAGATCGAGGCCGGGATGTACGCGCGCGAGGTCGCCGAGCACTTCTGGCCCTGGTACTCGAAGGCACCGCGGGTCAGCGCGGTCTTCAGCACGGCACGGTCGGCGCTCGGGTGCGCGACGACGAAGTCCTTGCCGCCGGTCTCTCCGACGATGCGCGGGTAGCCGCGGTACTTCTCGATGTTGGTGCCGACCGTCTTCCACAGGTGCTGGAAGGTCTTGGTCGAGCCGGTGAAGTGGATGCCCGCGAGCTCCGGGTGGTGCAGGGCCACCTCGGAGACGGCGATGCCGTCGCCCGTCACCAGGTTGATCACGCCCTTGGGCAGGCCGGCCTCCTCCAGCAGCTCCATGAGCAGCACGGCGGCGTGGGTCTGCGTCGGGGACGGCTTCCAGACCACCACGTTGCCCATGAGGGCGGGGGCGGTGGGGAGGTTGCCCGCGATGGCGGTGAAGTTGAAGGGGGTGATCGCGTAGACGAAGCCCTCCAGCGGGCGGTGGTCGAGGCGGTTCCACACCCCCGGGGCGTTGGCCGGCGGCTGCTCGGCGAGCAGGTCACGGGCGTACTTGACGTTGAAGCGCCAGAAGTCGACGAGCTCGCACGGCGTGTCGATCTCGGCCTGCTGAACGGTCTTGGACTGGCCGAGCATGGTCGAGGCGGCCATGGTCTCCCGCCACGGGCCGGCCAGCAGCTCGGCGGCACGGAGGATGATCGCGGCGCGGTCGTCGAAGGACATGGCGCGCCAGGCCGGGGCGGCGGCGAGGGCCGCGTCGATCGCGTCCTGCGCGTCCTGCTGCGTGGCGCCGGCGAAGGTGCCGATGATCTTCTGGTGGTTGTGCGGCTGCACGACGTTCACGCGCTCACCGCCGCCCATCCGCTTGACGCCACCGATGGTCATCGGGAGGTCGATGGGGTTCTCGGCCAGCTCCTTGAGCTTGGCCTCGAGGCGGGTGCGCTCCGCCGAGCCGGGGGCGTAGGTGTGGACCGGCTCGTTGACCGGAGCGGGGACCTGGGTCACAGCGTCCATGAGTTCCGTAACTCCTCTTAGTTCTTGGTGATCATCGAGCGGACGAAGAACAGCAGGTTGGCCGGCTTCTCCGCGAGACGGCGCATGAAGTACCCGTACCAGTCGGTTCCGTACGCGGTGTAGACGCGCATCCGGTGCCCCTCGGCGGCGAGCCGCACGTGCTCGTCGCTGCGGATCCCGTACAGCATCTGGAACTCGTACTCGTCCAGTTTGCGCCCGGCGCGGCGCGCGAGCTCCTGGCTGATGGCGATGAGACGTGGGTCGTGCGACCCGATCATCGGGTAGCCCTCGCCCTCCATCAGGATCTTCAGGATCCGGACGTACGCCTTGTCGATCTCGTGCTTGTCCTGGTACGCGACGGAGGCGGGCTCCTTGTAGGCCCCCTTCACGATCCGGACGCGGCTGCCGTTCGCGGCGAGGCGGCGGGCGTCCTCCTCGGTGCGGAAGAGGTACGCCTGGATGACGCAGCCGGTCTGCGGGAAGTCCTTCCGCAGCTCCTCGTGGATGGCGAACATCGAGTCGAGGGTGGTGTGGTCCTCCGCGTCGAGCGTGACCGTGGTGCCGATGGAGGCGGCGGCCTCGACGACGTGGCGGACGTTGGTGAGCGCCAGCTCGTGCCCGCCCTCCAGGGACTGGCCGAACATCGACAGCTTCACCGACATCTCCGCCTTGGCGCCCAGGCCCAGGTCCTCCAGGTGCTCGATCAGCTCCATGTAGGCGTCGCGGGCGGCGTAGGCCTGATCGCGGGTGGTGATGTCCTCGCCGACCACGTCCAGGGTGACCTCCAGGCCCTTGGCGATCGTCTCCTGGACGACCGGAATGACCTGGTCGACCGTCTCACCGGCGATGAACCGGCCGACGACCTGCTTGGTGCCCGGAGCGGCAGAGACAAAACGGCGCATCTTGTCACTGCGCGACGCGGCAAGGATCACGGGACCCAGCACGGGGCACCTCCACGGAACACGGATTGAAGGGGGCCATTACGGAACAGATCCGGAACGGCACGGAGAACCACCGTGAAACCTAAGGATCGCTCCGATGCTGGGCCATCGACAGCTGTCACGCATCCGTGCCGCACATCTCATACAGCTGTATGAAGCTCGGTCCGACCGGTGGCAGAATGTCCGGGTGAAGGGCGATTACCAGGACCTGGTCGACGAGATCTCGGCGCTGCTGGGCGCCCCCGCGACGCTGGAGAACCGCGACTTCGGGCTGATCGCCTTCGGCGCCCACGACAGCGACGACGACACGGCGATGGACCCCGTCCGTACGCGCTCCATCCTCACGCGGAAGTCCACGCCCGCGGTGCGCGCCTGGTTCGAGGGCTTCGGCATCGCACGGGCGACCGGGCCGGTCCGTATCCCGGCCGCTCCGGACGCGGGCGTCTACCGGGACCGGATCTGCCTTCCGGTACGCCACCGGGGCGTCGTGCTCGGGTACGTGTGGCTGCTCGACGCCGACCCGGGACCTTCGCCCGGCCGGCTGACGGCGGCCATGGAGGTGGCGTCGCGGATCGGCGCGCTGCTCGCGGACGAGGAGCGGGCGGACGCGGACCTCTCGCGCGAGCTGCGGGGCGTCCTGACGGCCGAGCGGGGCTGGCAGTACGACATGGCGCTGGCCGCGCTGCGGACGGCACTGGGCCGCGACGCGGACGGCCTGCACGCCCTGGTGTGCGTCGCCCCCTGGCCGGGTGCCGAAACCCCCTCGATGCGCACGGCCCCGGGCGCGGCGGCCCTGTGCACGGTGCCGTGGCCGGGACGGGAGGGCCCGGAACGGGGCGCGAACGGCACGGCCGGGGCGCCTGGCGCGGGCCCGGCCGGTACCGGCGCGTACGGTACCGGCGCGTACGGTCTTGGCGCGTACGGTCTTGGCGCGTACGGTCTTGGCGCGTACGGGCTGGCCGCCCTGATCCGCCTCCGCTCGGCCGACTCCCTGAGCCCCGCCCTCACGGCCGCCTCCCGCCTCCGCGACGCGGCGGCCGGCACGCCGGCGGATGTCCCGCCCACAGCCGCGTGGGCAGCCCGCGGGAGCGCGGGATCTCCGGGACCCACGGGCACCGGGGGCGCCGGGGACGCCACCCCCGCCCGGGACACCCGGGGCGCCAGAGCCCCCGGGCGTACCGGAGACGCCGCACCCACCGAGGGCGTTGGCGCCGCCCGGGACGCGGCGGCGGCCCCAGGTGGCCGGCCCGGCGCGGGCGGCACCGGGCTCACCGGGAACGCGGGCCCCAGCCTGCCCACGGAGCCCCCGGAAGCCGGACCCACCCGGGACGCCGGGACGGCCGGGCGCACCGGGAGAACCGGGAACGCCGCGGCCAACCTGGCCACGGGAGGCGCCGGGGCCTCAGCCGCCGCCGGGCGTACCCCGGACGCCCCGGCCGGGCGGGGCGCGGAGGGCCCGGGCGGCTGGGCCGGGGCGGGGAGCGCCCGGCGTACCGGCGCCGGGCCCAGCGGGGACACCGAGGCCCACCGCAGCGCCGCGTCCCACCGAGGCGCGGGAGCCGGACGAGGCGCGGGAGCCGGACGAGGCGCGGGAGCCGGACGAGGCGCGGTGCCGCGTGCCGACGCGGAGCCCGGCGTCGTCGTGGGGGTGGCCGACCCGCGGCGGGGGCTGGGCGACCTCGGGGAGGCGTGGCGGGAGGCGACGGCCGCCGCCCGCGCGGCCATGGCCCAGCCCCGGCTCGGGCCACTGGCCCAGTGGGCGTCGATCGGACCGTACCGTCTGCTGACCGCGCTCCCCCCGGTCCCGCCCCACGACCAGGCGGTCCGCGCCCTGCTCGCACCCGCGCACACGGAACTGGCCCGCACGGCCGAGGTGTTCCTCGACTGCGCGGGCCAGGCGGGCCGCACGGCGGCGGCCCTCGGCATCCACCGGCAGACGCTCTACTACCGCCTCTCCCGCGTGGAACAGCTGACCGGCCTCGACCTGGACGACGGCGAGGACCGGCTCCTGCTCCACATGGCGCTCAAGGCGCACCGGCTCTGACCGAACGCCGCCCTAGCGGACGAACTTCGCGTACTCGTCGAAGTCGATACGGCGGTCGCCGTCCTCGTCCGCCATCCGGACGATCGTGGCGACGTGCTCCTCGCTGACGCGGCCGTCGCCGTCCAGCGACTCCCTCAGCTCCTCCGCGGTGATGTAACCATCCCCGTCCGTGTCGATCCGGTCGAACTGCTGCCGCTTGTCGCTGTTGCTCACGCCAAGGCCTTTCCCTGCGGTGATGATGTCTGGGCTTCGGCCGTGCACACAAAGCACGTCCACCCCCTCAACGATCAACGGAACGGCGGAGATACGGGCCATCCGGACCACACCGGCACAAACAGCAACGCACCCGACCCGCGGAAAGCTCCGCGAGCCGGGTGCGTGCGTGCGTGGCTGTGCCGCCGAAGCGGTGGCCGTCAGGTCAGGTTCACCGAGCGGGCCGACGTCGCGCCGATCTCGTCCGCGACCTCCGTCAGCACGTGCTGCGGGACCGTGTCGTCGACGGTGAGGACCGCGAGCGCCTCGCCGCCCTCCGCCGCGCGGGCGACCTGCATGCCCGCGATGTTCAGGCCCGCCTCGCCGAGGATGCGGCCGACGGTGCCGACGACGCCCGGACGGTCCTCGTACCGCAGGACGACCATGTGGTCGGCGAGCGCCAGGTCCACGTCGTAGTCGCCGACGGCGACGATCTTCTGGAGGTGCTTGGGGCCGGCCAGCGTGCCGGAGACCGCGACCTCCTCGCCGCCCGAGAGCGTGCCGCGCACGGTGACCACATTGCGGTGGTCGGGGGACTCGCTCGACGTCGTCAGCCGGACCTCGACGCCACGCTCCTGCGCGAACAGCGGCGCGTTCACATACGACACCGTCTCGTCGACGACGTCCTCGAACACGCCCTTCAGCGCGGACAGTTCCAGCACCTTGACGTCGTGCTGGGTGATCTCGCCGTACACCTCGACGTCGAGCCGGACCGCGACCTCGCCCGCCAGCGCGGTGAAGATCCGGCCGAGGCGCTCGGCGAGCGGCAGGCCCGGCTTGACGTCCTCGGCGATGACACCGCCCTGGACGTTGACCGCGTCCGGGACCAGCTCACCGGCGAGGGCGAGGCGCACCGAACGGGCGACCGCGATACCGGCCTTCTCCTGCGCCTCGTCCGTGGACGCGCCCAGGTGCGGGGTGCAGACGACCTGGTCGAGCTCGAACAGCGGGGAGTCCGTGCAGGGCTCCTTCGCGTACACGTCGAGGCCCGCGCCCGCGACCCGGCCCTCCTTGAGCGCCGAGTACAGCGCCTCCTCGTCGACGATGCCGCCGCGCGCGGCGTTGACGATGCGGACGGTCGGCTTGACCTTGTGCAGCGCCTCGTTGCCGATCAGACCGAGCGTCTCGGGGGTCTTCGGCAGGTGGACGGTGATGAAGTCGGAGACCTCCAGCAGCTCGTCCAGCGTGAGGAGCTTGACGCCCATCTGCGCGGCGCGCGCCGGCTGCACGTAGGGGTCGTACGCGACGATCTTCATGCCGAAGGCCGACATGCGCTGCGCGACCAGGACGCCGATGCGGCCGAGGCCGACGACGCCGAGGGTCTTCTCGCTGAGCTCGACGCCCGTGTACTTGCTCCGCTTCCACTCGCCGTTCTTGAGGGCGGTGTTGGCCTGCGGGATGTTGCGCGCGGTGGCGACCAGCAGACCGCAGGCCAGCTCGGCGGCGGTGACGATGTTGGACGTCGGCGCGTTGACGACCATCACACCGGCCTTGGTGGCGGCGGAGACGTCGACATTGTCCAGGCCCACGCCCGCGCGGGCGACGACCTTGAGCTTGGTGGCCGCGGCGATCGCCTCGGCGTCGACCTTGGTGGCGGAGCGCACCAGGATGGCGTCGACGTCCACGATGGCGGGCAGCAGTTCGGCTCGGTCGGCGCCGTTGCAGTGCCGGATCTCGAAGTCGGGGCCGAGCGCGTCGACAGTGGCGGGCGACAGCTCTTCAGCGATCAATACGACGGGTTTCGAGCTCACGTGGGTCCTCACAAGTCCAGTGCGGACGGCCGTCCCGACGGCCGCATGCGGTGGAGGGGGCTTGCCGCGTGGAAGACGCACGACGCTGTGGGCCTGACGCGTATGTGTTGAGAAGTGTAGTGGTGGTGAGTGACATCCTTTCCGCCGCGGCGGAAGGATCACCCATCCGTGGTTGGACAGTCAGTCCAATGAACCGTCTACGAAGACGGGCGGGCCCGGACGCCTGTCCGGGCCCGCCGCCATGAGGCTTACGCCTCCTCGTTGTCCACCCAGCTCATGAGCTTGCGCAGCTCCTTGCCGGTGGTCTCGAGCAGGTGCTCGGAGTCCTGCGTCTTGTACTCGTTGTACTTCTTCAGGCCGCCGTGGTACTCGTCCATCCAGTTCTTGGCGAACGTGCCGTCCTGGATCTCGGCGAGGACCTTCTTCATCTCGGCCTTGGTGGCGTCGGTGATGATCCGCGGGCCGGTGACGTAGTCGCCCCACTCGGCGGTCTCGGAGACCGACCAGCGCATCTTCTCCAGGCCGCCCTCGTACATCAGGTCCACGATCAGCTTCAGCTCGTGGAGGCACTCGAAGTACGCGATCTCCGGCTGGTAGCCGGCCTCGACCAGGGTCTCGAAGCCCGCCTTGACCAGCGCCGAGGTGCCGCCGCACAGCACGGCCTGCTCGCCGAACAGGTCGGTCTCGGTCTCCTCGGTGAAGGTCGTCTTGATGACACCCGCGCGGGTGCCGCCGATGGCCTTCGCGTACGAGAGGGCCAGCGCGAACGCGTTGCCGGTGGCGTCCTGCTCGACGGCGGCGATCGCCGGAACGCCGCGGCCCTCCTCGTACTGACGGCGGACCAGGTGGCCCGGGCCCTTGGGGGCGACGAGGGCGACGTCGACGCCGGCCGGGACCTTGATGAAGCCGAAGCGGACGTTGAAGCCGTGGGCGAAGAACAGCGCGTCGCCGTCCTTCAGGTTGTCCTTGATGGACTCCTCGTAGACCTGGGCCTGGATCGGGTCCGGGATCAGGACCATGATCAGGTCGGCCTCGGCGGCGGCCTCCGCCGGCGTGACCACGCGCAGGCCCTGCTCCTCGGCCTTCGCCTTGGACTTGGAGCCCTCGTGCAGACCGACGCGGACGTCGACACCCGAGTCACGGAGCGACAGCGCGTGGGCGTGGCCCTGGCTGCCGTAACCGATCACCGCGACCTTGCGGCCCTGGATGATGGACAGGTCGGCGTCGTCGTCGTAGAACAGCTCGGCCACTGGGTTTCTCCTTGGTGTGCTGATGTTGCGTCCCACCGTACGGCGGGGAGGGATGTGGAAGTTGAGGGGTCTCGCTACGCGGAACGGTCCAGGGCCCGGAGGCTGCGGTCCGTGATGGACCGCGCGCCACGCCCTATGGCGATCGTGCCGGACTGGACGAGCTCCTTGATGCCGAACTGCTCCAGCATCTTCAGCATCGCGTCGAGCTTGTCACTCGAACCTGTTGCCTCGATCGTGACCGCCTCGGGCGAGACGTCCACGGTCTTGGCGCGGAACAGCTGGACGATCTCGACGATCTGGGAGCGGGTCTCGTTGTCGGCGCGGACCTTCACCAGAACGAGCTCGCGCTGGATCGCGGCGCTGGGCTCCAGTTCGACGATCTTCAGGACGTTGACCAGCTTGTTGAGCTGCTTGGTCACCTGCTCCAGCGGCAGGTCCTCGACATTGACCACGATGGTGATGCGGGAGATGTCGGGATGCTCGGTGACACCGACGGCGAGCGAGTCGATGTTGAAGCCGCGGCGGGAGAACAGGGCGGCGATCCGGGCGAGGATGCCGGGCGTGTTCTCCACCAGGACGGAGAGCGTGTGCTTGGACATGTTTCTTGACTCAGCTCTCTCTCAGTCGTCTTCGTTGTCGCCGAAGTCGGGGCGGACGCCGCGGGCGGCCATGACCTCGTCGTTGGAGGTGCCGGCGGCGACCATGGGCCACACCTGGGCGTCCTCGTGGACGATGAAGTCGATGACGACCGGGCGGTCGTTGATGGCGTTGGCCTCGGCGATGACCTTGTCCAGGTCCTCCGGGCGCTCGCAGCGCATCGCGACGCAGCCCATGGCCTCGGACAGCTTCACGAAGTCCGGGATCCGGGTGCCCGCGCTGGGCTGCTTGCCGTCCGCCTCGGGGCCGGAGTGCAGCACGGTGTTGGAGTAGCGCTGGTTGTAGAAGAGGGTCTGCCACTGGCGGACCATCCCGAGCGCGCCGTTGTTGATGATGGCGACCTTGATCGGGATGTTGTTCAGCGCGCAGGTGACCAGCTCCTGGTTGGTCATCTGGAAGCAGCCGTCGCCGTCGATGGCCCAGACCGTGCGGTCCGGCATGCCCGCCTTGGCGCCCATGGCGGCCGGCACGGCGTAGCCCATGGTTCCGGCGCCGCCGGAGTTCAGCCAGGTGGCGGGCTTCTCGTAGTCGATGAAGTGGGCCGCCCACATCTGGTGCTGGCCGACACCGGCCGCGTAGATGGTGCCCTCGGGGGCGAGCTGCCCGATGCGCTGGATGACCTGCTGCGGGGCGAGCGAGCCGTCCTCCGGCTGCTCGTAGCCGAGCGGGTAGGTGTCGCGCCAGCGGCTGAGGTCCTTCCACCAGGCGCTGTAGTCGCCCTTGTTGCCCTCGCTGTACTCGGCCTGGACAGCCTGGACCAGGTCGGCGATGACCTCGCGGGCGTCACCGACGATCGGCACGTCGGCGGTGCGGTTCTTGCCGATCTCGGCCGGGTCGATGTCCGCGTGGACGATCTTGGCGAAGGGGGCGAAGCTGTCCAGCTTGCCGGTGACGCGGTCGTCGAAACGGGCGCCGAGGGCGACGATCAGGTCGGCCTTCTGCAGCGCCGTGACGGCCGTGACGGCACCGTGCATGCCGGGCATGCCCACGTGCAGGGGGTGGCTGTCGGGGAACGCGCCCAGCGCCATCAGCGTGGTCGTGACGGGCGCCTCGGTCAGCTCGGCGAGGACCTTCAGCTCGGCGGTGGCGCCGGCCTTGAGGACGCCGCCGCCGACGTACAGGACGGGCCGCTTGGCCTGGGTGATCAGCTTGGCGGCCTCGCGGATCTGCTTGGCGTGCGGCTTGGTCACCGGGCGGTAGCCGGGCAGGTCGAGCTGCGGCGGCCAGCTGAAGGTGGTCTTGGCCTGGAGGGCGTCCTTGGCGATGTCGACCAGGACCGGACCGGGGCGGCCGGTGGAGGCGATGTAGAACGCCTCGGCGATCGTCTTGGGGATGTCCTCGGGCTTGGTGACCAGGAAGTTGTGCTTGGTGATCGGCATGGTGATGCCGCAGATGTCCGCCTCCTGGAAGGCGTCCGTGCCGATCGCCTTGGAGGCGACCTGGCCGGTGATCGCGACCAGCGGGACGGAGTCCATGTGCGCGTCGGCGATCGGGGTGACCAGGTTGGTGGCACCGGGCCCGGAGGTGGCGATGCAGACGCCGACCTTGCCGGTCGCCTGGGCGTAGCCGGTCGCGGCGTGGCCCGCACCCTGCTCGTGGCGCACGAGGATGTGACGGACCCGGGTGGAGTCCATCATCGGGTCGTACGCGGGGAGGATGGCGCCGCCGGGGATGCCGAATACCGTCTCGGCGCCCACTTCCTCGAGAGAACGGATGAGGGACTGCGCACCCGTGACGTGCTCAACGGTGGCGGAGGGCTGTCCGCCGTTACGGGCCCGCGGCTGCGGATGGTGGGCCCCGGTGGCCTGCTCGGTCATCGGCATTCTCTTCTCGAAGCTGAGGGTTTTCGCGAGGTTAGCTGGGTTGGCTCGAGTGCCAGTGCAACAAAAAACCCCTCGTGCCGTGAGGCAAGCGAGGGGAGCGCGCCGGTGTGGGTCTGCAGGGCCGTCATCGGGCCGTGCTCAGCCGACGCGCTTTCCAAGTACGAGAATTCGGGTGCGCATGGCATTGACCCTCCCCCCGGCGCACTACCAGTGTCAAGTGGGTGGGACGCGAGTCTCATTATGTGAACGAAGCGGGTGGGGCGAGCGCATCGCCGGGAGGGCGCTCGGGAGGGCGGTGGGTACGGCATGGGGGACGGCGCCGGAGAGGGTCCCGGGGAGGGCGCCGGGTGTGCCACCGGGCGCGGCGCCGGGCCTGGCGCCGGGCCCTGTGGTGGGCGGGGCGTCCGGCCCCGTGGTGGGCGCGGTGGCGGGTGCGACGCCGGGTACGACGCTGGGCGCGGCGCCGGGTGGGGTGCCGGGTGTGGTGGTCGACGCGGTGCTAGGGACGCCGTTCGGGAGGGCGCCGGGGCGGGCGCCCGGGAGGACGCTCTGGACGCTCTGGTAGGTGGCGGGGAGGGTCCCCTGGAGGGCGTTCGCGCGGGCGCCCCCGGTGAGCACCGGTACGGCGGCCCCGCCGGGCACCGGGAACTCGTCCCGGACCAGGGCGCGGCGCAGCCGGTACTCGTCGAGGGGGCCGGAGAAGGCCATTCCCTGCCCATGGGTGCATCCCATCGCGCGTAGCGCCAGGACCTGCTCCGGTACGTCGACACCGTCGGCCACGGACTGCATGCCGAGGTCACAGGCGATGCGGAGCAGCCCGCTGGTGATCTTGTGCAGCCGGGCCGATTCGACGACGCCCTCGACCAGGCCTCTGTCCAGTTTCAGTATGTCCACCGGGAGCCGCCGGAGCGCGTTGATCGCGGCGTATCCACTGCCGAATCCGTCGAGCGCGATGCGTACGCCGAGCCTCCGCAGGCCGGCCAGGCGCCGTTCCAGCTCGTCGAAGGAGATCCGCGGGTCGCTGTCGGACAGCTCGATGATCAGGGACCCCGACGGCAGTTCGTACGTGGTCAGCAGGGCCTCGACGGTGCCGAGCGGCATGGACCTGTCGACCAGTTTGCGGGCCGGGAAGCGGACCGACACGGGCGCGTGGTGGCCGAGCCTGGCGCGCTCGGCGGCCTGCTCGACGGCCTCTTCGAGAAGCCGGCTGCCGAGCTCGGCGGCGCGCTCGGCATCCTCCGCCACTCGGAGGTACTCGGCCGGGGTGAACAGGATGCCCTGGGCGGAGCGCCAGCGGGCCTGGGCGGCGACGGCGGCGATCCGGCCGGTGGCGAGGTCCACCACGGGCTGGTGCAGGAGCACGAACTCGCCGTCCTTGGCGGTGGTGGCCGTGGCCGTGGCGGTGGGGGCGGTGGTACGCGCCCGGCCGGCCGGTTCCGTGCGGCGTACGACATCGGCCTGCATCTGGGGCGCGTACAGCTCGACGCGGTTCTTGCCCCCCGCCTTGGCCCGGTACATGGCGAGGTCCGCGTTGCGGAGGAGGTCTCCGGCGCTGATGCCGGCCTCGGCGAAGGCGACGCCGATGGACGCGGCGACCCGTACCTCCTGGCCCTCGATCCGGTACGGCTGCGAGAGCGTGAGCCGCAGCCGGTCGGCGATCTCGTGGACCTGCGGCTCGCGCGCGGACTGGTCCGGGTTGCCGTCGCCGAGGATCAGGGCGGCGAACTCGTCGCCGCCGAGGCGGGCGGCGGTGTCCCCGGCCCGTACGGAGTCCTGGAGGCGGCGGGCGGCCTGGATGAGCAGCTCGTCGCCCGCCTGGTGGCCGAGGCGGTCGTTGACGCCCTTGAAGCCGTCCAGGTCGATGAAGAGCACGGCGGTGCCGGCGTCGCCCGCGCGGCGCCCGCCGAGCGCCTGGCGGACGCGCTGGGTGAACAGGGCGCGGTTGGGCAGGTCGGTGAGCGGGTCGTGTTCCGCGTTGTGCTGGAGCTGTGCCTGGAGGCGGACCCGTTCGGTGACGTCCCGGCTGTTGAAGATCAGGCCGCCCTGGTGGCGGTTGACGGTGGACTCGACGTTGAGCCACTCGCCGGTACCGGACCTGAAGCGGCATTCGATGCGGGTCGTGGGCTCCTCCGAAGGAGGAGCGGCCAGGAACCGCCGCACCTCGTGCACGACACCGCCGAGGTCCTCGGGGTGGATGAGGGAGGCGAGCTCGGAGCCGATGAGCTCGTCGGCCTCCCGCCCGTACACGCCGGACGCGGCCGGGCTGACGTAGCGCAGCACCCCGTTGGGGGCGGCGATCATGATGACGTCGCTGGAGCCCTGCACCAGGGACCGGAAGTGGTTCTCCTTCTGGGCCAGTTCATGGGTGAGGGCGATGTTGTCGAGGAGCATGATCCCCTGGCGTACGACCAGGGCGAGCACCACCGTGCACGCGGTGAAGACGACGACGCGGTCCACCGTGCGGTCCTCGATGACGTTGTACAGGATGCCGAGCGTGCACACCGCGGCCGCCAGGTAGGGCGTGAGGGCGGCGAGCGACCCGGCGATGGGACGGCTGGGCTGGCGGGGCCCGCGCGGCGGGGCGGGGCTCTCGGGGGCGCGGTTGGCGCCCCAGGGCGCGTAGGCCAGGAGGAGGGAGCCGGCGAACCAGCCCGCGTCGAGGAGCTGGCCGGAGCGGTAGTGCTCGCGCAGCAGCGGTGAGGTGAACAGGGCGTCGCACAGGACCGTCAGGGCGAGTGCGGCGATGGCGGTGTGGACGGCGGACCGGTTGGCCTGGGAGCGCCGGAAGTGCAGCGCGAGCACCATGCTCACCAGGACGATGTCCAGCAGCGGGTACGCGAGGGACAGCGCGGCCCGTGCGACGCTCTCGCCCTCGAAGCGGGCGGTGTGGGCGAGGGCCAGGCTCCAGGACAGGGTCAGCAGCGAGCCGCCGATCAGCCAGGAGTCCAGGCCGAGGCAGATCCATCCGGCGCGGGTGACCGGCCGCTTGGCGAGGACGAGCAGCCCGACGATGGCGGGCGGCGCGAAGAGCAGGAAGAACAGGTCGGCGAGGGACGGCTGTGGCACGTCGCGGTCGAGCACGACCTCGTACCAGCCCCAGACGGTGTTCCCGCCGGCCGCCATCGCCGAGGAGAAGGCGAACAGCAGCCAGGCGGGCCGGAAACGGCTGCCACGCGTGCGTGCGTAGAGGAAGCACGAGACGGAGGCGACCAGCGCGGCGGCACTGAGGCCGAAGTCGCCCATGATCAGGGCCATTTCCTCGGAGCCCCAGCCGACGGCGGCCCCGGCGGCGTAGCCTCCGCACAGTACGGCGAGGAGCAGCTGGCACAGCAGGCCGCCCGCGCCGCCGCCCGCCGCGTCGTCGGCGCCGCCCGAGACGGGCGGCCGCTCGATGAGCACCCCCGGGGCGCTCACGGGGACACCGCCGCGCGCGGGTCGGGTCGGTGCGGCGGCCGCGCCGTCGACGGCCGCGCCTCCGGTCGCCGGGACGCGGTCGGGGGTCGCAGTCGGCTGCCCCGTCGCGTCGGTTCGTTCGCCCAAGCCCATCGACCGTGCATCGCCCGTCGCCCCCCTCGGATTCTGATCGGCAATCACGTCGCTCCCCTGCGCCGGTCCGTGCTCGACGCGGCCCCCAGATCGGGACGATACACCAGGATCGTCACTCAGGGACAGGGGTGCTCTACGCTCCGTGACGATCATCAGTGTTATGGGTACGCACGGCGCCCATATCGCTTCGGAGCGTGTTCAGCCGGTGGTCAGGACGGTGTTCCGCAGCGGTTCGCGCTCGGCGAATCGGGTGAGCTGTCCGGCGATGAGGCGCTTCGCGCGGGGCATGAACGCCGAGGTCGAACCGCCGACGTGGGGGCTGATCAATACGCCCGGGGCGTGCCACAGCGGGTGGCCGGCGGGGAGCGGTTCGGGGTCGGTGACGTCGAGGGCGGCGCTGATCCGGCCGCTCTGCGCCTCGGCGAGGAGCGCCTTGGTGTCGACGACGGGGCCGCGTGCCACGTTCACGAGCAGGGCCCCGTCCTTCATCCGGGCCAGGAAGCCGGCGTCGGCGAGGTGGTGGGTGTCGGGGGTCAGGGGGGTGGACAGGATGACGACATCGGCGTGCGGCAGGAGTGCGGGAAGGTCCGCGAGCGCCTGCACGGGGCCGCGCTCGGTGGTGCGCGCGGAGCGCGCGACGCGCGCCACCCGCGCGCACTCAAAGGGCGCGAGCCGGTCCTCGATGGCCGCGCCGATCGATCCGTACCCCACGATCAGGACGGCTTTGTCGGCGAGCGCGGGGTAGAAACCGGCCCGCCACTCCTCCTTGTCCTGGCCGCGCACGAAGCCGGGGATGCCGCGCAGCGAGGCGAGGATCAGCGTGAGGGTCAGCTCGGCGGTACTGGCCTCGTGGACCCCCTTGGCGTTGCACAGCACCACACCCTCGGGCAGCGAGCCGAGCCCGGGGGTCACGTGGTCGGTCCCCGCCGAGAGGGTCTGGACGACGCGGAGGGAGGTCATGGCGGCCATCGGGCGCACCGCGATCTCCGTGCCCTTCATATAGGGCACGACGTAGAACACACAGTCGGCCGGGTCGGCCGGGAAGTCCGGGCCGCCGTCCCAGAAGCGGTAGGTCAGGCCGGACTCGGCGGGGTCGGGCAGCCCGTCTATCTCGTCGGCCGGAATGGGGAGCCACACGTCAGCAGTCATGGTCAGGAGGTTAGTTTGGGGAGCGGCACAAGGAGGGGTACGGGGAGTTGGAGCGCAGGACAATCGGGGCGACGGCGCTCGAAGTAGGTGCTATCGGCCTCGGCTGCATGCCGATGAGCTGGGCGTACAGCGCCTCGCAACAGCGCGGCGACCGCTCCTTGCGCACCGTGCACGCCGCGCTGGACGCCGGGGTGACGCTGCTCGACACGGCCGACATGTACGGGCCCTTCACCAATGAGCTGCTGCTGGGCCGGGTGCTCAAGGAGCGGCGGGCGGAGGCCTTCGTGTCGACGAAGTGCGGGCTGCTCGTCGGGGAGCAGCACATCGTGGCCAATGGGCGTCCGGGGTATGTGCGGCGGGCGTGCGACGCCTCGCTGCGGCGGCTCCAGACCGACGTCATCGACCTGTACCAGCTGCACCGCGCCGATCCGGAGGTGCCGGTCGAGGAGACCTGGGGCGCGATGGCGGAGCTGGTGACGGCCGGGAAGGTGCGGGCGCTGGGCCTGTGCGCGATGGCGGTCCGCTCGTCGCGCCGCGCCGGTCCCGGCACGGATCTGTACGACGGAACGATTCGGCAGCTGGAGCGGGTGCAGCAGGTTTTCCCGGTGAGCGCGGTGCAGGCCGAGCTGTCGGTGTGGTCGCCGGAGGCGTTGCGGCGGCTGCTGCCCTGGTGCGCGTCGCGGGGCGTGGGGTTCCTGGCGGCGATGCCGCTCGGGAACGGCTTCCTGACCGGGACGCTGACGCCGGGCGGTGGCTTCGAGCCGGAGGACCTGCGGGCTCGGCACCCGCGGTTCACGGCCGAGATGATGGCCGCGAACCAGCCGATCGTGGTGGGGCTGCGGCGGGTGGCGGAGAGGCACGGCGGTGAGGCGGCCGGGGTGACGCCGGCGCAGGTGGCTCTGGCGTGGGTGCTGGGGCGGGGCCGGCACGTCGTACCGGTGCCGGGGACGAAGCACGAGCGGTGGGCGGTGGAGAACGCGCGGGCGGCCGGGCTGTCGCTGACGGCGGAGGACCTGGCGGAGGTCGCGGCGCTGCCGCCGGCGCGGGGGTCGTGGGACTGATTCCCCGGCCGGGACGGAATCTCCGGCCGGACACGGGAACGTGATCGGCGCGAGCGGTGTATCAAGAGTAGACATGCAGCTCACACCGCCGTTGAAGGGATCGGAACTGTGCAACGTCCTGCTGTGACGGCCGTGTTGGCCACTGGCGCTCTCATGCTCGCGGCCGGGTGCTCGTCGGACGGGGGCGCGCGGCCCGCGGACGACCGGAGCGCCGGGTCGCCACCTGCCGCGTCCGCCTCGCCCCCGGGGTCGCCCTCTCCGTCCGCGCGGTCCGCGCCGCCCGCGAAGGGCACGGTGACCGTCGTGTCCACGCTCACGGAAGGGCTGAAGTCGCCGTGGGGCCTGGCCGCCCTCCCGGACGGCGATCTGCTGGTCTCCTCGCGCGACGAGGGCACGATCACCCGGATCGACGGGGAGAGCGGCGAGAAAGCGGTGATCGGTTCGGTGCCGGGGGTGGCGCCGGCCGGCGAGGGCGGCCTGATGGGCCTGGCGCTCTCGCCGTCGTACGCCTCCGATCGCCTGGTGTACGCGTATTTCACCACCGAGTCGGACAACCGCATCGCCCGCATGCTGTACGACGAGAAGAAGCCGGCCGGTCAGCAGTTGGGGGCGCCCGACACGGTGCTGCGGGGCATCCCGAAGGGCACGATCCACAATGGCGGGCGGATCGCGTTCGGCCCGGACAAGATGCTGTACGCGGGCACGGGCGAGACCGGTGACACCGGCCTGGCGCAGGACAAGGACTCGCTGGGCGGGAAGATCCTCCGGATGACCCCGGACGGGCAGCCGGTGCACGGCAATCCGTCCGCGGACTCGGTCGTCTACTCGTACGGGCACCGCAATGTGCAGGGGCTGGCCTGGGACTCCGAAAAGCGGTTGTGGGCGGCCGAGTTCGGGCAGAACACCTGGGACGAACTGAATCTGATCGAGCCCGGCAAGAACTACGGCTGGCCGGAGGTCGAGGGCAAGGGCGGCAGACCGGGCTTCGTCGATCCGGTCGCCCAGTGGAAGACCGCCGACGCCTCGCCGAGCGGGATCGCGGTCGCAGAGGGCTCGGTCTGGATGGCGGGGCTGCGGGGCGAGCGGCTGTGGCGCATCCCGCTCGCCGGCGCGGAACCATTGGCGGACCCACAGCCGTTCCTGGAAGAGCGGTACGGCCGGCTGCGCACGGTCCTGGCGGCGGGCGGGAACAAGGTCTGGCTGGTCACCAGCGAGACGGACGGCCGGGGCACCCCGGAGGCGGGCGACGACAGGATCCTCCAGCTGGAGGTGGAGTGAGAGGCGGCAGCCCGTGTTCAACCTGATGGAAGAGCTCTTCGCGCCGGGCCGCAAGCACACGGACGAGGAGAGCCGGCGACAGGAGCTGACCCGCGAGGACCTGGGCGACAACGACCCCTCGCGCGGCCCCATAGACCTCGCCTCGGGCACGGTCACCATCCGCGCTCCCCGCCCCTCGGAGCACTGACCCCCGCCCGGGCGCCTTTCCGGGCGGACCTTTCCGGGGCGGCCCACCGCCGGGCCGTGAGGCGTCCCACGGCGGTGCCGCGTGGCGGCCACCGGACCGTGCGCGCGCACCAGGCTCGGCATCCGTGCGGACCGGCACGTCCAGGCAGGCGTGCGTGCGGCTCAGCGGGCCGTGGGGAGGTGCCGGCGGCTCGGCGCCGGCGGTGGCGTAGGGGCGGGCACGCGGACTCCGGCGGGCGTACGGCAGTGGGCGGGGCCCGGGATCGCGGGCGGCGGGCGGCCAGGCCGGTCAGGGCGTTGCCTCGCGCTCCGGGGACGCCTCTGCCCGGCAACCGGGGCCGGGAGGCTGCCCGGGGGCGGACCTCGGTCCCGTCAGCCGGGCCGTCAGCCGGGCGGTAGAGCCCGCCCTGGGACGGGCGGGCGTGGCCGTGCGGCACCAGCGACGGGGCGCCCAGGCGGGCTCAGGCGAGGACCTCGGGGAGGAGGCGGAGGCGGTGGGCCAGGGCGGCGGCTTCGCCGCGGCCCGAGACGCCGAGCTTGGCGAGGATGTTGGAGACGTGCACGCTCGCCGTCTTCGGGGAGATGAACAGCTCCTCGGCTATCTGGCGGTTGGTGCGGCCCACCGCGACCAGGCGCAGCACGTCCTGTTCGCGGGGCGTGAGGCCGAAGCCCTCGTCGTCCGGTTCCGGCGTGACGGCGGCCGGGGCGCCGAGCGGCAGGCGGGCGCGGGCCGCGAGCAGTTCCAGGTCCTCGCGCAGGGGGCGGGCTCCCAGGTGGACGGCGACGAGATGCGCCTCGCGCACCAGCTCGGCGGCCCGGTCGCGGTGGCCGCCCTGGAGGAGCAGCGCGTCCGCCCAGCGGTGCCGGGCGCGGGCCAGCTCGTAGGGGCGCTCCAGCGGGCCGAGGGCGACCACGACCTCCGCCCAGCGGTCGGCGTCGTCGCGGCCCTCGGCACGGGCCAGCTCGGCGGCGACGAACAGCGCGTGCGCCTGCCACACCGGGACGGGGGTGGCGAGCTGCTTCGCGTACGAGCGGATCCGCGCGAGCGCCTCGGGGCGCCCCTCCGCCGCGCCGGGCAGCCCGCGCGCCTCCGCCTCGGCCGTGGCGGCGGTCAGCAGGAGCGGCCAGGCGTACCGGTGGCTGCCGGGCGGGAGGCCGCCCTTCGCCGCTTCGGCCAGCCCCGCCCGTACGTCCCCGAGACGGTTCTGCATGGCGGCGACGCTCAGGTCGATCTGAGCCAGCGGCAGCAGGTACTGCACCATCGGGTCGTGCGTGCCGTACGCCTCGCGGGCGAGCGCCAAGTGCTCGGCACAGATGCCCAGTTCGCCGCGGAGCCCGGCGAGCTGGGCGCGCCGGAGGTGCGCCGCGGCGCGTGGCTTGGTGCTGTAGGCGACGCGCTGGAGCCGGTGCGCGCCCGCGCTCGCGTCGTCCCAGTGGCCCAGCGAGACCTGTGACTCGACGAGGTTGCCCAGCACCCAGCCCTCGTTGTCGCGCAGGCCCCGCTTACGGGAGAACTCCACACCCTTGGTGGCGATCCCGACGGCCTCCCGCGAGCGCCCGACGGCCTCCAGGCAGGAGGCGATGTTGACGTAGGCGCGTCCAGTCTCGGTGTGCAGGCACAGTTCGCGGGTCCGGTCCAGGACCGCGAGCATCTCCGCGAGGCCGGCCTCGATGTCGCCGGAGTCGACCATCAGGCCGCCGAGGGTGAGGCGGGCATTGAGCTCGACCGGCTCGGCCTCGACCAGCCGGGCGTACTCGACGGCCCGTTCGGCGGCGGCGAGGCTCTCCGGGCCCGGCGCGTGCAGCATGCCCCAGCCGGCGGCGACGGCGAGGACCTGCGCGTGGACGGCGGACGGCGGCAGGCCGCGCACCAGCTCCTGCGCGGTGGCGATCTCGGCCCAGCCGTCGCCGCGGCCGAGGTTCGACATGAGCCGGGACCGCTCGGTCCAGAACCAGGCAGTGCGCTGGGGGTCCTTGCCGCCGGAGGCGGTGGCCGGGTCGTTGTCCTCGTCGAGGAGCCGCAGCGCGCGCTTGACGATCTTCAGGGCCCGCTCCCGCTCGCCGCACAGCCGCGCGGCGACGGCCGCCTCGGCCAGCACGTCGAGGTAGCGCAGGGGCGTGGTGTCGGGGCAACCGCACGCCGGGTAGGCCTCGGCGTAGTCGATGGGGCGCAGGGTGCTGCGCACCTCGTCGGGCACGGTGTCCCACAGCTCCATGGCCCGCTCCAGCAGGCGCAGTTGCTCGGCGTGAGCGTGGCGCTTGCGGGCTTCGACGGCGGCCCGCAGGACGACGGGCAGGGCCTTGGCCGCGTCGTGTGCGTGGTACCAGTAGCTGGCGAGCCGGGTGGTGCGCTCGTCGGCCCGTACGAGAGAGGGGTCGGCCTCCAGCGCTTCGGCGTACCGCCGGTTGAGGCGGGAGCGCTCGCCGGGCAGCAGGTCGTCGCTGACGGCCTCGCGGACCAGGGAGTGGCGGAAGCGGTAGCCCTCGCCGTCGGGCACGGCGAGCAGGATGTTGGCGTTGACGGCGGCACGCAGGGCCTCGATCAGGTCGTCCTCGGGGAGCCGGGCGACGGCGGCGAGCAGGCCGTACTCCACGGTGGAGCCGCCCTCGGCGACGATCCTGGCGACCTTCTGGGCGTCCTCGGAGAGCCGTTCGACCCGCACGAGCAGCAGGTCACGCAGGGACTCGCTGAGCCCGCCCGGCTCGCCGCCGCCCTCCTGGCAGACGACAAGCTCCTCGACGAAGAAGGCGTTGCCGTCCGAGCGGCGGAAGATGTCGTCGACGAGGGCGGGTGCCGGCTCGGCGGCCAGGATGCCGGTCAGCTGGCGGTGGACCTCGGTGCGGTTGAACCGGGGCAGTTCGATACGGCGGACCGTGCGCAGGCGGTCCAGCTCGGCGAGCAGGGGCCGCAGCGGGTGGCGGCGGTGGATGTCGTCGGCGCGGTAGGTGGCGACGACGACGAGCCGGCCGCGGTGCAGGGTGCGGAAGAGGTAGGCCAGCAGGTGGCGGGTGGAGGTGTCGGCCCAGTGCAGGTCCTCCAGGGCGAGGACGACCGTGCGGTCGGTGGCGATGCGCTCCAGGAGGCGGACGGTCAGCTCGAAGAGCCGGGCGGTGCTGTCCTCGTTGTACGGCTCCGGGCCCGCCGCGTCGCCCAGTTCGGGCAGCAGCCGGGCCAGTTCGCCCTCCTGGCCCTCCGCCGCGGCGGCGAGCTCGTCGGGGAGCGTGCGGCGCAGGGAGCGCAGCGCGGTGGAGAACGGCGCGAACGGCAGCCCGTCCGCGCCGATCTCGACGCAGCCGCCGACGGCGACGACGGCGCCCTGGGCGCACGCCTCGCCGAGGAACTCCTCCAGCAGACGTGTCTTGCCGACGCCTGCCTCACCGCCGACGAGCAACGCCTGCGGCTCTCCCGCGTTCGCGCGGGAGAGCGCTTCGGTGAGTGCGGTCAATTCACCGGCTCTGCCGACGAACACGGGACTGACGGACCTGGTCTCCACGTTGCCGAGCATCGCACAGCCCTCTGACATCACGGCACCGGATATTGGTACGACGGCCATGGCGCGGGCGCCGCTCGGCCGTCACGCGGCCGTGACGAAGCGGCCGTGGTCGGTATTCACCTGCCCTTCGGGGGCGTTGTGGCCGGATCGGCGGGCGAGGGCGCGGCGGGCCTTGCGGGCGGCCCGGGCGATGTTGGCCAACCGCTGCGCGTCGGCCTCGCGGAGGAGGTCGGCGTGGCGGGCCTGCTGGAGTTCGTAGGCGAACATGTGGATCTCCCTGGTGGTGTCGGGGCGTTTCGTGATGCCTCAACTCTCGTTCGCCAGGGGGTCCGGCCGCATCGGGAGAGTGCCGCATCTTGGGCGGCGCGGGGGCCTTAGGCGCGGGTGAGGGCGCCTCAGGAGCCGGTGGTGGGCAGGGACAGGAACAGGTCGGCGTACATGCCGGCGGACAGCAGCAGCCCCAGTCCGCCCAGTACGGCTCCGGCCAGGGCCACCGCCCGGATCCACAGGGGGCGCTGGGGGCGGGTGAGCACGATGAGGCCGGTGATCAGGGCCACGACGGCGAACAGGCCGTTGACGAGGGCGGTGGTGTGCCAGGCGTCACCGTAGATCTCGGAGATCTGCTGGGCGGGGGAGCCGGTCTGGGAGGTGGTGATCTGGCCGATGAGCGTCTCGCGCTCGGAGGCGACGCGGCCCATCCAGGTGCCGGTGAGGGAGGCGATGCCGAGGGCCGTGGCAACAACGGCCGCCGCGGCGGCGGCGAGGCCGCCGGCCTGCTCGGCGGCATTCTTCGGCTCGTGCGCTTCCTGCTCGAATTCGGCGGCGTGCTCGTCGTCGTACGCGGCCTGGTGGTCCTTCGGGTCTGCGGCCGTCTCGGCCACGGTGTCGGTGTTGGTGGCGGTGTCGTCGGTCTTGGTCGTCGTGGGGTTCATGCGCGGCACGCTAGGTGCCGTTTCTGAGAGCCCCCTTAACGCGCCTCTTGACGCGCCTGTCCACGCGCCTGTCCACGAGCCTTCCGCCACTCCGGTGCCAGGACCGACCAGACCTCCATGTCATGCCGTACGCCCCGGTAGGGGTAGCTCTCGCGGAGCACACCCTCCTTGGTCATGCCGAGCCGCTTGGCCACGTTGATGCTGGCGGTGTTCGCCGAGGAGGCCTGCCACTCGACGCGGTGCATACCGCGCTCGTTCACCGCCCAGTCGATCAGGGCGGTGACCGCACGGGTGACCAGGCCGCGGCCGGACACCGACGGCTCGAGCCAGCAGCCCGCCTCGCAGGTGCCGGCGGCGGTGTCCATGACCCGCAGGAGGACGCCGCCGACCAGGGTGCCGTCCAGCCGGATGCCGAAAAGGCGGCCCGTGTCGGCGGCCGCCTTGTCGGCGTACGACTGGAGGAAGGACCGCGCCGACGGCAGGTCGGTGACGACGGTCGGAAGGGCGACGTACTGCCCGATGTACTCCCTGCCCCGGTCCATGTGGGCCAGGTACTCCTCGGCCTGCCACGGCTCCAGTGGCCGCAGTTCGGCTCCGTCGTCACCCAGGGATATCGCGAACACCGTCGGGCCCTCCGTGGCTCACGGCACGAGCTGTCCGTCGTCGCTCGCACGCTGCCACGGGATCTTCGCATGATCGGAATCGCGGCACTCGGGGTTTTCGATGCTGATGCGCGGCAGGATGCGGTCGAGCCAGCCGGGCAGCCACCAGTTGGCGCCCCCGAGCATGTGCATGAGGGCCGGGACCAGGAGCGTACGGAGGACGAACGCGTCCAGGGCGACGGCGGCCGCCAGGCCGATGCCGAACATCGCGATGACGCGGTCCCCGGAGAGGACGAACGCGAGGAACACGGCGATCATGATCACGGCGGCGGAGTTGATGACCCGGCTCGTCTCGGCGAGGCCGACCCGTACGGCCCGCCGGTTGTCGCCGGTCTCCAGCCACTCCTCGTACATCCGGCTGACCAGGAAGACCTGGTAGTCCATGGAGAGCCCGAAGAGCACGGACACCATGATCACCGGCAGGAAGGGTTCGATGGGGCCGGCCCGGCCGAGGCCGAGCAGTTCGCTGCCCATGCCCCACTGGAAGATCGCGACGACGACCCCGAAGGCGGAGGCGACGGCGGCGACGTTCATCAGGGCGGCCTTCAGCGGGATGCCGATCGAGCGGAAGGCGAGCAGGAGCAGCAGGCAGCCCAGGGCGATGACGACGCCCACGAAGAGCGGCAGCTTGCCGATGATGACCTGGGCGAAGTCGTCGTAGCCGGCGGTGATGCCGCCGACGTACACGTCCAGGGAGGTGCCGTTCTCGGCGGTCGGCAGGACGTCGTCGCGCAGCCGGTCGACGAGGTCGCTGGTCGCTTGCGACTGCGGGGCGGAGTCCGGTACGACGGTGAGGACGGCGGTGTTGCCGCTGCCGCTGTACGTGACCGGGCTGACCGTTTCCACGCCCGCCGTGGCGCGCAGGGCGTCGGGGAGCGTGGCGAGGGCGAGCCGGTCGTCGGCGCCGTCGAGCTCCGCGACGAGAGTGAGGGGGCCGTTGACGCCGGGGCCGAAGCCGTCGGCGAGCAGGTCGTAGGCCTGGCGGGTGGTCGTGGCGGCCGGGTTGTTGCCCTGGTCGGAGGTGCCGAGGTGGAGGCCGAACGTGGGCAGCGCGAGGACCAGCATGACCACGGCGGCGACGGCGCCGAGCAGCTTGGGGTGGCGTTCGACGAACGCGGACCAGCGGGCGGCGAAGCCGGTCGGCAGCTCGGGTTCCGGGCCGTGCTCGACGAGCCGGGCGCGCTCGCGGCGCGACAGGGCGCGCATGCCGATGAACGACAGCAGCGCGGGCAGCAGCGTCACGGACGCGGCGACGGTGAGGACGACCGTGAGGGAGGCCGCGATGGCGACGCCGTTGAGGAAGCCGAGCCGCAGTATCAGCATGCCCAGCAGCGCGATGCAGACCGTGGCGCCGGCGAAGACGACGGCCCGGCCGGTGGTGGCGACGGCGTTCTGGGCGGCTTCGGCGACCGGGAGGCCGCGTTTGAGGCCCTTGCGGTGGCGGGTGACGATGAACAGCGCGTAGTCGATGCCGACGCCGAGGCCGATGAGCATGCCCAGCATGGGCGCGAAGTCGGCCACGGTCATGACGTGGCCGAGCAGCCCGATGCCCGCGTAGGCGGTGCCGACGCTGACGAGGGCGGTGGCGATGGGCAGGAGGCTGGCGGCGAGGGAGCCGAAGGCGAGGAAGAGGACCAGGGCGGCGACGGCCACGCCGACGATCTCGGCGGTGTGGGAGGCCGGTGCCTCGGTGACCGCGACGGCGCTGCCGCCGAGCTCCACCTGGACGCCGTCGCTCGCGGCCGCGCGGGCGGTGTCGACGACGGCCTGGATCTGGGCCGGCGGGATCTCGTCGGCGTGCCGGTCGAAGGCGACCGTGGCGTAGGCGGTGCGGCCGTCCTCACTGATCTGCCCGGGCGCGAAGTCCTGGGTCGCGGCGCCCGCGGCGGTGTGAGCGGTGGCCGGGGCGCCCTGGCCGGTGGGGGCCGGGCGGACGGTGTCGTACGGGCCGGTGACGGTGGAGACGCCCGGCAGCTCGGCGACGTCGTCGAGCATCGCCGTCATACGGTCCTCGACGGCGGCCGCGCGGACGCTGCCCTGGGTGGTGTGCCAGACGATGGTGTCGCTGTCGCCGCCCTGGCCCCGGAAGCCTTCCTCCAGGAGGGAGGCGGCACGGCCGGACTCGGTGCCGGGGACCTCGTAGTCGTTGGAGTACGCGGAGCCGGCGATGCCGGCGGCCGCCGTGACGCCGACCAAGGCGCAGAGCCAGAGCAGGACGGCGGCGAGGCGGTGCGTGATGCACCATCGGGCGATGGCTGCCAACGGGTGTACTCCCTGAGTGGTTCGTGCTCTCTATCGGGGATTGCCCGTAAAGAACGCATGACCTACGTACCGCCACTCTGGCAGCCTAAAGAGATCGATTGTCCCTTTCGTGGCGATACTCACAGCTCAGACACACGGTGCGCGGAAGCCCGGGCCGAAGGTCCCGGGCTTCCGCGCTCCCTCTGCCCACTCAGCCCGAGACGCTCGCGCGCCCGTTCTCGATGTGCCCCATCAGCCGGCGCCGGAAGCCCTCGGGACCGGTGATCTCGATGTCGTACCAGCCGTGCGCGTCGGCGGCGGAGTGCACGACCGTACGGCTGCGGCCGGCCTTGACGGTGACCTGCCGGGTCCAGTCACCGAGGTCGGCCTCGTCGACGTAGCCGAGGGGGCGGACCGTGAAGGTGACCGGCCCGTCGCCGGTGGCGGCCAGGGTGAGGTGCACGTCCCGCTCACGCGGGTCGATGTGGGAGGTGACCTCGGCGCCGCCCGCCGCCTTGCCGGCGAACTCGCGGCGGAAGCCGTTCGGGCCGGTGATCGTGAAGCGGTACGCCTCGCGGGTAAGGGGCACCCTCCATTGCGCGGTGCCCCTTACGTCCTGGTGCTGCGGGACGGCGAACTCACCGGCGTACGGGTACAGCGCGAAGGGCGCGCTCGCCTTCCCCGTGTTGCTGAGCGTGACGGTCAGGGCGCCGTCCTGGACACGCCCGTGCGCGTCCGGCTGGTACGGCAGGGGCCGCGCCGGCCGCGTACCGGGCTCCTGGACGGGCATGTGCTGCACCAGCGGCGGCTGCGGGCGCCAGCGGCCGGTGAACGGCGGAATGGCGCCCGGCCGCTCCACCTCCGGCTGCGGGCGGCCGCGCCGGAAGTCGAACGCGGACGTCAGGTCGCCGGTGACGCGGCGCCGCCACGGCGTGATGTTGGGCTCCTCGATCCCGGTCCAGGTCTCCAGGAAACGGACCACCGAGGTGTGGTCGAAGACCTCGGAGCAGACGTAGCCGCCCACCGTCCAGGGCGAGACGACCAGCAGCGGCACCCGGATGCCCAGCCCCGTCGGCAGCCCCTTCCACCGCTCGTCGGTGTCGCCGGCCGGCGGCACGGGCGGCGGGACGTGGTCGAAGAAGCCGTCGTTCTCGTCGTAGTTGATCAGTACGACGGTGTGCCGCCAGACGTCGGGATGGGAGCCGAGGGCGTCCAGCACCTTGTAGACGAGGGTGGCGGAGGCGATCGGCGAGGACGAGCCGGGGTGCTCGGAGTCGATCGCGGAGGGCACGAGGTAGGAGACCTCCGGCAGCGTGCCGGCGGCGACGTCCGCCCGGAACGCGTCCGCGAGCCCGCCGGTCTCCACCCGTCGCAGCCCTCGCTCGAACAGCGAGCGCTCCTCCGTGGTGAGGGTCGCGACACCGTCCTCCAGCGCGGCGAGCAGCCGCGCCCGCTCGGCGGCGTCGTCGGTGTCGCGCACGGCCGCGTAGAAGGACTCCATGTACGTGTGGCCGCCGGTCTTGGCCAGGGCCTTGCGGGCGATCTTCTTGAAGGTGGTGAAGAACTCGATGTTGTTGTCGGTGAAGTTCTCCCACTCCGTGTACGTCTTCCAGGTACGGCCCGCCTTCTCCAGGCGCTCGGCGTACGTCGGCCACGGGTAGCCGGGGTGGGTGCCCTCCGCGTACGCGGCGTTGGTGACGGCGCGCGAGCCGTCGGCCTCGTACCCCGTCCATCCGCTCCACAGGTGGTTGCGGTTGGGGCTGGTCGACGTATGGATGGAGGAGTGGTACGCGTCGCAGATGGTGAACGTGTCCGCGAGCTCGTAGTGCAGCGGGATGTCGCGACGGTCGTAGTACGCCATCGTCGCGGCCGTCTTGGCGGAGACCCAGCCATCCATCCACCCGTCGCGCCAGGCCTTGGCGCCCCCTCCCCAGGAGTGGTCGAGGTCGCCGATGTACTGGAGGTCCTTCTTCTGCGTCTCGGCGGCGTCCCGGATGGGGAAGGGCAGCACGGTACGGCCGAGTGGCCCGGGCTGCTCGAACACCGGCTTGCCCGAGGGCAGTTCGACGGCGTTGCGGTCACCGAAGCCGCGGACGCCGCGCAGGGTGCCGAAGTAGTGGTCGAAGGAACGGTTCTCCTGCATCAGGATCACCACGTGCCGGACCGCCCGCAGTCCGCCGGAGGGCGGAGCGGCGGCCATCGCCGCCCGCAGCGAGGGCGGCAGCAGCGACCCGGCCGCGGCGGCACCGAGGGCGCCTCCACCCAGCGCGAGCATCCTTCTGCGTGAAATCTCCCGCGGGTTCTCCGGTGACAAGCCCGACCTCCCAGTCGACATCCAATGGTCCCTGCACGATCCATTGAGGGGTACGGGCCGGACGCTAGTGAGCCCACGTGGCCCTGGGAAGACCCCCGGAGGGACGAAAGGTGAACGTCCAACAGGTTGCGAGGTAAGTCCAAGCGGACGGTCCACGGCGGTCCACGAGCCCCCCAAGGGTGGTCGCACAACGGACCATTGACGCCACCCGGCCGCCTCTTCTTGGCCACAACCCGCCAGTCACGCATGCCCCCGCGCAGCGGTGGGCAGCAGATCCCCACCCCCCCCACGGGACGCCATCCGGTCCCAGCCGCGGCCCCGCCTCCCTCCACCCGGGGGCGGCGGGGCCGCCGGCACAGCGACCGGCTCCCCCGACGGGTGACCGGACGTGCCGGGCGCCGGGCGGAGTGGGACAGTCGGACGACGAAGCGGACCGTCGCCGAAGGAGCTGCCCATGGACACCGTCCTGGTCACCGGCGGGACCGGGCACCTGGGGCGGGACCTGATCGGCCGGCTGAAGCCCGCCCACCGGGTGCGCGTGCTCGCCCGGACCCGGGGCACCGACCCCGATGTGGAGTGGGTACGGGGCGATCTCCGTACCGGGGCCGGGATCAGAGAGGCGGTGGCGGGGGTCCGTACCGTGGTGCACGCCGCGACCTGGTCCCCGGCCGCGCGGCGCGGATACCTGCTGCCGACCGACTTCTGGCGCAGTCCGCCGGACGTCGACGTCCACGGCACCCGCCGTCTGCTCGACGAGGCCGGCCGGGCCGGAATCGGCCATTTCGCCTACGTGTCCATCGTCGGCGTCGACCGGCCGCTCCTGCCGTACCTGCGGCTGAAGTACCAGGCCGAGGAACTGGTGCGCGCCGGTGACGTTCCCTGGTCGGTGCTGCGGGCCACCCAGTTCCACTGGCTGACCGACCGCCTCCTGGGGAAGGCCGCCCGGCTGCCCGTACTGCCGCTGCCCACGGACATCGAGGCCCAGCCGGTGGATTCCGGCGACTTCGCCGCGTACGTGGCCCAGCGCGTCGCCGACGGGCCCGGCGGGCGGTGCGAGGACTTCGGCGGGCCGGAGGTGTTGCGCTTCGGTGACCTCGTCGCGCAGTGGCAGCGGATCCGGGGCCGTCACCGCAAGGTCGTGAGGCTTCCGGTGCCGGCCCGGTTCGAGCGGGCGGCCCGCGCCCTCACCTGCCCGGCCGGCCACCGCGGCGCCGTCACCTGGTCGGCGTGGCTGCGCAGTCACCCGCCCGAGTGACGAACGGCGACTTCAGCGTGGTCGGTTTCCCTTGACCGGACAGCGGAAAGCCGCGAGGGGCGGTACGGCCGTCTCCCGACCGCCGTACCGCCCCTCGTCCGTACCGTGGGGATCAGGCCATCAGCCCTCGGTCACCCCGAGCCGCTCAAGGATGAGCTCGCGCACCCGGGCCGCGTCCGCCTGGCCTCGGGTGGCCTTCATGACCGCGCCGACCAGGGCGCCGGCCGCGGCCACCTTGCCGCCGCGGATCTTGTCAGCGATGGCGGCGTTGGCGGCGATCGCCTCGTCCACGGCCGCGCCCAGCGCGCCCTCGTCCGAGACGACCTTCAGGCCGCGCTTCTCGACGACCGTGTCCGGGCCGCCCTCACCGTTCAGCACGCCCTCGATGACCTGGCGGGCCAGCTTGTCGTTGAGGTCGCCGGACGCGACGAGCTCGGTCACCCGGGCCACCTGGGCCGGGGTGATGGGCAGCGCGTCGAGCGGCGTACCCGACTCGTTGGCGTTGCGGGCCAGTTCGCCCATCCACCACTTGCGGGCCTGGTCGGCCGGGGCGCCCGCCTCGGTCGTGGCGACGATGAGGTCGACCGCGCCCGCGTTGAGGATGGACTGCATGTCGTGCTCGGAGACGCCCCACTCGTCGCGCAGCCGGTTGCGGCGCACGCGCGGCAGCTCCGGCAGCTCCTGGCGGAGCTCCTCGACCCACTCACGGGACGGGGCCACGGGGACGAGGTCGGGCTCCGGGAAGTACCGGTAGTCCTCGGCCTCCTCCTTGACCCGGCCGGACGTCGTGGAGCCGTCGTCCTCGTGGAAGTGACGGGTCTCCTGGATGACCGTGCCGCCCGCGTTCAGCACGCCCGCGTGGCGGCTGATCTCGAACCGTACGGCCCGCTCGACCGAGCGCAGCGAGTTGACGTTCTTCGTCTCCGAACGCGTACCGAACGTCGAGGTGCCGTGCGGGCGCAGCGACAGGTTCACGTCGCAGCGCATCTGGCCCATCTCCATGCGGGCCTCGGAGACACCGAGCGCCTTGATCAGCTCGCGCAGCTCGGCGACGTACGCCTTGGCGACCTCGGGAGCGCGCTCGCCTGCGCCCTCGATCGGCTTGGTGACGATCTCGATCAGCGGGATGCCGGCGCGGTTGTAGTCCAGCAGCGAGTGCGAGGCGCCGTGGATACGGCCGGTCGCACCACCCACATGGGTGGACTTACCGGTGTCCTCCTCCATGTGGGCGCGCTCGATCTCCACGCGGAAGACCTCGCCGTCCTCCAGCTGGACGTCCAGATAGCCGTTGAAGGCGATCGGCTCGTCGTACTGCGAGGTCTGGAAGTTCTTCGGCATGTCCGGATAGAAGTAGTTCTTCCGGGCGAAGCGGCACCATTCGGCGATCTCGCAGTTGAGCGCGAGGCCGATCTTGATGGCGGACTCGACACCGATCGCGTTGACGACCGGGAGCGAGCCGGGCATGCCGAGGCAGGTGGGGCAGGTCTGCGAGTTGGGCTCGGCGCCCAGCTCGGTCGAGCAGCCGCAGAACATCTTGGTCTTGGTGCCGAGTTCGACGTGCACCTCGAGCCCCATGACGGGGTCGTAGGCGGCGAGGGCGTCCTCGTACGACACCAGCTCAGTGATGACGGTCACGGTTGAAACTTTCCCTCTCAGCCGAACAGGACGTCGTCGTCACCGACGCGCTTCAGCTCACGCACCAGGATGGCGAGGCCGGTCGCGATGGCGGCGGCGGACACGACGGCGTCCAGCAGCAGAAGCGTGTCGCTCTCGCCACGCGCCTTCTTGACCTGCTTGATCACGCTCAGCGCGCCGAAGGCGGTGGTGCCGATGGACAGATACGTTCCGGCCCGGGACTTCTTGAAGCCCTTGGCCTTGGTCAGTGCACTCACAGCGACGGAGCCTCCTCCAGCAGCGGGTGACCCCAGCGTGCCACGAAGGCGGCCTCGACGGCCGCGCCGACCGTGTAGAGACGGTCGTCCTTCGTGGCGGGGGCGATGATCTGCAGACCGACCGGCAGGTTGTCCTCCGGCGCCAGGCCGCACGGCAGCGACATGGCGGCGTTGCCGGCCAGGTTGGTCGGGATGGTGCACAGGTCGGCCAGGTACATCGCCATCGGGTCGTCGGCGCGCTCGCCGATCGGGAAGGCGGTGGTCGGGGTCGTCGGCGAGACGATCACGTCGACCTGCTCGAATGCCTTCTCGAAGTCCCGGGTGATGAGCGTTCGCACCTTCTGCGCACTGCCGTAGTACGCGTCGTAGTAGCCGGAGCTGAGCGCGTACGTACCGAGCATGATCCGGCGCTTGACCTCGTCGCCGAACCCGGCCTCACGGGTCAGCGCGGTGACGTCCTCGGCGGAGCGCGTGCCGTCGTCGCCGGTACGCAGGCCATAGCGCAGGCCGTCGAACCGGGCGAGGTTCGAGGAGCACTCGGACGGGGCGATGAGGTAGTACGCCGACAGCGCCAGGTCGAAGGACGGGCAGTCCAGCTCGACGATCTCGGCGCCCAGCTCCTTCAGGAGCTCGACCGACTCGTCGAACCGCTGGAGCACACCGGCCTGGTAGCCCTCGCCGCGGAACTGCTTGACCACACCCACCCGCATGCCCTGCACCGAGCCGTTGCGGGCCGCCTCGACGACCGGCGGTACGGGCGCGTCGATGGACGTCGAGTCGAGCGGGTCGTGACCGGCGATGACCTCGTGGAGCAGCGCCGCGTCCAGGACCGTACGGGCGCAGGGCCCGCCCTGGTCGAGGCTGGAGGAGAAGGCCACCATGCCGTAGCGGGAGACACCGCCGTACGTCGGCTTGACGCCGACCGTGCCGGTGACCGCCGCGGGCTGGCGGATGGAGCCGCCGGTGTCGGTGCCGATGGCGAGCGGCGCCTCGTACGACGCCAGCGCGGCGCTCGATCCACCGCCGGAGCCGCCGGGGATCTTCGTCAGGTCCCAGGGGTTGCCCGTCGGCCCGTACGCGCTGTTCTCCGTCGACGACCCCATGGCGAACTCGTCCATGTTGGTCTTGCCGAGGATGACGACGTCGGCGGCCTTGAGCTTCTTGGTCACGGTCGCGTCGTACGGCGGGATCCAGCCCTCAAGGATCTTCGAACCGACGGTCGTCGGCATGTCCTGGGTGGTGAAGATGTCCTTCAGCGCGAGCGGTACGCCGGCCAGGGGGCCGAGTTTCTCGCCCCTGGCGCGCTTCTCGTCGACGGCGCGGGCCTGGGCGAGGGCGCCCTCGCGGTCGACGTGCAGGAAGGCGTGGACCTTCTCGTCGACGGCGTCGATCCGGGCCAGGTGGGCCTCGGTGACCTCGACGGCGGTGAGCTCGCCGGAGGCGATCTTCTCCGCGATCTCGGCGGCGGTGAGCCTGATGATGTCCGTCATGGTGTTAGTCCTCCCCCAGGATCTGCGGCACCTTGAAACGCTGCTGCTCCTGGGCGGGCGCACCGGAGAGCGCCTGCTCGGGGGTGAGCGACGGACGGACCTCGTCCGCCCGCATGACATTGGTCAGCGGCAGCGGGTGGGAGGTCGGGGGTACGTCTTGGTCGGCGACCTCGGAGACGCGGGCGACCGCGCCGATGATGTCGTCGAGCTGTCCGGCGAAGTGGTCGAGCTCTTCGTCCTTCAGCTCCAGACGTGCCAGCCGGGCGAGGTGGGCGACCTCCTCGCGCGTAATGCCAGGCATGCAGCGATCCTCAGGGGTGAGTGTGATGGTTTTGGCCCAATCCTATGGGGCGGGGCCCCATACCCGTTAAACGGTTTGCCGCGGGGCCTCGCGGGCCGCCCACCAGCCACTGACCCGCAGCCGGCCACCGGCCGGGACGGGGCCGTGCAGGGTCGCCCCCGCGGAGGTTGGCGGCGAAGGACGGGCTCCCGCTGCTGGAACCCAAGGCCGCCGGCCTCGAGAAGGTGAGCCCGGAGGGGCCCCGTCCCCACCCACCGGCGGTGTCCGCACCGCCCCAAGGCGCACCGGGAACAGGCACCGCCCCCGGGGAACCCGGGAACAGGCACCGCCCCGGTCCGTTGTGCCCACCCTCCCCCAAGCTCTCGGCTTCGCTCGAGCAGGGGGACCCCCATCGCCCCTGCGGGACGACTGCCCACAACGAGGTAACCGGCCCGGCGGGGGCGCATGGGGGTGGTCCGGCCGCGGGGGGCTACTGGACCACCTGGTCCGCGTCCTGGGGCGCCGGGGGGAGCTCGCGGGGCGGGCGGTGCCAGCCGGCTTCGCCGCGGGCGCGGAGCCAGGCCGTCGTCTCGGCCGGCGGCATCGCGGCGGCGACCAGCCAGCCCTGGACCGCGTCGCAGCCCAGGTCCCGCAGCCGCTCCCACGTCTCGTCGTCCTCGACGCCCTCGGCGACCACGAGGAGGCCCAGCGAGTGGGCCAGGTCGACGGTGCAGCGGACGATCTCGGCGTCCTCGTTGTCGACCGCCAGCCGTGCCACGAACGAGCGGTCGATCTTGAGCTCGCTCACCGGGAGGCGCCGCAGGTGGACCAGGGACGAGTACCCGGTGCCGAAGTCGTCGAGGGACATCTTCACGCCGTGGCCGGTGAGCCCGGCCAGGGTGTCGGCGGCGCGCTGCGGGTCCTCCAGCAGGACGTGCTCGGTTATCTCCAGTTGCAGGGCGCCCGCCGGGACCCCGTGGCGGGCCAGCCGCGCGGCGACGGCGCCCGCGAAGCCGGGGGTGTGGACGTCGCGCGGGGAGACGTTCACGGCGACGGGGACGTACAGGCCCTGGGCGCGCCACTTGGCGACCTGGCCGAGCGCCGTCTCCAGGACGTACTCGGTGAGGTGCGGCATCAGGCCGGAGGACTCGGCGATGGCGATGAACTCGTCGGGCGGGACCTTCCCCCGCTCCGGGTGAACCCAGCGCACCAGCGCCTCCAGCCCGGCCACGTGGCCGTCGAAGCGGACCTTCGGCTGGTAGTGCAGCTCGACGTCGCCGGCGTCCAGGGCGCGCCGCAGGTCGCCGAGGAGGCCGAGCCGGTCGGGGGTGTTGGAGTCGCGCTTCGACTCGTACACCTCGACGCCCGTGCGGTCCCGCTTGGCCTGGTACATGGCGACGTCGGCCCGCTGGAGCAGCCCTTCCGCGTCGAGCGCGTGGTCGGGGAAGACGGCGACGCCCGCGCTGGCCTCCAGGACCAGCGTGAGGCCGTCGAGGTCGAGCGGCGAGGACAGCTCGGCCGCCAGCTGCCGGGCCACCCGCTGGGCGCTGGTCGTGGAGTCGGCGGTGGGCAGCAGTACGGCGAACTCGTCGCCGCCCAGCCGCGCCACCTCCGCCCCGCGCGGCAGGGCGAGGCGCAGCCGGTCGGCGATCTGGAGCAGCAGCCGGTCGCCCGCGAGATGCCCGAGCGTGTCGTTCACGGACCGGAAACGGTCGAGGTCGATCAGCACGAGTGCCGCCCTGACGCCCTCGCCCTCGGCGTCCTCCAGCGCGGACCAGGTCCGCTCCAGCAGCCACTGCCGGTTGGGCAGTCCGGTGAGCGGGTCGCGCAACTGTTCCTCGGCCCGCGCGCGGGCGATCCAGAGCGTGGAGTCCAGGGCGATCAGCGGTACGGCGAACAGCGGCAGCACCACCGGCAGGGAGACGGCGACGACACAGATCAGCGGTGCGATGCCGAGCAGCGCGACCGCGACGAGCCCCTGCCGCAGCAGCGCCGTACGGGCGGCGGTGGGCAGCCCGCCGCTCTGCGGGGCCAGCGTGTACCACAGCAGCAGCCGGGTCACCACCAGGTACGCGGCGGCCGCCAGTGCCACTTCCGGCACGGCCTCGATCCCCCATTCGAGGGGCCGCCACGGCTGTTCGACCGTCGGTACGTCCCCGAACGCGGCGAGGACCAGGGCCGCCGACCCGATGCCGAGGATGTCCGCCGCGCCGTGCAGCAGCCCCTGCCGCCAGCGGTGCCGCCGCGCCGCGCCGACCAGGACGACGACGGCGAGGCTGACCAGTCCGGCCGGCACCCACCCGTACAGGAGGAGCACCGCGAGGGTGAGCGCGGCACCGGAGCCGGTGCCGCCCCACCAGCGGTCGCGGCCGAGCGCCACGAGGTGGCCGACGATGATGCCGGTGAGCACGGCCAGCGACCAGCCGGCCGTGGAGCCGGGGAAGAGCGCGTGGCCGCCGCTCACGGCGCCGTACAGCCCGGCCATGAGGACGAAGGCGGCGACGGCCACCACGACGGTGGGGAGCCTGGTTGCGATGCCCGTGGAGGCCACGTACGCACGCGGCCGTGAAACCGGGGCGGCACTCTCGGTCGGTTTCATTCCGTCCCTCTCACAGCCGGCGGTGCCGTTGCCACGCGATAGCCCGTTGTCATGCCGGCACGGCCGGAATCGACCCCGCGTCCATGCACGACAGGCGCCGTCTCAACAGTAGGCCGCAGAAGGCTCCGACGGGCAGCGCTCTACTGGTCTTGCCCGAATGCGACCCGGCCACCCTTATCCATCTGGTATGCGCTGAACGGGTGACCTTCCCCGGGCGTTCCCCGCCCTACTGTTCGAGCGGAACCGCCACCTCGCGCGCCGCGTCCGGACCCTGTTCGAGCAGCACACGGAAGCCGTCCTCGTTCAGAACCGGAACCTTCAGCTGCATCGCCTTGTCGTACTTGGAACCGGGGTTGTCACCCACAACCACGAAGGCTGTCTTCTTCGAAACGGAACCCGTCACTTTCGCTCCGAGGCTCTGGAGGGCCTCTTTTGCGCCATCCCTGGTGTGGTTCTGCAGGGTGCCGGTGACGACCACGGTCAACCCTTCCAGCGGACGCGGCCCTTCGTCCTCGCCCGAGCTCTCCTCCTCCATCCGGACCCCCGCCGCCCGCCACTTGCGCAGGATCTCCCGGTGCCAGTCCTCCTCGAACCACTGCTTGAGCGAGGCCGCGATGGTGGGGCCCACGCCCTCGACCGCCGCCAGCTCCTCCTCGCTCGCCTGCTCGATACGGTCGATCGAGCGGAACTCGCGCGCGAGTGCCTCCGCCGCCACCGGCCCCACGTGACGGATCGACAGGCCGGTGATGATCCGGGCCAGCGGGCGCTGCTTGGCCGCCGCGATGTTCTCCAGCATGGCCAGGGCGTTCTTGCGGGGCTCGCCCTGCTGGTTGGCGAAGACCGTGGCGATCTTCTCCTCGCCCGTCTTGGGGTCGCGCTTGGGCAGGCCGCTGTCCTGGTCCAGGACGTACGCCCTGATGGGCAGCAGCCGCTCGATGGTGAGGTCGAAGAGGTCGCCCTCGTCCACCAGCGGCGGCTCGGCCGGCTCCAGGGGCTTGGTGAGCGCGGCCGCCGCCACATAGCCGAAGTTCTCGATGTCGAGGCACTTACGACCGGCGAGGTAGAAGAGGCGTTCACGCAACTGCGCCGGGCACGTACGGCCGTTCGGGCAGCGCAGGTCGACGTCACCCTCCTTCATCGGCCGCAGCGCCGTCCCGCACTCGGGACACTCGGCCGGCATCACGAACTCGCGCTCCGTGCCGTCCCGCAGGTCCGCGACCGGCCCGAGGATCTCCGGGATGACGTCACCGGCCTTACGCAGCACGACGGTGTCCCCGATGAGGACGCCCTTGGCCTTCACCACGTCCTGGTTGTGCAGGGTGGCGAACTCGACCTCCGACCCCGCGACCGTGACCGGCTCCACCTGCGCGTACGGCGTCACCCGGCCCGTCCGGCCCACGCCCACCCGGATGTTGACCAGCTTGGTGTTGACCTCCTCCGGCGCGTACTTCCAGGCGATCGCCCAGCGCGGCGCCCTTGAAGTGGAGCCGAGGCGGCCCTGGAGCGGGATCTCGTCCAGCTTGACGACCACGCCGTCGATCTCGTGCTCCACCGAGTGCCGGTTCTCGCCGAAGTACGCGATGAACTCCCGTACGCCGTCGATGTCGTCGACCACCTTGTTGTGCCGGGCCGTCGGCAGGCCCCACTCGCGCAGCAGCCCGTACGCCTCCGACAGCCGGCTGATCTCCAGGCCCTCGCGCGCGCCGATGCCGTGCACCACCATGTGCAGCGGGCGGGTGGCGGTGACCTTCGGGTCCTTCTGGCGCAGCGAACCGGCCGCCGCGTTGCGCGGGTTGGCGAACGGCTTGTCACCGGCTCCCACCAGGCGGGCGTTGAGCTCCTCGAACTTCTCCATCGGGAAGTAGACCTCGCCGCGGATCTCGACGAGGTCCGGGATCCGGTCGCCCTTCAGCCGGTCGGGCACGTCCGCGATGGTGCGGATGTTCGGCGTGATGTCCTCGCCCGTGCGGCCGTCGCCGCGCGTGGCCGCGCGCGTGAGGCGCCCCTTCTCGTACGTCAGGTTCACGGCGAGGCCGTCGACCTTCAGCTCGCACAGGAAGTGGTAGGCCGAGGTGCCGACCTCCTTGGCGACGCGGTCCGCCCAGGCGGCCAGCCCCTCGTCGTCGAAGGCGTTGTCCAGCGACAGCATCCGCTCGCGGTGCTGGACGGCCGTGAACTCCGTCTCGTACGAGCCCGCGACCTTCTGGGTCGGCGAATCGGGCGTACGGAGCTCCGGATACTCCTCCTCCAGCGCCTCCAGCGAGCGCAGCAGCGTGTCGAACTCGGCGTCGCTGATGACCGGCTGGTCCTTCACGTAGTACCGGAAGCGGTGCTCCTCGACCTGTTCGGCCAGCTGCGCGTGCTTGTCCCGTGCCTCCGCCGGCACGACGTCCTGCTGTTCGACAGCCACCGTCATTCCTCCCGTTACTCACGTCACTCAGGGTTGTCCGCGAGCGATCTCGCCGCCTTGACGCAGTGGGCGAGCGCGGCACGGGCATACGCGGGTGAGGCACCCGCCAGCCCGCACGACGGGGTGACCACGAGCGACTCGGCGAGAGTCCCCGGATTCAGCCCCAGCCTGCGCCACAGCGTCCTGACACCCATGACGCTACCGGCAGGGTCTGACAATGGAGCATCGGCCGACTCGACCACGCCCACCAACAGCCTCGTGCCGCCCTCGACCGCTTCACCGATCTGCTCCTCGTCACGCTCCGTGAACAGCCCGAAATCGAACGAGATGCCCGCCGCGCCCGCGCGCCGCAGCAGTGCGAAGGGGACGTCCGGGGCGCACGAGTGCACGATCACCGGGCCGTCGTTCACGGCCACCACGTCTCTGAGCGCGCTCTCCACGACCTGCCGGTCCACCGCCCGGTACGTCCGGTAGCCGCTCGCGGTCCGCACCTGCCCGGTCAGTACGGCGGTGAGGGACGGCTCGTCGAGCTGGAGCACCACCCGCGCGCCCGGCACCCGGCGCCGCACCTCCGCGAGGTGCGCGCGCAGCCCCTCGGCCAGCGAGGCCGCCAGGTCCCGGCAGGCGCCGGGGTCGCCCAGCGCGGCCTCGCCGCCCCGCAGCTCCAGGGCTGCGGCCAGCGTCCACGGCCCCACGGCCTGGACCTTCAGGAGCCCCTCGTACCCCTGCGTGAACTCCTCCAGGGCGTCGAGGTCCTCGCCCATCCAGGACCTGGCCCGCCGGGTGTCGCGGCCCGGCCGGTCGCTGACGCGCCAGCCGCTCGGCTCGACGTGCGCGTACATCTCGACGAGCAGCCCGAGGGTGCGCCCGATCATGTCGGCGCCCGGCCCGCGCGCCGGCAGCTCCGGGAGGTGCGGGAAGTCCTCGAAGATCCCGGTGACGGTCTTGGCGGCCTCCCGCGCGTCGCCGCCCGGCATGGACCCGATCCCGGTGGCCGGGCCCCAGCTGAAGTCCTCGTGCTCGCTCATCGTCCCGGCCGCACCGTCAGGTCGTTGATCTCCGCGTCACGCGGCAGGTCGATGGCCGTCAGGATCGCCGTGGCGACCGACTCCGGGTCGATCCAGCGGGAGGCGTCGTACTCCTTGCCCTCCTGCTGGTGCACCTTGGCCTGCATGGGGCTGGCCGTACGGCCCGGATACACGGACGTGACGCGCACGCCATTGCCGTGCTCCTCCTGGCGCAGCGAGTCGGCCAGCGCCTTGAGACCGTGCTTGGAGGCGGCGTACGCGGACCATTCGGCGTGTGCGTTCAGACCGGCGCCGGAGTTGACGAACACCACGTGCCCCTGGGAGACGCGCAGTTGCGGCAGGAGCAGCCGGGTCAGCTCGGCGGGCGCGATGAGGTTGACCTCCAGCTGGCTCCGCCAGGCCTTGGTGGTGAGGTCGCCGACGCGCCCGAGGTCGACGACGCCCGCGATGTGCAGCAGCGAGTCGAGCCGGTCCGGGAGGGTCTGGTGGGAGAAGGCCCAGGAGAGCCGGTCGGGACCCGCGAGGTCGCCGACGAGGGTGCGGGCACCCGGGTAGGTGTCGGCCAGTTCCTTGGCGCGCCCGGCGTCACGGGCCAGCAGGACGAGGTCGTCGCCCCGCTCGTGCAGGCGGCGCGCGACGGCCGCGCCGATGCCGGAGCCCGCCCCGGTGATCATGTGTGTAGCCATACGGCCCATGCTCGCATCCGGACGGCGGCTACCGGATCCCCGCACTCTCCTCCAGGTAGGCGAGGGCCGAGACCCCGTCCTCGGCGAAGAACACCAGGTCGGTGAGCGGCAGCGGCAGGAAGCCCTCGGCCTCCATCCGCCGGAACTGCTCCTTCAGGCCGTCGTAGAAGCCCGCCGCGTTGAGCAGCACCACAGGCTTGGTGTGCTTGCCGTGCTTCTTCAGCTCAAGGATCTCGGTGGCCTCGTCGAGGGTTCCGGTCCCGCCGACCATGACGACGACCGCGTCGGACTTGGCGAGCATCAGTGCCTTGCGCTCGGCGAGGTCCTTGGCGAAGACCATCTCGTCGGCCCCGGGTCGCGCCTTGGTGGCCAGGAAGTCCACGGACACGCCGACGAGCCGGCCGCCCGCCTCCTGGACCTCGTCCGCGACGACCTTCATCAGGCCGACGTCGCTGCCGCCCCACACCAGGGTGTGCCCGCCCTTGCCGAGCAGCTCGGCGAATTCGCGGGCGGGCACGGTGTAGCGCTCGTCGAGATCGGCGGCGGACAGGAAGACACAAATGTTCATGACGAAACTGTACGGGGAATGGGGTCGCCGGTCCCGGCCGTTGAACCGGCCATGACGACAGGACACCGCATCACCATCGAGCAGGGCACCGACCATGTACGCGTTGTCCACGACGGTCACGTGATCGCGGAGAGCCGGCACCCGCTGGTGCTGCGCGAGACGGGCTGTCCCGTGCGCTACTACCTGCCCGCCCAGGACGTCCGTACGGAGCTGCTGTCGCCGTCCGACACGCACACGTACTGCCCGTTCAAGGGCACGGCGTCCTACTGGTCCCTGCCGGGCGGGAAAGACGCCGTGTGGGCGTACCCCGACCCCAAGCCGGAGGTCGCGGAGATCAAGGGCCACTTCTGTTTCTACGAAACAGAGGTGGTGTGACGGCGAGCGATGAGTTCCGCGCGCGGCACCGGTCTACCTCGTATGGAGAACCTCAGCGGAAAGATCACGTCTGCCGACGGCACCCCCATCGCGTACGAGCGGCGCGGTGACGGCCCGCCACTGATCCTGGTCAGCGGGGCGCTGTGCACGGCCGCGAGCGAGGCGCCGCTCGCGGACCTGCTGGCGCCGCACTTCACCACGTACACCTACGACCGGCGCGGCCGGGGCGGCAGCGGGGACGCCGCCCCTTACGCCGTCGAGCGCGAGGTCGAGGACCTGGCGGCGCTCGTGGCGGAGGCCGGCGGCAGCGCGAGCGTGTACGGCATGTCGTCGGGCGGCGTAATGGCCCTGGAGGCGGCGGCGGCCGGGGTTCCGATTCCCCGGCTGGCCATGTACGAGCCGCCCTACAGTGCCGACCCGGCGAACCGGGAGAAGTTCGCCGAGCAGACACAGCGCCTGGAGCGGCTCCTCGCCGCCGGGCGGCGCGGTGACGCGCTGGCGCTGTTCCTGTCCGAGATGCCGCCCGCCCAACTCGCGGGCCTCCGCGCCTCCCCCGTGTGGGCCGCGCTGGAGGCGGTGGCCCACACCCTGCCGTACGACCACGCCGTGCTCGGCGACAGCCTGGTGCCCACCGAGCGCCTGGCCGCCCTCACCACGCGCGTCCTGGTCGTCGACGGCGGCGCGAGCCCGTCCTGGCTCCGCGATGCCGCCCGCGCAGTCGCCAGGGCCCTCCCGAACGCCCGCCACAGCACCCTGACGGGCCAGACCCACGCGGTGGCCCCCCAGGTCCTGGCACCGGTGCTGGTGGACTTCTTCTGCGAGCTCGGCTGAGCGCGGCTCAGGAGGACGGCGAGGGCGAACCGGGTACGGGGGTCTCGGCGGACCAGAAGTCGGAGCGGACGTTGGGGGTGGGAATCTTGCCAAGCGGGTAGGCCGGCCCGTTCGGCTTGGTCGTCGGCTCGGCGACCTCGGACTCCTGTACGCAGGGGGTAGCGACCTCGAAGAACGCCTGCCCCTTGTAGCCGAAGCTCAAAGAAAGCTGAAACCCGTCCCGGGACTTGGCAAAAATGGCGGGCATCTCTCGGGACTGGTTCACGGAGGTGATTTTGTATCCACTCTTGTTCCAGAAGCGCTCGACAATACCCAGAAAGCTGCCGCGCCGCTGCTCGGAGATGATGGTCGTTACCGTCCGGCGTCGGTTCACATTGCAGCTTCCAGCCGTCGTGGTGGCATGGTCCCACTGGACTTCCGGTACCACCGCATTCAGGGTCGCGTCCAGCATCGCATCCGCGCGCTCGGCAGCTTCCTGCATGTTCATGTTCGCAGCTCCCCTTCCCTCCGTGCCCCCCAGAATGGTGCAGCCTGAAGCCAGCCCGACTGCCAGCGCAATTGAAAAAACTGACCTTACAGCCCTTCCCACTTCCCTCATCGCCGCTCCTCCTTAGTGATCTCCTCGGGCTTTCCACCAACGATTCTGGCGATGTTCTCCGCGGACTCCAGGTCCAAATCCGGATCGAAGTACTGCGAGTGGGCGTCCATCAGACCAAGCTCCAGCCCTCCCGGAAGACTTATGCCGATGAAAGGAGGCCCGTCGTCCACCTTGAAGCGCCGGGCACCGAAAGCTTCACTGGCCGGGTCCTTGCCGAAATAGTTGTCATCGTCTCGCCAGTCGAATGCCTCACCCACCATTGGCGCTTTGGTGACCAAGTCGTTGTCGGCCGCGCCGACAAAAACGTGGTTTTTGCCGACACCGAGGTCCTCCGCCTTGTCCACTCCGATACCTGGACTGCCGAGCAGAACGACGTCGTCGACCCCGGGGATTCCGCCGGACTGCCTGGCCGCCGTGCCCACCGTAAGAGAGCCGTAGGAATGGCCAATCGCCGTCAAGTGAGGATCCTTATTGCTGTTCGTGGCTTCCAAACCCGCCATGAACTGGTTGTAGGCGGGAGCTCCTCGTTCCGCGTCACCGGTCGTGGCGACGTCTACATGCTGAGGTGCGTCGTAACCGAGCCAGATGATGGCCGCGCTGGACGGATCCACCTTCCGCGCGCCGATCGCCGTGTCCTGGGCGCGCTTCATCGTCTCATCGGCGAACTCGTCGTCCAGCTTGGTGCCGAGACCCGGCACGTACGCCGACACGTTCTTCGACACGTCCGGGTTGCCGTACGAGACGATCGCACGGCCGTTGCCCTCGTCCCCGATACCCAGCAGGAACATGGGCGGGTCGCTCGGCTTGCTGAGCTTGTCCTGGATCAGGCGCAGCGCGTCGAGCTTCGTCTGCGAGTCACCGTCATCGTGCTTCGCCAGGTCGCCGATGAGCATCGGCAGGTACGTCCGGTTCGCCTCGTCGCGCACCACCGCCGGGATGCCGTCCACGCCCCCGATGAGGTCCGGTGCGATGTCGAGGTACTCCCGGCGCTGCTCCTCGGGCAGACTGTCCCACCATGCCTTGCGCTCGGCAGGGGACTTGTCCATCGGAATCTCGCGGCCGAGGTGCGTACCCGCCGTATCGCGTACGCCGGCGGTGTCCTGGGCGACGTCTTTCAAGGTCGCCGCGGTGACGTCGAGGCCCTTCGCCGCCTTGAGCTTGTCCAGCGTTCCGGCGTACCTGCGGTCGATCTCGGCGGCGGACCGCACGGCTTGGCCGATTCGGTCAGCGATTTCCTGAGCCTTCTCCGCGTTGGGATTGAGCGGCTTCAGGGGCGTGTGGCCGCCATCGCCCAGGCCTGGCCGATCCAGGGGGAGGCGCCCGCTGACCTTGCCACCGGGGGCCTCGTTCTTCCCGATGAGCGTCTCGGCGGGGGCGGCCGGATAACTGACCGAGCCGTCCTCGTGGACGGTGAACTTCAGCTCGGCCGCCTCGTCCAGTGCCTGCTTCAACTGCCGCTGCGGTACCGCCAGATCGGCGGCCAGGCCGTTCAGGGTCGTACGGACGAGCCCGCACTCGGTGTGCAGGTACTGGTAGTTGCGGCTGAGCCGCTGCAGCCGGCCGAGGGCCGCCCCCGCGGACTGGCTCTCCTGGGTCTCGCGCAGCTTCGCCGTCATCAGCCGGTCCACCCGGATCCGGTCCGAGTCGGACCGACTGGACACCTCGTGCCACTTGTCGCCCGCGTCCTCGAACTCGGCCGGCTTCAGGTCCCGCAGGAGCTGCCAGGTCAGTGTGGTGCCGGTCACCGGTCCTGGCCGCCCTTCCGGGCCGCGTTGAACGAGCTTTCCACCGCTGTGTCGGTCTCGCCCATTTCCTTGGCGACCTTCGACAGCGCCCCGGTGAGGTACTCGCACTCGTCCCGTACCCCGGCAAGGCGTTCCTCCCAGGAGGTCAGGACGGCCTTGAGGGAGGCCACGGCCGTCAGGCCCGTCGTGCCCGCGTCGATGCCCTCGTGGCCCGGGCCGAGCGAGCTGCGGCTCGTCTCCGTGTTGGTGCGCAGCTCGCCGGCGGTACTGGACGCCTTGGTCCACGGCCCGCCGCTGTGGTTCAGCTTGTCGCCCCCGGGGCCCGGCGCGCTCGCCGAGGCCAGCGACATCCGCTCCTGGCCCGTCCCTGCCGCGGCGCTCGGTGCCGACGCCAACTCGTACAGTTCCTGCCACCGGTCCGAATACGTCACGGACTCCATCCCCCGTATGCCTCCTTGGACGCGTACAGCGGCACGCTGTGCGCCCCGTGACATTAACGCAGGCCAGCGGGGTTTCCGTGACCGTGGATGGATCAGTCCGAAGGTTGACGCCCCGCACGTAGCAGGGTCGGCCGGGCCCGCGCAAGGGTGCGGTCACTCAACCGCACCCCGCGCGACCGCCCCCCTTCAGGCGCTGACGGTCGTCCGCCGGGTCGTCGTGGCGATGGTGGCCGAGCCGACCACGCGGGTGTCGTCGTACAGGACGATCGCCTGGCCGGGGGCGACGCCGCGGACCGGCTCCGCGAAGGTCACCCGCAGCTCGCCGTCCGCCAGGGTGGCCGTGACCGGGGTCTCGCCGCCGTGGGCGCGGAGCTGGGCCGTGTAGGCGCCGGGGCCCGAGGGGGCCGTGCCGCACCAGCGGGGCTTGATGGCGGTCAGGGCGGTGACGTCGAGCGCCTCGGCCGGGCCGACGGTGACCGTGTTGTTCACCGGCGAGATGTCCAGGACGTAGCGGGGCTTGCCGTCCGGGGCCGGGTGGCCTATGCGGAGGCCCTTGCGCTGGCCGATCGTGAAGCCGTACGCCCCCTCGTGCGTACCGACCTTCGTGCCGGACTCGTCGACGATGTCGCCCTCCGCCTTGCCCAGGCGGGAGGCGAGGAAGCCCTGGGTGTCACCGTCCGCGATGAAGCAGATGTCGTGGCTGTCGGGCTTCTTCGCGACCGCCAGGCCCCGGCGCTCCGCCTCGGCGCGGATCTCGTCCTTGGTGGTGAGGGTGTCGCCCAGCGGGAACATCGCGTGCGCGAGCTGCTTCTCGTCCAGGACGCCGAGGACGTACGACTGGTCCTTGGCCATGTCGGAGGCCCGGTGGAGCTCCCGGGTGCCGTCCTCGCGGGTCACGATCGTCGCGTAGTGACCGGTGCAGACCGCGTCGAAGCCCAGCGCCAGCGCCTTGTCCAGCAGCGCCGCGAACTTGATCTTCTCGTTGCAGCGCAGGCAGGGGTTGGGGGTGCGCCCGGCCTCGTACTCGGCGATGAAGTCGTCGACGACGTCCTCACGGAACCGCTCGGCCAGGTCCCACACGTAGAACGGGATGCCGATCACATCGGCCGCGCGGCGGGCGTCGCGCGAGTCCTCGATGGTGCAACAGCCCCGTGCGCCGGTACGGAAGGACTGCGGGTTCGCGGACAGGGCGAGGTGCACCCCGGTGACGTCGTGGCCCGCCTCGGCGGCGCGGGCGGCGGCGACGGCGGAGTCCACGCCGCCCGACATGGCGGCGAGCACACGGAGGGGCTGGGAAGTCTGAGTCATAGCCCTACCAGGGTACGGGCCCCGGGAACCAAGGCGACGTGCGTAGGCGTTGGTGATCACATGGGCGAGAAAAAGCGGGGGGTCGGCCGACGGGCCGTGCTGATCGGCGGCGGGGCGGCCGTCGTGGGCGCGGCGGTGCTGGCGCGCGACGAGCTGCGGCAGGCCTGGTACCGGGTGCCGGGGGTGGAGAAGGAGCGGGTGGCCGGCGAGCTGGACCATCCGGGCGCGCAGTGGACGGCGGCGTCACGGGCGAACTGGCGGCCGGCGGACCGCCCGGACGACTTCACGATCGACCGGGTGGTCATCCATGTCGTCCAGGGCGACTTCCCGACCGCCCTGAAGGTGTTCAAGGACCCGGGCCACGGGGCGGCGACGCATTACGTCGTACGCAAGGACGGGCACGTCGCCCAGATGATCCGCGAGCTGGACGTGGCGTTCCACGCGGGCGACCGGGACATGAACGAGCGGAGCATCGGCATCGAGCACGAGGGGTTCGTGGACCGGCCGCAGGACTTCACGGCGGCGATGTACGCGTCGTCGGCGCGGCTGACGGCCGGGATATGCGCGCGGTACGGCATACCGGTGGACCGCGAGCACATCATCGGCCATGTGGAGGTGGAGGGCACCGACCACACCGATCCGGGGCCGCACTGGGACTGGGACCGGTACATGAAGCTGGTACGGGACGCCTCCCAGGTGCGCGCGGCGGCTGGGGGCGTCCGGCGGATCAGGCTGGATCAGTGAGCGGCGTCATGCGGCTTCGGATCCAAGGCGGAGGAGCGAGTCGACGAGCGGCGGCGACCGACGACAACGCCGGAGACCGAGTCGCAGGGCGTCGCGAGCCCAGCAGGATCCGCCGGACACCCCCTAGTGACCTGAGTCAGAGATTCACCGTTAGTCGGGCATGAGTCGTCCGGGTCCGATGATTCCGCCGTTGTCGGTCACTGATGCCCAGCGGGCGGTGCTGGAGGGCTGGTTACGTCGCCGTACGACGGCCCAGGCTTTGGCTCAGCGGTCGCGGATCGTGCTGGAGTGCGCCGAGGGACACTCGATCATGGAGGTGTCCCGCCGGCTGCGGATCGCTCCGGACACGGTCCGCACCTGGCGGCGTCGCTTCATCGAACGCGGCCTGGACGGCTTGTGCGACGACCCCCGGCCCGGCGTCCCGAGGAAGATCACCGATGCCGACGTTGAGCGGGTCATCGTCAAGACGCTCGAGGAGACACCGAAGAACGCCACCCACTGGTCGACGAGGTCGATGGCCGCGGCCACGGGGATGTCACAGTCGACGGTCTCGCGGATCTGGCGGGCGTTCGCGTTGGCCCCGCACCGGTCGCAGACGTTCAAGCTGTCGACGGATCCGCTGTTCATCGACAAGGTCCGGACAAGGAAGTCCCGGCTGATCTGCAGGTGCATCTGATCCTGGACAACTACGCGACCCACAAGATCCCCGACATCAAGAAATGGCTGTTGGCGCATCCCCGGTTCCATCTGCACTTCACACCGACCAGCGCGTCCTGGCTGAACCTGGTCGAGCGGTGGTTCGCCGAGCTGACCCAGAAGAAGCTCAAGCGCGGCGTCCACCGCTCCGTCCAGGCCCTCGAACGCGACATCCGAGCCTGGCTCGCCGACTGGAACGAGCACCCCAGACCGTTCGTCTGGACGAAGACAGCAGACGAGATCCTCGACAAAGTCGCCGCCTACTGCCGACGAATCTCTGACTCAGGTCACTAGCTGAGGCCCGCCGTCCGGGCCCGCTCCACCGCCGGGCCGATCGCCTTGGCGACCGCCTCGACGTCGGCGCGCGTCGAGGTGTGGCCGAGCGTGAAGCGCAGCGTGCCCCGGGCCAGGTCCGGGTCGGTGCCGGTGGCCAGCAGGACGTGGCTGGGCTGGGCGACCCCGGCGGTGCAGGCCGAGCCGGTGGAGCACTCAATGCCCTGGGCGTCCAGGAGCAGCAGCAGCGAGTCGCCCTCGCAGCCGGGGAAGGTGAAGTGGGCGTTGGCGGGCAGGCGCCCCGCCGGGGCCGGGTCGCCGCCGAGGATCGCGTCCGGGACGGCCGTGACGACGGCGTCGACCAGCTCGTCGCGCAGGGCACCGATCTCGCGGGCGTACCCCTCGCGGCGCTCGGCGGCCAGCCGCCCCGCCACCGCGAACGCGGCGACGGCCGGGACGTCGAGCGTGCCGGAGCGGACGTGGCGCTCCTGGCCGCCGCCGTGCAGCACCGGCACCGGGCTGTACTCGCGGCCCAGCAGCAGTGCCCCGATCCCGTAGGGGCCGCCGATCTTGTGGCTGGAAACCGTCATCGCGGCGAGCCCGGAGTCGGCGAAGCCGACCGGGAGCTGGCCGAAGGCCTGGACGGCATCGGAGTGCAGCGGGACGTCGAAGTCCCGCGCCACCTCGGCCAGTTCACGTACCGGCATGACGGTGCCGATCTCGTTGTTGGCCCACATCACGGTGGCGAGGGCGACGCTCGACGGGTCGCGCTCGATGGCGTCCCGGAGCGCCTCGGGGTGCACGCGCCCGTACCGGTCGACGGGCAGGTACTCGACGGTGGCGCCCTCGTGTTCGCCGAGCCAGTGCACGGCGTCGAGGACGGCGTGGTGCTCGACGGGGCTGGCCAGCACCCGGACGCGGCGCGGGTCGGCGTCCCTGCGGGCCCAGTACAGGCCCTTGACGGCGAGGTTGTCCGCCTCGGTGCCGCCGGAGGCCAGGACGACCTCGCTGGGGCGCGCCCCGAGCGCGTCGGCGAGGGCCTCGCGGGCCTCCTCGACGGTACGGCGGGCCCGGCGGCCGGCGGCGTGCAGCGAGGACGCGTTGCCCGTCACGGCGAGCTGGGCGGTCATCGCCTCGATCGCCTCCGGCAGCATCGGAGTGGTCGCGGCGTGGTCGAGGTAAGCCATGGTGCAACGATTCTACGAGCCCCCCGACCGCGAAGGATCAGCGCCGTACCAGCCGTATCGCGTCAGGCCGTCAGGCGATGCTCCAGGACACCGTGCCGTCCAGTGTGACCAGCGCGGCCAGCACGACGAGGTCGGCGACGCCGAGGCCGAGCCCGAGCAGGGCCCGCCCCCGGCGCGCGGTGCCGCGCCGCAGGGCGAGGACGGCGAGACCGATGGCGATCGGGCCGAGCAGGATGTTCATCACCAGCAGGCCCACCAGCCCCAGGACGAACGCTGCGACGGCCATCCCGTCGGCGTCACGGGTGCCGACGGCACGAGAGCGGATTGCGGCGAGTTGCATGGTGGTCTCCTCAGCGGTGCTGTCGTTCCCGGACGGCGAAGATCAGCAGCCAGGCACCGATGACGGTGGCGGCGACGAGGGTGACCGGGAGCGGCACGTGCGCCACGGTCCCGAGAACGACACCCAGCATGAGCAGGGCGGCGACGATGAAGAACATCAGATGACCTCCCTCGGTCCTCAGTAGGGTTGAAAAGAGAAACAGTTGTTCACTGACTATCCAGTCTAGCGAGCCCCGCACTGGAGCAGCGAGGAGAACAGTTGTTTACTGAATGACATGAGTCACACCTCCGGGATCCGGCAGGCCCAGAAACAGAAGACCCGTCAGGCCCTCCTGGACGCCGCCCTCCACCTACTGGAGGAGCAGAGCCTGAGCAGCCTCGGCCTGCGGGAGGTGACCCGCGCGGTCGGCGTCGCCCCGGCGGCCTTCTACCGGCACTTCCGCGACACCGCGGACCTCGGCGTCGCCCTCGTCGACGAGGCCCTGGGCAGCCTGCACGGCACGATCCGTACGACCCTGGCGGCGACCGGGGACAGCGACGAACGGATCGCCGCCACCGTCGAGTTGATCGCCGGGCTCGTACGCGAGTACCCCGCACACGTCCGGTTCATCGCCCGCGAACGGCACGGCGGCGTGGCATCCGTACGCGAGGCGATCGGCGGCCAACTCGACCGGTTCGCCCGGGAGGTGGCCGACGAGCTGGCCAAGCATCCCGAGAGCGAGGGCTGGGACCGGGACGATCTGCTCATGCTCGCCGGGCTGTACGTCGACCACATGGTGATGACGGCCTCCGCGTTCCTGGCGACGCCTGCCGGCGACTGGGACCGGGTGGCGCGGACGGCCCGCCGGCAGTTGCGGCTGATCAGCCTGGGACGCCGTCACTGGCTGGACTGACGTCCCCGTACAACGCGAGAACCGCCGCCGCCCGCCGCGCCAGTTCGGCCCGCACCTCGGGCGGGTCGAGGACCTCCAGGCTCGGCCCGAAAGCCAGCAGCGCGCGGGTGTGCGGCACGTCCGGGAAGGCGAGCTCGACCCGTGCCCACTCCCCTGCAGGCTCCGGCTCCCGCACCAGATGCGGGCCATGGATCCGTACGAACAGGTCGAGGCGCGACGCCTCCACCCGGGCCCGTACGCGCAGCCCCGCCGGCCGCTCCTCCACCTGCCTGCGCAGCACCTCCCACACCTCCGCCAGTTCCACCCCGGCGCGCCGCCGCACAGGATCCTCGGTGACGGTCGCCCGCCGGATCCGGTCCGCGCGGTAGAGGCGGGACGCGCCGCGGTGGTCGGCGACCAGGTACCAGACGCCCGCCTTGACCACGAGTCCGTACGGATCGACCGTGTACGTCCTGGCCGCCTCCGTACCGCTGTGGCGGTAGCGCAGCCGCAGCCGCCGGTCCGTGAAGACGGCGTCGTGCAGGACGTCCAGGTCGACGGCCGGGCTCGGCCCGCGCAGCCAGCGGTCCGGGTCGACGAGGATGCGGCGGCTGGTCAACTCGGCCGCCGGGCGGTGCGGTTCCGGCAGGGCGGCCATGACCTTGCGCAGCGCGGAGCCGAGGGCCCGGTCGAGCCCGAGCGCGGCGTGGGTGCCCTCGGCGGCCAGCACGAACAGGGCGCGTGACTCGTCGGCGGTCAGGCCGGTGACGTCCGTACGGAACCCCGGCAGCAGCGCGATGCCGCCGTGCCGGCCGCGCTCGGCGTAGACGGGGACGCCGGACGCGGAGAGCGCCTCGACGTCCCGGTAGATGGTGCGTACGGAGACGTCGAGGCGCTCGGCCAGTTCGGCGGCGGGGACCAGACCCCGCGTCTGGAGCAGGAGGAGGATGGAGAGCAGCCGGTCGGACTTCACCCCCCGGACATTAACCCCGTGGTGCGCGCGCGAGTTGACGGGACTGGGCGACCAGCCGGTCGGCGCTGTCCCAGACTTCCGCGTCCTCCTCCAGGAAACCGCCGGCGAGGTTGCGGGTGGTGATGGAGACCCGCAGCGGACCGGGGGCGGGGCGGCAGCGTATGTGGGTGGTGAGCTCGACGGTCGGGGTCCAGCCGGTGAGGCCGAGCTCGAAGGAGGTCGGGGGCAGGGCGTCCACGGTGAGCAGCAGGGACAGCGGGTCGGGCTCGCGGCCGTCGGCCAGGCCGAACCAGCCGCGCATCTCACCCTTGCCGGAGGGGGCGCCGACGGCCCAGCCCAGGGTGGTGGGGTCGAGCTTGATGTCGAGGCGCTCGGTGATGGCGGAGGAGCCGGGGATGGGAGCCGGGCCGTCGGACGGGCCGAGGCAGTGCTCGCGCGGCGGGATGGCGGGCGGCTTGGCCGTCGTCCGTACGTCGTCGGGCAGCGAGTCCAGGTCGCCGTAGGAGGCGAGGACCCGGATGCGCTCGACCTCGGTGCCGTCCTCCGCGTACTGGAAGAGCGAGGCCTGGCCGGTGGAGAGCGTACGGCCGGTGCGGACCGTCTCGGTCCGGATCACGGCGGGGCCCGGCACGGACGGCGTCAGGTAGTGCGCCGAGATCGTGAACGGGTCGGGGTGCGGCAGGGCGTCGCCCAGGGCGCGGCCGAGCAGGGCGAGCAGGTAGCCGCCGTTGACGGCCTGGATGATCGTCCAGCCGGCGGAGAGCTCCGCGCCGTAGACGCCGGGCTCCCGGAGGGTCACCGCGGTGTCGCGGTCGAACTCGCTGTCCATGCCCGGCACAGTACAACAGGAAACTACTAAGCGGTAGCTTTCTCTGGCTCCTCCCTAGCGGCGGAACGACGGTTCCAGGCACGGGGCGCCCGCCAGTGGAAGCGCATCGCGAGGAGACGGAGCAGGAACGTGGTGAGGGCCGCCAGGCCACTGGTGAAAGGGTTCAGCATCTCGAACCGGATGCACAGCGCGACCATCGTGGCGCCCACGATGGCGGGCACCGCGTAGAGGTCCCGGTCCCAGCGGAGCAGGGACGGCACCTCATTGGCGAGTACGTCACGCAGAACGCCGCCGCCCACGCCGGTGGCCAGCCCCAGCACGGCCGAGAAGGTCAGGCCCAGGCCGTGCTCGTACGCCTTGGTCGTACCGGCGACGCAGAAGAGCCCGAGCCCGGCGGCGTCGAAGACGTTCACGGCCGCCTGGGTGCGCTCCACCACCGGATGCAGGAAGAAGACCAGCACGGTGGCGACCAGGGGCATGACGAAGTACCCGAGGTCGGTGAACGCGGCGGGCGGCACGGCGCCGATCACGAGGTCCCGGAACAGCCCCCGCCCAGGGCGGTGACCTCGGCGAGTACGGCGATGCCGAACACGTCGAAGTTCTTGCGCACGGCGAGCAGCGCGCCGGAGATCGCGAACACGAAGATGCCGGCGAGGTCGAGCGCGTGTTGCACGGAGGGGGTGAAGAATTCCTGAAGCACCGCCCAATTGTGCCGGTTCCCCCCGGGGGCTCCGCCCCCGCCGGACGGCTACCCCCGCGCGCCGGCACCCGCGCCGTGCCGACGGGCGCGCGGCGGGGCGCTGCCGAGCCCTGCCGGGCACGCTGCCGGACTCGGCTCGGGCCGGTGGCCTGCCGGGGGTGGGCCGGCCCCAGGAGGCAGGGCGCGGCCGGGACTGCGGTGTGCCGGTTCCCCCCGGGGGCTCCGCCCCCGCCGGACGGCTACCCCCGCGCGCCGGCACCCGCGCCGTGCCGACGGGCGCGCGGCGGGGCGCTGCCGAGCCCCGGCCCGGTGCCCGGCGGGGACCGGGTCCGCCCGGGGGGCAGGGCGCGGCCGGGGCTGCGGTGGGGGGTGCGGACTCTCCCTCGCAAGCTCGGTCTTTTTCCGTCCGCGCACCCCCCACCTCCGCCCCCGTCCCCTCACGCGGGTGGGCGGCAACGGGTTCCCGTCGACCGTCTGGGCGTAAAACGAGTGAGCTTGCGAAGGAAAGCCCAGGACATGCCCCACGGAGCGGACCCAACGGCAACCGACCCGGAGGGCTGACCCGTCAGAGCTTCTTCGGGGCCTCGCCCTCCGTGGACGGCTCCGCGGCCGGGGCCTCGGGGGCAGCCGGCTCCGAGGCCGGCGCCACGCCCTCCGTGGAGGTCCCCCCGGCCGGGGCCTCGCCCTCCGCGGCCGGCCCCGCGGCCGGCCCCGCGGCCGGCTCCGCCGCCTTCGTGGCCGGGACTATCTCGATCGCCTCGCCCGCCGAGGCCAGCGCCGGGTCGCCCGGGGCCTGGTCGGGGGCGTTCTCGGGGTGGTGGCAGGCGACGCGCCGGCCCGGGGCCAGCTCCAGCAGGGGCGGCTCCTGGACGCGGCAGATCTCCGTGGCCTTCCAGCACCGCGTGTGGAACCGGCACCCGCTCGGAGGGGCGATCGGCGACGGCACGTCGCCCTTCAGCAGGATCCGCTCGCTCCTGGCCCCCCGCCGCCTCGGGTCCGGTACCGGGACCGCCGACATCAGGGCCTTGGTGTACGGGTGCATCGGCGCCTCGTACAGCGAGGTGCGGTCCGCCAGCTCCACGATCTTGCCGAGGTACATCACCGCGATCCGGTCCGAGACGTGCCGGATCACCGACAGGTCGTGCGCGATGATCACGTACGTCAGTCCCAGCTCGTCCTGGAGGTCGTCCAGCAGGTTCACCACCTGCGCCTGGATCGAGACGTCCAGCGCCGAGACCGGCTCGTCCGCCACGACGAGGCGCGGCTTCAGGGCGAGCGCCCGCGCGATGCCGATGCGCTGGCGCTGGCCGCCGGAGAACTCGTGCGGGTAGCGGTTGTAGTGCTCGGGGCTCAGGCCCACCCGCTCCAGAAGGCCCTGGACCTCCTTCTTGACCCCGCCCTCCGGCTCGACGCCCTGGAGCCGGAACGGCGCGGAGACGATCGTGCCGATGGTGTGACGCGGGTTCAGCGAACCGTACGGGTCCTGGAAGATCATCTGGATGTCGCGCCGCAGCGGCCGCATCCCGCCCGTGCTCAGGTGCGTGATGTCGGTGCCGTCGAACTCGACCTTGCCGCCGCTCGGCTCCAGCAGGCGCGTGATCAGCCGGCCCATCGTCGACTTGCCGCAGCCCGACTCACCGACCACGCCGAGGGTCTCGCCGCGGCGCACCTCGAAGTCGATGCCGTCGACCGCCTTCACGGCGCCGACCTGCCGCTGGAGCAGGCCCTTCTTGATGGGGAAGTGTTTGACCAGGCCCTGGACCTTCAGCAGGGGCTCGGTGTCCGTCATCGGTTCGTTGGTCACAGCTTCGGCGCAATCTCTTCGGTCCAGATCCGCGTGCGCTCTTCCCGGTCCATGTGGCAGGCCGAGAAGTGGCCGGAGCCCACTTCACGCAGTTCCGGGCGCTCGGTGCGGGTGATCCCGCCCTTGGGCACATCCGCGTACGGGCAGCGCGGGTTGAAGGCGCAGCCGCTCGGTACGTTGATGAGGGACGGGGGCTGCCCCTTGACCGGGATGAGCCGGTCGGTCTGCTCCCGGTCGATGCGCGGCATCGACCCGAGCAGGCCCCAGGTGTAGGGGTGCTGCGGCTCGTAGAAGATCTTGTCGACGGGGCCGCGCTCCACGCACCGCCCGCCGTACATCACCAGGATGTCGTCGGCGATCTCGGCCACCACACCCAGGTCGTGCGTGATGATGAGGACCGCCGAGCCGAACTCCTTCTGCAGGTCCCGGATCAGGTCGAGGATCTGCGCCTGGACGGTGACGTCGAGCGCGGTCGTCGGCTCGTCGGCGATCAGCAGCTCGGGGTTGTTGGCCAGCGCCATGGCGATCATGGCGCGCTGGCGCATACCGCCGGAGAACTCGTGCGGGTAGGAGTCCACGCGCTTGCCGGGCTCGGGGATGCCGACGCGGTCCAGCAGCTCGATGGCGCGGGCGCGGGCGACCTTCTTCGACACCTTGTTGTGGATGCGGTACGCCTCCACGATCTGGTTGCCGACCGTGTAGTACGGGTGCATCGCGGACAGCGGGTCCTGGAAGATCATCGCCATCTCGCGACCCCGCAGCCGCCGCACCTCGTCGGGGTCGGCGCTCACCAGCTCCTTGCCGTCGAGCCAGATCTCGCCGCTCATCCGTACGTTCTTCCCGCGCGCGCCGAGCCGGTGCAGGCCCATGATGGCGAGCGAGGTGACGGACTTGCCGGAGCCGGACTCGCCGACGACGCCGAGGGTCTTGCCCTTCTCCAGCTGGAAGGAGAGCCCGTCGACGGACTTGACCAGGCCGTCGTCGGTCGGGAAGTGGACCTTGAGGTCGCGTACGTCGAGGAACGCGCGCGCTTCCGCTGAGGGCTTGGACAGTTCGGTCATGACACCCTCACGCGCGGGTCGACGACGGCGTACAGAAGGTCAACCACGAGGTTGAGGAAGACGACGAAGAACGCCGCGAGCAGGGTGACGCCGAGGATCGGCGGCAGGTCGTTGGCGACGATCGACTGCACCGCGTACTCGCCGATGCCGTGCAGCGAGTACACCGACTCGGTGATCACCGCGCCGCCGAGCAGCAGGCCGATGTCCATGCCGAAGACGGTGACGATCGGGGTGAGCGCGGCCCGCAGACCGTGCTTGGCGACGACCCGCCGCTCGCGCATGCCCTTGGCGCGGGCGGTGCGGATGAAGTCCTCGCTCATCGCCTCCAGCATCCCGGACCGGGTGAGGCGGGCGTAGATCGCCGCGTACAGCAGGGCGAGCGAGCACCACGGCAGGAACAGGGTGTTGGCCCACTGCGCGGGGTTCTCGGTGAACGGGACATACGTCCGGCCGAAGATCTCCAGCTTGTAGCTGAAGAGCAGCAGGAACAGCTGGGCGGTGAAGAAGATCGGCAGCGAGACACCGGCGAGCGCGCCGCCCATGGCGGCCCGGTCGAAGAACGAGCCGGGCTTGAGGGCGGAGATGACGCCGACGACGATGCCGGAGACCAGCCACAGCACGGCCGCGCCGATGGCGAGCGAGACGGTGATCGGCAGCCGGTCGACGAGCTGCGGCCACACCTCCAGGTTGTTCTTGAAGGAGTAGCCGAAGCAGGGCGCGTCGCACTGGACGGTGGTGGGGCCCCGCTCATAGGTGGCGCCGGTGACGATCCCCTTGATGAAGTCCCAGTACTGCAGGTAGACCGGGTCGTCGAGGCCAAGATTCCGCTTGACCGCCTCGATGTCCTCGGGCGTGGGGTTCTTGCCGATGTACTGCTGGGCCAGTTGATCGGCGGTCTGGCCGGCCAGCTTCGGCAGGATGAAGAAGATGCCGAAGGTGACCGCCGTGACGACCAGCAGCAGGATCACTGCCGCGATCAGCCGGCGGATGATGTACGAGATCACGGGGACCGGCGCCGGTGCCCGCGGGCCGCACCGTGGATGCGGGGGCCCGCGGGCACCAATGCCTTCACCTGCCTTCCGGGGCTACTTCTTCGTGGTGCCGATGTTGAGGTAGTCGTACTGACCGCTCCAGGCCGCCGAGGCTGCCATGTTGGTGCCGTACGGCGAGCGGTAGTTCAGGACCTTGAAGTAGGTCAGCGGGACGATTACCGCCTGCTCCATGACCTTCTTGTCGACCTCGACGTACGCCGCGTCACGCGCCGCCTTGTCGGTGTTGGCGATGGCCGCGTCCAGCAGCTTGTTGACCGTCGGGTCGTCCAGCTCGGAGAGGTTGGTGTTGCCGGACTGGCCGATGGCCTTGCCGTGCACGATCTGCTTCAGGTAGCCGTAGCCGGTCGGCCAGTCGGCGCCCCACTGCATCATGATCAGGCCGATGTTCTCCTTCTTGGTGAAGGACGGGACACCGGCGTAGTCGGTGAAGTACTTGCTGCCCGGGTACTGCTTGATCTTGGCGTCGATGCCGACCTTCTTCAGCGACGCGACGACGGCGGTGGCGGCGTCGATCTCGGTCTGACGCTCACTGCGGGCGGAGATGAAGGTGGAGATCTTCTCCTGGCCGCACGCCTTCAGGTGCTGCTTGGCCTTGGCGATGTCGCCCTTGTGGCCCTCAGTGGGGTACAGGTCGAACTTCTGGTGGCCGGGCAGGTCGTTCGGCATCACCGTGGTGGCGATCTCACCGCGGATCGGTCCGCCCATCGAGGTCTGCACGGAGACCTTGTCGATGGCGTACTGCACGGCCTTGCGGCACTCGACGTTGTCGAACGGCTTCACCTTGGTGTTGATCGCCATGTAGGCGAGCCGGCCGCCGAGCGCGTTGTCGGTGTTGGCCTTCAGGTCCTCCTTGGCGAGGATCTGCGCCTGCGTCTGGGCGTCGACGCCGCCGCCCTTGAGGTCGGCGATGATCTCGCCGGCCATCAGGTCCTTGTCGATGGTCGACTGGTTGACCTTCAGGTTCAGGACGATCTTGTCCGGGTACTGCTTGCGCAGCGGGTCGGTCTTGGCGTCCCAGTGCTCGTTGCGGACGAGGACGACCTGCTTGCCGTCCTGGTAGGTCTCGAACTTGTACGAGCCCGAGGAGAGGATGGACTTGGTGTAGTCCGCGCCCTTGTCCTTGGCCTTCGGCACCGGGGCGGTCTGCGGGGCGCTGACCAGGTAGTCGAAGTCCGCGAACGGTTCCTTCAGCTTGAAGACGATCGTGTGGTCGTCCGGCGTCTGGATGGACGAGAGGCCCTTGTCGCTCTTGTCCTTGTAGGGGCCCTTGTACGTGTCGCCGTCGGCCATCAGCGTCTGGAAGTAGTTGGGGCCGTTGGAGAGCACGTCACGCGCGAAGTTCGAGCGCTCGACGGCGTACTTGACGTCCTTGGCCGTGACCGGCGTGCCGTCGCTGTACTTGACGCCCGGACGGATCTTGTACGTCCAGGTCTTGCCGCCGTCGCTGGGGACACCGAGGCCCGCGGCGAGGTCGGGGACCAGCTCGTTGCCCTTCTCGCCGGGGCCCGGCTTGAAGGTCGTCAGCGGGCGCGCGTACAGCCGGCTGAAGTTGTAGATGAAGGAGTAGTACGTGTCGCCCGGGTCGAACGACTCGGGGGCGTCGGCCATCGCGTAGGTGACCGTACCGCCCTTCGCGTCCGAGGCGTTGACGACACCGGTCGTCGCCGCGTTCGCCTTGGCATTGCCCTTCACGCCGTCCTTGCCGTCGTCCGCCTTGCTGCAGCCCGCGAGGAGCAGGCTGGCACTGCTGACGACCGCGAGAGCGGCCACTGCTGACCTTCGCATTTTCGTCGAACTCCCCTTTGTTTTCGGAAATTGTCGGTACGGTCCCGGCCCGCTGGTGCGGCCGCCGTGGATGACGTGGCAGACGTCAGCGGCTGCGCGGGTCGAGAGCGTCCCGAAGGCCATCACCGAGCAGGTTGAAGGCCAGTACGGTGATGAAGATCGCGAGGCCGGGGACGAGCATGAACTGCGGATCGACTTCGAAGAAGGTGACCGCCTCCCTCAGCATGCCGCCCCATGAGGCCTGCGGTGGCTGGATCCCGACGCCGAGGAAGCTGAGCGATGCCTCGAAGATGATGTTGGTCGGAATGAGCAGTGTCGCGTAGACGGTGATCGGCCCCACGAGGTTCGGCAGCAGCTCGCGGAAGAGGATGTACGGGCCCTTGGCCCCCATCCCGCGCGAGGCGTCGATGAACTCGCGTTCCCGCAGGGCCAGGGTCTGGCCGCGCACGATACGGGCCATGTAGGGCCAGTTGAAGAACCCGATGACGAAGATGAGCACGCTGATGTGCAGGGGCAGGCCCTCCAGGCCGAAGGCACCGCCCTGCAGGGTCGCCGAGATGGCGATGGCGAACAGCAGCAGCGGGAAGGCGAGGAACGTGTCCATGAGCCGGCTGATGAAGGTGTCCACGCGCCCGCCGTAGTACCCGGCGATCAGGCCGAGCATCACGCCGATGACGTTGGACAGGATCGTCGCGCCGAAGGCGACGACCAGCGAGACCCAGGAGCCCTCCAGGATGCGGGCGAGGATGTCGCGGCCGAACTTCGGGTCGACGCCCAGCGGGTGGTCCCAGCTCATCCCGCCGAACCCGCCCTTGGGCAGCGAGGTGTTGGGATCGACCAGGTCCTGCTGGAAGGCGTTCGGGTCGAGGCCCAGCAGCGACTGGAGCGGCCGGGAGAGCACGGCGATCAGGATGAGCAGGATGACGACCACGCCGCCGGTCACGGCCAGTTTGTCCCGCTTGAAGCGGGCCCAGGCGATCTGACCGAGTGAACGGCCTTCGATCTGCTCGGACTTGACGCCTTCAAGTACGGCCTCAGGCGCCGCCTCGGCCTGTGATCCGGTGGTCTCAATGGGTGCGGTCATCGTCCCTCGTGCTCGCCGTGCCGACGGTCGCCGACAGTGCTCGACAGGCCGCCCGGGTCTGCGGTGCGGTCCGTTCAGGGAGTGCGCGAGTGCGCTGCACGCATGTACGACGCCCCCTGGTTGGGGGGAGTCTTCAATGGGTTCACGATCACCCGCCAGACCTCACGGGGAATGTTTGCGCAACCGTGATGCGGGTCGTGGGCTTCCGTTATCCGGACGAGGTGATCGTCTCAGCGGACCAACTCGGCCGCTATTCCACCGAAACGGACAGTGGGCGCGCCGCCCGGTACGCGGGCGGACGCGTCGGCCGGTAGGCCGGCGGACGCGTCAGCCGCGGGGCGGGTAGCCGTACCCCGTACCGGGCACGACGGGCGCGGTGGCGTGGGCCTCGCGGTCGTAGAAGGGGCGCGCGTTGGCCCGCAGCCACATCGTCACCGGGTCGTACTCGTCCGACATCGCCACCGTGGACACGGGCAGGCCGTCGGGGACGGCGGCGATGGACTGCTGCATCATGGCGCGCACCGCGTCGACGGACGCCTGGCCGGTGTCGTACAGGTCCAGGCCGATCGCCAGGTACGGGGTGCCGAGGGCCGGCTGGACCCAGGCGCGGCGCAGCGAGCGGACGGCGGGGGTGCGGTGGGCGTTCTGGGTGAGCAGGGCGTAGAACTGCGGGATCTGGATGCCCGGTTCGGACAGCTTCAGCGGTCCGGCGGGCATCCGGTCCAGGCCGGTGGCGATCCGGCGCAGGTCGGGCCACGGGATGCCGACGCCGCCGCCGGGGGCGTGCGGGTTGAGCCAGATGCCCCAGCGGTCGGGGTAGAGGGCGCGGGCGATGTCCCGGCCGCCGATGATCTCGTGGGCGCGGTTCCAGCCGGAGGCGGCGAGCTCCTGGGCGGAGGTGACGCACGGGGCGTACCCGAGGCCGTCGACCTCCATGTTCCCGTACTGGGCGTCGGGCGAGCCGGCCTGGCCGTGCCAGAGGAGCATCCACAGCCGGCCGTCGGCGAGGGCGTGCAGGAGCGCCTCGTACGTGTCGTAGCGTCCGGGCGTGACCTGGCTCAGCAGGTGCTCGACCTGCCCGGCCGCCGCTCCGGCCGCGTGCCCGGCCGACGCTCCGGCCGCCGCGGTGCCTGACGCGCTCACCCTGGGTCCCGCCCCTCTTCCGTCCACCGGACCAGCTTATGCGTGCCCGCGCTGGTAGAAGGGCCGTACCTTCTCCAGCATCCAGTCGCCCACCGGGTCCTGCGCGACGTCGAGCAGGACCAGGTTGACCGGCCACGGCACCTGGACGCGGCCCAGCGCCCGGCCGAGGGCGTCCATCGGTACGTTACGGTCGGCGCCCTCCCAGGAGGAGAGCTGCACGCCGACGAAAAGGACCGGGCTGTCGCCCTCGATGCTGGCGAGGCAGCGGCGGGCCGTCAGGACGGTACTGGTGGCGTCGAACTCGGCGGCCGCGGCGGACAGGAAGTCGACCGGGTCCTCCTGCCAGTCCGGCTCGAACAGCCGCACCCGGGCGCCGCTCGCGGGCCCGTCCAGCGGGGTGCGGCCGGTGCGGCACAGCTCGGCGACGGCGGGCGGTGGCAGCGGGGCGCCGACGGCCCCGCCGGGGTTCACGGCGATGCCGAGCTGCGGCGGCAGGCCGCGCGCGAACTCGACGGCCGGGGCGACGGTGTACGCCATGTGGGCGCCGACGCAGTGGGTGAACTGCTGCTCGGAGCTGAAGACCGGGACGTACGCCTGCCCGTCGATCTCCAGGGTGGGCAGGTCCAGGTTCGGGCTGTCGGGGCCGCCGCCGTTGGGGAGCGGCACCCAGACGTGGCTGCGGCCCAGGACCTCGACGAGGCGGCCTCCGGCCGCGGGGTTGCCGAGGGAGGCGGCGAGCACCTCTTCGAGCTCGTTGCCCGGCCATGCAGTGTCCACTGGTGCTTCTGGTCCTTCCCGCGCGTGCCTGTCGCTGCCCGGAGCACCCTAACGCGGTCCGCCGTACGGCGGATCAGCCGAACGAGATCCGGGTCAGCGCGGACGCCGCCGGCCGGTCCAGCAGGACGGCGGACGCGCATCCGCGCGGCACCACGCCCCGCTCCGCGTCCCGCACCAGCCGGCCCACCGCCCGGCGGTGCCGCCCGAAGGCGTACCCGGACACGCCGCGTCCCCGCTCGCGCTGCCCCTCGCGGGCCGTGCCGGGCGTGACGTCCAGCAGGAGGAGGTGCAAGGCCTGCCCCCGGCGTGCGGCCTCGCGGGCCAGCCAGCGCCGCACCCAGGCCTGCGTACCGCAGTCGTGGACGACGACGCTCTCGCCGGAGCGCAGCGCCCGCCGCAGCCCCGCGTAGTGCGCGAACCGGACGAGGGGCCGGTAGACGGCGTACGGCAGGAAGCCGGGCACCCGGCGCTCCCACCGCTCCCGGGCGTTCTGCGAGTCGATGCCGCGCCCCTGGGCGGTCCGGGCGATCAGCGTGGACTTGCCGCTGCCGGGCAGGCCCGAGACGACCACCAGGTCACCGGCCGCGAAGGTCAGCGCCCGGGGGACGCGCCCGCCGCGGTCCCTGAGGTCGCGCACGACCGGCAGGGCGGCCGCGCCCGCCGCGGCCCGGCCCCGCGCGGGCAGGCCCGGCTGCCCGGGCACTCCCGTGGTCGTCGCGTACGCCCCGGTCCGCTGCAACGTCATCGCTACTCCCCCTGCTAGGGCCCTGGCGGTCCCTGGGTCGGCTTGTCCCGACCCTTGCCCAAGAAGTGTAAAGAAAGGGTAATAAGGCACAAGCGATTTGCCGACGAGACCCCGCGTGCAATGATGTGCGCGCCGACGCACACACGTGCGCCACAACCGCATACCGGCCGCTTGAATCCGCGCGGGAGAGTTCCGGGTCACACCCGGGCGCCGAAGGAGCAAGTTCCTCCCTTGAATCTCTCAGGCCCCGTACCGCGTGGATGAGGCAGATCTGAAAAGCGGGCCGCCCCGGCGGCTCCACCCAAGGTGCAAGCCGAGGACCGTCCCCGTACGGTCACGGTGAACCTCTCAGGTTCCGATGACAGATGGGGAGGATCGTCTTCGAGCCATGCCCGTCCTGGGACCTGGGAGCCACATCCAATGAGCACTGCCCCCCGCCTGACCGCCCTCGATGCCGTGCATCGGGCGCTCGGCGCGACCATGACCGACTTCGCCGGCTGGGACATGCCGCTGCGGTACGGGAGCGAGCGCGACGAGCACAACGCCGTCCGCACGAAGGCCGGACTCTTCGACCTCTCTCACATGGGTGAGATCACCGTCACCGGACCGCAGGCCGCGGACCTCCTGGACTTCGCGCTCGTCGGCAACATCGGCAGCGTCGGTGTCGGCCGCGCCCGCTACACGATGATCTGCCAGGAGGACGGCGGCATCCTCGACGACCTGATCGTGTACCGGCTCCAGGAGCAGGAGTACATGGTCGTCGCCAACGCCTCCAACGCCCAGATCGTGCTCGACGCCCTCACCGAGCGGGCCGCCGGCTTCGACGCCGCCGTACGCGACGACCGCGACGCGTACGCGCTGCTCGCCGTCCAGGGCCCGGAGTCCCCCGGCATCCTGAAGTCGCTGACCGACGCCGACCTGGACGGGCTGAAGTACTACGCGGGCCTGCCCGGCACCGTCGCGGGCGTCCCCGCGCTGATCGCCCGCACCGGCTACACGGGTGAGGACGGCTTCGAGCTGTTCGTCGAGCCGCAGCACGCCGAGAAGCTGTGGCAGGCGCTGACCGAGGCGGGCGCCCCGGTCGGGCTGATCCCGTGCGGGCTGTCCTGCCGCGACACGCTGCGCCTGGAGGCGGGCATGCCGCTGTACGGGCATGAGCTGACGACGTCCCTGACCCCGTTCGACGCGGGTCTGGGCCGGGTGGTCAAGTTCGAGAAGGAGGGCGACTTCGTCGGCCGCGAGGCCCTGGCCGCCGCCGCCGAGCGCGCCCAGATCGCCCCGCCGCGCAAGCTCGTCGGCCTGATCGCCCAGGGCCGCCGGGTCCCGCGCGCCGGGATGGCCGTGGTCGCCGGCGGCACCGTGATCGGCGAGGTCACCTCGGGCGCCCCGTCGCCGACGCTGGGCAGGCCGATCGCCATGGCGTACGTGGACGCGGCGCACGCCGCGCCGGGCACCGAGGGGGTCGGGGTCGACATCCGCGGTACCCATGAGCCGTACGAGGTCGTGGCGCTGCCCTTCTACAAGCGCCAGAAGTGACCACCCGCACCACTCCCCCGTTCACCAGCACTCCCCCGCGTACAGGAGAATTCCCGTCATGAGCAACCCCCAGCAGCTTCGCTACAGCAAGGAGCACGAGTGGCTGTCGGCCGCCGAGGACGGCGTGTCGACGGTCGGCATCACGGAGCACGCGGCGAACGCCCTCGGCGACGTCGTGTACGTGCAGCTCCCGGCGGTCGGCGACACGGTGACCGCGGGCGAGACCTGCGGTGAGCTGGAGTCGACCAAGTCCGTGAGCGACCTGTACTCCCCGGTGACCGGTGAGGTCGTCGAGGCGAACCAGGACGTCGTCGACGACCCGTCGCTGGTGAACACCGCCCCGTTCGAGGGCGGCTGGCTGTTCAAGGTACGCGTCGCGGAGGAGCCGAAGGAGCTGCTCTCCGCCGACGAGTACACCGAGTTCTCCGGCAGCTAAGGACCCTCCCCGATGTCGCTTCTGAACACCCCTCTCCACGAGCTGGACCCGGACGTCGCCGCCGCCGTCGACGCCGAGCTCCACCGTCAGCAGTCCACCCTCGAAATGATCGCCTCGGAGAACTTCGCTCCGGTCGCGGTCATGGAGGCCCAGGGCTCCGTTCTGACCAACAAGTACGCCGAGGGCTACCCCGGCCGCCGCTACTACGGCGGCTGCGAGCACGTCGATGTCGTCGAGCAGATCGCCATCGACCGCATCAAGGCGCTCTTCGGCGCCGAGCACGCCAACGTCCAGCCGCACTCGGGTGCCCAGGCCAACGCGGCCGCGATGTTCGCGCTGCTCAAGCCGGGCGACACGATCATGGGTCTGAACCTCGCCCACGGCGGGCACCTGACCCACGGCATGAAGATCAACTTCTCGGGCAAGCTCTACAACGTCGTCGCCTACCACGTCGACGACGCGACCGGCCAGGTCGACATGGCCGAGGTCGAGAAGCTGGCCAAGGAGCACAAGCCGAAGCTGATCGTCGCCGGCTGGTCCGCCTACCCCCGCCAGCTGGACTTCGCCGCCTTCCGCCGCGTCGCGGACGAGGTCGGCGCGTACCTGATGGTCGACATGGCCCACTTCGCGGGCCTGGTCGCCGCCGGTCTGCACCCCAACCCGGTGCCGCACGCCCACGTGGTCACCACCACGACCCACAAGACGCTGGGCGGCCCGCGCGGTGGCGTGATCCTGTCGACGGCCGAGCTCGCCAAGAAGATCAACTCGGCGGTCTTCCCCGGTCAGCAGGGCGGGCCGCTGGAGCACGTGATCGCCGCCAAGGCGGTCTCCTTCAAGGTCGCGGCGAGCGAGGAGTTCAAGGAGCGCCAGCAGCGCACCCTGGACGGCGCCCGCATCCTGGCCGAGCGCCTGGTCCAGCCGGACGTCACCGAGCACGGCGTGTCGGTCCTGACCGGCGGCACCGACGTGCACCTGGTCCTGGTCGACCTGCGCAACAGCGAGCTGGACGGCCAGCAGGCCGAGGACCGGCTCCACGAGGTCGGCATCACCGTCAACCGCAACGCGATCCCGAACGACCCGCGGCCCCCGATGGTCACCTCGGGCCTGCGGATCGGCACCCCGGCCCTGGCCACCCGTGGCTTCCAGGCCGAGGACTTCACCGAGGTCGCCGACATCATCGCCGAGGCGCTGAAGCCGTCGTACGACGCGGACGCGCTCAGGGCCCGGGTGACGGCTCTCGCCGCGAAGCACCCGCTTTACCCTGGTCTGTAATCTCCGTAGAGGTTACGTACGTAACAGACCGACATGCGGGGCACCGCGCACACTGGACCAGTGAGTGCGGTGCCCCGTGTCTTGCCCCGCTTTCCGCCCCACCCCGCGTTGTCCCTGCACCACCCCGGCAGACAGCGACGTCTTCCACCCAAGGAGTCTCCCCGTGGCCATCTCGGTCTTCGACCTGTTCTCGATCGGCATCGGCCCGTCCAGCTCCCACACGGTCGGCCCCATGCGCGCCGCCCGGATGTTCGCCCGCCGTCTGAAGAACGAGGGCCTGCTGGCCCCGACCGCCTCCATACGGGCCGAGCTGTACGGCTCGCTGGGCGCGACCGGCCACGGCCACGGCACGCCCAAGGCCGTCCTCCTCGGCCTGGAGGGCGACTCCCCCCGCACGGTCGACGTCGAAACCGCCGACGAGCAGGTCGAGCGGATCAAGAGCACGGGGCGCATCAACCTGCTGGGCGCGCACGAGATCGGCTTCGACTTCGACGAGGACCTGGTCCTGCACCGCCGCAAGGCGCTGCCGTACCACGCCAACGGCATGACGCTGTGGGCGTACGACGGCGAGGGCGCCACCCTGCTGGAGAAGACGTACTACTCGGTGGGCGGCGGGTTCGTCGTCGACGAGGCCGCGGTCCAGGGCGATAACCCGATCGTCCCCGACGACACCGTACTGAAGTACCCCTTCCGCACCGGTGACGAGCTGCTGCGCCTGACCAAGGAGACCGGCCTGTCGATCTCCGCGCTGATGCTGGAGAACGAGAAGGCCTGGCGCACCGAGGAAGAGATCCGCGAGGGTCTGCTCGAGATCTGGCGGGTCATGCAGGCGTGCGTGTCGCGCGGCATGTCCCGCGAGGGCATCCTGCCGGGCGGCCTGAAGGTCCGCCGCCGCGCCGCCAACACCGCGCGCAAGCTGCGCTCCGAGGGCGACCCGCTGGCCCTCTCCATGGAGTGGATCACGCTGTACGCGATGGCCGTGAACGAGGAGAACGCCGCCGGCGGCCGCGTCGTCACCGCCCCGACGAACGGCGCCGCCGGCATCATCCCGGCGGTCCTGCACTACTACATGAACTTCGTCCCCGGCGCCGACGAGGAGGGCGTGGTCCGCTTCCTGCTGGCCGCCGGCGCGATCGGCATGCTCTTCAAGGAGAACGCCTCCATCTCCGGCGCCGAGGTCGGCTGCCAGGGCGAGGTCGGCTCGGCCTGCTCCATGGCGGCGGGCGCGCTCGCCGAGGTGCTGGGCGGCAGCCCGGAGCAGGTGGAGAACGCCGCCGAGATCGGTATGGAGCACAACCTGGGCCTGACCTGCGACCCGGTCGGCGGCCTGGTCCAGATCCCGTGTATCGAGCGCAACGGCATGGCGGCGGTCAAGGCGGTCACGGCGGCGCGGATGGCGATGCGCGGCGACGGCAGCCACAAGGTCTCCCTGGACAAGGTCATCAAGACCATGAAGGAGACGGGCGCCGACATGAGTGTCAAGTACAAGGAGACGGCGCGCGGCGGCCTGGCGGTCAACATCATCGAGTGCTGACACGCCGCCGGAACGTTTCCTTCCGGTGACGCGCCCGTGATGGGCTCGGCCCATGACCGACAACGAGATCTCGACGATACGAGGCCGGGCGGCCCGCCGCACCCTTCTCACGGCTGCCGCGGGGGCGGCCGCGCTGCTGGCGACCGGCGCGGCGGCCGGCCCTTCCGCCGCTACCCCGCCTGCCGCACCTCGCGCCGGTGCCGGGCCCCGCGGTGCCGGGCCGCGCGGTGCCGCGCCTCGCGGTGCCGCCCGGCGCGCGGCCGCCATCGGGCAGCTGAGGGCGCTGGAGCGGCGGCACGGGGCCCGGCTGGGCGCGGTCGCCCGCAACACGGTCACCGGCGCGACGGTGCTGTACCGGGCGGACGAGCGCTTCCCCATGTGCTCGACGTTCAAGACCCTGGCCGCGGCGGCCGTACTCCGGGACCTCGACCGGCACGGCGAGGTGCTCGCCAAGCGCGTCCGGTACACCAGGGACGACCTCGTGGAGAACTCCGACAAGGCGGAGGAGTACCTGGCCACGGGCATGACCGTCGCGGAGCTGTGCTGGGCCGCCATCTGTTTCAGCGACAACACGGCGGCCAACCTGCTCCTGCGCGAACTCGGCGGCCCCGCCGCCGTCACCCGTTTCTGCCGGTCCCTGGGGGACGGCGTGACCCGGCTCGACCGCTGGGAACCCCAGCTGAACACCGCCGAGCCCTGGCGCGTCGAGGACACCACCACCCCGGCCGCCATCGCCGGGACCTACGAACGGCTGGTGCTCGGCACCGCGCTCAACCGGCCCGACCGCGAGCGGCTGACCGGCTGGCTGCTGGCCAACACCACCAGCACGTACCGGTTCCGCGCCGGGCTGCCGGCGGACTGGCGCCTGGCCGACAAGACAGGCGGCGGCGCGTACGGGACGAACAACGACGTCGGTGTCGCCTGGACGCCCGACGGCGCCCCGGTCGTCCTCGCCGTCCTGACGACCAAGCCGGAGCAGGACGCCCCGGCGGACAACCCGCTCGTCCGCGACACGGCCTCCGTACTGGCCGCGGCGGTCACCTGAGGAGCGCCGAGCGCAGGCTGAGCCAGTGGGGGTCGGGCACCACGGTCAGGACCGCCGAGACCAGTACGACCCCCGCCAGCGCGGCCACTTCGGCGCGGGCCGGGCGGGTCGCGTCCCCGCCGCGGCGCAGGCGGCGGCGCGCGGCCAGTGCCAGGGCGCTCGCCACCGCCACCAGCGCCAGCTTGGCGATCAGGACCCTGCCGTACGCCGTCGAGAACACCACGTCGGCCGGGAGGCGGCGCAGCGTCGAGCAGGTGCCGGTGGCGGCGAGCGCCACGTACAGCCATCCGGCGAGGCGCGCGTACCGCACGAGCACCTCCCGCGCCGCGCCGCCGCGCAGCCGCGTCGTCCGCAGCGCGTACAGCAGCCCGCCCACCCACAGGGAGGCGGCCGTCAGGTGGACGACCGTGAGGGCGGTGCCCCACTCCGGGGTGTACGGCTCGGGGTGCGCGCGCATCGCCTCCGCGCCGATCACCAGGGCCAGCGGGCCGGTCGCCCAGCCGGGGCGGCGCAGCGCGACGCAACCGGCCGCCAGGGCGAAGCCGTTGGCCATGGCCAGCAGCAGCCCGCCGTCCCGCGTCCCGTACGTGGCGGTGAGGTCGAGGTCGCTGACCTCGGCCAGCAGCACGATCTGCCCGGCCGCCGCGGCCGCCCCGCCGAGCGCGGTCCACAGGGCCCAGGAGCGGGGCGTGGGGCCGGTTCCGGTGAGCCGGGCACCGGCCAGTTCGCCGAGGTGCAGGGCGAGGGCGGTGAAGACGGCGGCACGCAGCACGGTGGTGGTGCCGGGCGCGGGGATGTGCAGCTCGCCGGTGCCGCGCGCGGCGATCCCGGCGCCGAGCAGCGCCACGGTCACGGCCGACGCCCCCGCCACCGCCACGAGCGCGCCGATGGCGAGCGCGGCACGCGTACGGCGCCGCCCGGTGGCCCGGACGGCGCCGTTGGTCGGTGTGGTCACGCCTTGTTGAGGTGCGCCCAGAACTCGTCGAAGGTGAGCTGCCCGTCGCCGTTGCCGTCCTGCGCGTTGATCACGGCCTGGGCCACGGTCTCGGTGACGTTGAAGTCGCCCAGCTGCGCCATGACGCTCTTGTACTCGGCGGCCGAGATGCGCCCGTCCCCGTTCACGTCGTACCGCTCGAACGCCTTGCGCGCCGCCTCGATGTCCGCCACTGGTCCACCCCTTCTTGGTGCATAACTGACGCCGGTCAGATTATCGGCAGGGGCTGTGGAGGGAGTTCGGGGGCCATGGTCCACCATGGGGGCATGAGCGATGAGGTGGCGCGGGTCCTGGCAGCCGCCGCCCAGGGAGTCTTCCCGCCGGCGGACGGCACGGTCACGGTGGTCGCGCAGCCGAACGAGCGCGACGCCGGGGTGCTGGCCTTCACCGCGCACTCGGTGGTCTTCACGGACGAGGACCCCGACTGGGTGCGGGCCGAGCTGGCGGCCACGTCGAGCGACGCGCTGGCCGCCGCGATGAACCCGGTGTTCCTCGCCCGGATGACGGCCCGTTGTGGCCGGCACATGAACACCATCGACCTGCTGACAGTCGCCGACGCGCTGCCCGGCCCGCCGCCCGTCGCGCTGCGCGAGATCGACGACCCGGAGCACCCGCGGGTCGCCCGGGCGGTGAAGTTCCGTGACGGCGTACGGGTCTGGGCGGCCGACGGCGGCATGGTCGTCCTCGGGCGGGGCGTCGCGGGCCGCTGGGAGGCGGCCGTCGAGGTCGACGAGGACGCCAGGGGCCGCGGGCTGGGCCGGGACCTGGCGGTCGCGGCCCGCCACCTGGTGCCCGGACCGGCGGTGTGGGCCCAGCAGTCCCCGGGCAACGCCCGCAGCGTCCGCACCTTCCAGGCGGCGGGCTACCGCCCGGTCGGCTCGGAGGCGCTGTTCATCGCGGGCTGAGCCCCCGGCGGGCCGGTCAGCGGCGCCAGGGCTCGTAGTACGGGTTGTCCTCGCACTCCGTCATGATCTCGATCTTCTTCACCAGGTCGACCGGACAGACGCCGACGATGTGCTTGCGGGCGATCCCACCGGGGAAGGCGACCTCCTCCTGGTCGGCGTACTTGTGCGTGTCGCCGATGGTCTTGTTGACCTCCACGCCCTTCGGGGCGTCCACGTAGTAGTTGAAGCCGCTCTTCCACTTCTTGTAGAGGTCGTGGTCGTATGTCGTCGAGACGTACGGCGAGGGCTGGTTGACCAGGACGTACTTCTCGATGTCGTACTGGCCGTCCAGCGGCGCCTTCGGGTGGAAGCCCTGCTCGAAGATCACCGCCGGCGGGCGGTTGTCGGCACGGTAGAGCTGCTTGCAGTCCTTGCGCCAGGCGGGGGCCGGGGTGATGCGGTCCGGGTCGACCCGGCGGTCCGCCGCCGGGTACAGGCGGTCCTCGACGACCGGGCAGCTCGCCGCCGCCTTGGAGGCGAAGGCCGGGGCGGCGGCGGGAGCGGCGGCACGGGCCCCGGCGGCCGGGGCGGCCTCGGTGGACGCGGCGGGTACGAGGAGGGCGGCGACGGACACGGCGAGCGCGGCGGCGCGGCGCCGCAGGCGAGAAGTGATCATGGCGAGGAGAATGGCCGCCGCACCCCGCCACGCCATGGATCTTCACCCGATCGACGGCGCGTCGGGCGACGTGCCGGGCGACGTGCCGGGCGGCCGTCAGGTCCGCGGGTCAGCGGAAGACGCCGGTGTGGCCGAGCGAGTACCGGCCGGGCTGCGGGTAGACGGCCAGGCCGTGCGGGCCGCCGCCGACCGGGATGCGGGCCAGCTGCCTGCCGGTCGTGGTGTCGATGGCGTACACCTCGGAGTCGTACCGCCCGGACAGCCACAGCACCTTGCCGTCGGCCGACACCCCGCCCATGTCCGGTGAACCGCCGTCCGGCAGCCACCACTTCTTGGTCAGCTCGCCGCGCGCGAAGTCGAAGACGGAGATGGAGCCCTCGCCGCGGTTGGGGATGTACATCTCCTTGGAGTCGCGCGAGACGTACAGGCCGTGCGCTCCCTTGCCGGTGGGCAGGAGCCTGGGGGTGGCGAAGGAGTCGCCGTCCAGGACCCACACGCCGTGCGCCATCATGTCGGCGACGTAGAAGGTCCTGCCGTCCGGCGAGACCTTCACGTCCTGCGGCATGGCGCCCTGGAAGGGCAGCTTCTGCTGGGCGACGACCTTCATCCGCTCGGTGTCGACCTTGAGCAGTTCACCGGAGAACTCGCAGCTGACGATGAAGTACCGGCCGTCGGCGGAGAAGTCGGCGTGGTTGACGCCGTAACAGGTGACCGGCTCGGTGTGGCGCCGTTCCATGGTGTGCGGGTCACGGAAGACCAGCTCGCGGTCGAGGGAGGCCATGACGATCGCGTACTTGCCGTGGGGCGTGAAGTACAGGTTGTAGGGGTCGTGGACGTCGACGTCCTTGCCCCGGGTGCCGGTGGCCGGGTCGATGGGGGTGAGCGTGTGGCCCCGGTTGTTGTTGACCCAGAGCGTCTTGAGGTCCCAGGACGGCACGACGTGCTGCGGCTGGACGCCGACCGGGATGGTCTCGATGACCTTGTACGTCTTGGGGTCGATGACCGAGACGGTGTTGGAGAGCGTGTTGGGGACGTACACGCGGGACGGGAAGCCCTTGACCACCGGGGACAGCCGGCCGGGCCGGTCGGCCGCGTAGATGTCCTTGGGGTCGAGGACGGGCGGCATGCCCGGCAGGCCCGCCGGGGCGGCCTTCTTCGGTACGGAGACGGGGACGGCGGCCTGGCTGCCGTGCGCCTCGGGCCGGTCACCGCCGCTGCCGCAGCCCGGGAGCACGGCCGCCGCGGCGAGCAGCGCGGTGGCCGCCAGGAGGCTCTTCGGTCGGTTCGTCAGGTGCGGCATCGTCACGCGCCCCATTAAGGGCGGCGGGGCCCTCGACGCGCTCCCCTACCGAGTCCGCCGGCCCCGGCTCCCATGGAGCCGGGGCCGATGAATCACCCACCGTGCCTCATATTTATTCATGCTTTATGAGGCTCGTGGCCCATCTCACCTGCGATTCATTTATCGGCTGACCCGATTTGCTGATTTCGCCCGGTTTGGTCTTTTGGTGGCAAGGCCGCCCCTCTGCCATAGTCGTGACACACGACCCCCATTGACCCGGGCCAGGTCGTCTCCGCGTCCGTGGATACACCCCCACGTCCACGGCGCTCCCATGGAAGCCCCCGCGGCGCCTCACCACGGCCGCCAGGGGGCTTCCGTGCGTTCCGGGCACCCCCGGGGCGTCCCGGGGCGCGTAACGGCGTCAGCGGTCGGAGACGCGCATCTCGAACCAGGTGGTCTTGCCGCGCGGCAGCAGGTCCACACCCCACCGGTCGGAGAGCTTGTCGACGAGGAAGAGCCCCCGTCCACTGGTGTCCATCTCCTGCACCGGCATCAGACAGGGAAGCCCGCGCGAGGGGTCGCGCACCTCGATACGGATCCACCCGCGGCGGCGCAGCATCCGCAGGCCGAAGACCCGCGCCCCGGTGTGCCGGACGGCGTTGCCGACGAGCTCGGAGACGAGCAGGATCGCGTGCTCGGCGATCTGCGGGGTCAGCCCCCACTGGCGGAGCACCACGCACTGGGTGAGCCGGCGGGCGGTCGCGGCGGATTCAGGGCGGGAGGGCAGCCGCACCTCCTCCTCCGTCGGGTTGCCGAACAGTTCGAGCGCCTTGAGCGCCTGTTCGTCATCCGCGGCGGGTACCCACCGCGCGGCGGTAGCGCTGCCGCGCTGCCCCGGTTGCTCCACACCTTCCAGCCCCGCCATGCCCACCATCATGGCCGCCCGGCGACCTCCGCGTGGCCGTTCCCGCGGATTCGATGCCCCGGAATGAACGGTTCCGGGAGCACCGCCCGGCATATGACACTGGCATGGAAGACCTGGAAAAGCGATCCTGACCTGCGGTGACGCGGCTGACCCGAAAGAGTGGCGCGCCCATGCAACCCGAACCCCTCAAGACCCCCTCGGGCTCCGCCAAACCACCCACACGGCTGACAACTCGCTTCCCCCTAGAGGAACTTGGCCTTGCCCGGTCCTTCCTCCACGAAGCTGCGCATCCCGCGCTCCCGGTCCTCGGTGGCGAACAGCCCGGCGAACCAGTTGCGTTCCACGGTCAGGCCCGTGTCGATGTCCGTCTCCAGGCCCGCGTCGATGGACTCCTTGGCGGCCCGCAGCGCCAGCGCGGGCCCCTGGGCCAGCTTCGCGGCCCACGCGTGCGCCTGCTCGTACACCTCGGCCGCGGGTACGACCCGGTCGACGAGCCCGATCGCGAGGGCCTCGTCGGCCTTCACATGACGGCCCGTGAAAATCAGGTCCTTGGCCTTGGACGGGCCGACGAGGCGGGCCAGGCGCTGCGTACCGCCCGCGCCGGGGATGAGGCCCAGCAGGATCTCGGGCTGGCCCAGCTTGGCGTTCTCCCCCGCGATGCGGAAGTCGGCGCACAGCGCCAGCTCGCAGCCGCCGCCCAGGGCGTACCCGGTCACGGCGGCGACGACGGGCTTGGGGATGCGGGCGACGGCGGTGAACGAGTCCTGCAGGGCCTTGGAGCGCAGCACCATGGCCGCGTGGTCCATCGCCTGCATCTCCTTGATGTCCGCGCCGGCCGCGAACACCTTCTCGCCGCCGTACAGCACCACGGCACGGACGTCGTCGCGACGGGCCGCCTCCTCGGCGAGCTCGCGCAGCCGGTCCTGGGTGGCGATGTCCAGCGCGTTCATCGGCGGGCGGTCCAGGCGGATGGTGCCGACGCCTTCGGAGACTTCGAGAGTGACTGTCATACGGGGCAGGTTAACCGGCGTTAATGACAACGGGCCCGGTGCTGTGAGGAACAGCACCGGGCCCGTACGTACCAGGCGTTACTTGATCCACTCCGACCAGGCCATGTTCCAGCCGTTGAGGCCGTTCTCGGGCTGGATCTGCTTGTCCTTGGAGTTCTTCACGACCACCACGTCGCCGATGATCGAGTTGTTGTAGAACCAGGCCGCCGGGGTGGAGCCGTCGTAGGCCCCCCGCACGTCCCGCAGGCCCACGCAGCCGTGGCTGACGTTGGCCGAGCCGAAGGTGCCCGCCGACGCCCAGTAGTTGCCGTGGACGAAGGTGCCCGAGGTGGACAGGCGCATCGCGTGCGGCACGTCCTTGATGTCGTACTCGCCGCCGAAGCCCACGGTGGCGCCGTTCATCCGGGTCACCTTGTACTTCTCGCTGATGACCATCTGGCCGTTGTACGTCGTCGTGGACGGCGCGCCCGCGGTGATCGGGATCGTCTTGATCAGCTTCCCGTCGCGGACGACCTTCATGGTCTTCGCGCTCGCGTCGACCGTGGAGACCTGGCTGCGGCCGATGGTGAACTTCACCGTCTTGGCCTGCTTGCCGTAGACGCCCGGGCGGCCCTCGACGCCGTCCAGGTTCAGCTGCACGGTCACCTTGGTGCCCGCCGCCCAGTACTTCTCGGGGCGGAAGTCGAGGCGGTCGTTGCCGAACCAGTGGCCCTCGATCGGCACGGACGGCTCGGCGGTCACCTTGATGGCCTTCTCCACGGCCTCCGGGTCGGTGATGCCCCGGGTGAAGTTGATGGAGACCGGCATGCCGACGCCGACGGTCGAGCCGTCCTCCGGCGTGTAGTGGCCGATGAAGGTGTTCTTCGGCACGAGGGTGGTGAAGGTGGTGTCCTTCGCCGACTCGCGCCCCTCGGCGTCCTTGGCGACCGCGTGCACCTTGTACTTGGTTGCGGCGGCCAGGTGCCGCACCGGCTCCCAGCTGGTGCCGTCCGCGGCCAGCGTGCCCTCGACCTGGTTGCCCTTGGAGTCGGCCACGGCGACCGTGGTCAGCTTGCCCTTCTCGGCGGTGACCTTCAGGGCGCCGCTCGTGGCGACCGCCTCGGCACCGTCCTTGGGCGTGATGGTCACGACGGCCTGCGAGGCCGCGTTCTCCACCTTCCCGCCGTCCTTGACGCCCTTTTCCCCGCCCTTGCCGCTGTCGGCGGACCCGGACCCACCGCACGCCGTCACCAGCAGCAGCAACGCCCCCAGCACCAGGGCCAGCAGACCCTTGCCCGCCCCGGTTCCACGTCCGCGCCCGGAACCCACCCCGGCCGATGCACCCGATATCGGCTGCACGTTCACTTTGCTGTTCTCCCCTCGCACGGCCTGGCCCCGCCACGGCCCGCACCCCCGCACGCCCACTCGCGCGTGCACCGCGATAGATAATCACACCGCGGGCGCGCCCGAGCGCCCGCGAATGTCACCGTTCAGTCCCAACTTGTCCAGGACCGGGGCGAGGCATGCCGGATCGTGCCGGAACGGCGAGGGTCAGCCAGGCCGATGGGGTCAGCCAGGCCGATGGGGTCAGCCGGGCCGATGGGGTCAGGCGGGGCCGCCGACCGGGGTCAGCGCAGGGCGGAACCGGCCTTCCACTGCTTCCAGTCCATGTTCCAGCCACCCAGGCCGTTGTCGGGAGAGACCTTCCGGTCGGTCGAGTTGACCACCTCCACGACGTCCCCGATCAGGGTCCGGTCGAAGAACCAGCCCGCGGGGGAGTCCGCGCTGCCGCCCTTCACATCGCGCAGCCCCACGCACCCGTGACTGACGTTGGCCTCGCCGAACGTGGACGCCGGCGCCCAGTAGTTGCCGTGCAGGAACGTCCCCGAGTCGGTCAGCCGCATCGCGTGCGGGACGTCCTTGATGTCGTACTCGCCCTTGCCGTCCTTGTCCTTGAATCCCACCGTGGCACCGTTCATCCGCGTCACGTCGAACAGCTCCGTCACCACCATCTTCCCGTTGTACGTGGTGGTCTTGGGCGCCCCGGCCGTGATCGGCAGCGTCGTGACGAGCCGGCCGTCACGCCGTACCTCCATGGTGTGCTTCTCGGCGTCCACCAGGGAGACCTGTGAGCGGCCCACCGTGAAGCCGATCCTCTTGTGCTGGATCCCGTACACCCCTGGCGCCCCCTCCACATCCCGCAGCCGCAGATCGACGGTGACCCCGGTGCCCGGCTTCCAGTACGCGCGCGGACGGAAGTCCAGGCGCTCCTTGCCGAACCAGTGCCCCACCACCTCCACCGGCGGACGGGAGGTGACGCGGATGGCGCGCTCGACGGCCGCGCGGTTCTCGATGGGCCGGTTGAAGGAGAAGGAGACGATCATGCCGGTGCCCACCGTGGAGCGGTTCTCCGGCTTGAAGTAGCCGATGAACCGGTGCTCGGGGACCGCGGTGGTGAACGTGGTGTGCCGGGCCGAGCGCCGCCCGTGCGCGTCCAGCGCGACCGCGTCCACGCTGTACTTGGCGGCCAGCGCGAGGCGCGTACCGGGCGCGGGGCGCCAGCGCAGCCCGTCCTCCGAGATCTCGCCTTCCACCTCCTCCGGCTGCGCGTCCTCGACCTTCACGACCTTGACCCGCTCCAGCCGCCCGCTGGGCACGCGCACCTCCACCCGGCCGTCCGGGGCCACCCCCTTGGCCCGGTCCTCCGGCATCACCCGGATGGTGTCCTCGGGCGACCGCCCCTTGCCGCCCATGCCGAGGTCCAGACCGCCGTCACTGGTGCACCCGGCCAGCCCCGCCATCAGCCCTGCACATGTCACGGCAGCGGCCATGCCGAGCCCTGCCCGCTTCAGTACGTGTCTCACGATGCGACCAACGACTGCCACCCTCCAGGGGAAACGTGAGTGCGGGTCATGTTGGGAGCGAGGCAGTCCGGGCAGAACAGGTGGAGGACCATGTGCGGGGCCGCGGCCGGGACGCCGCGGCCTCGCAGCAAGCCGGGAGCCGGACGAGCCGCAGGAGGCCGGCAGGTGTCGAGCGCAGCCGAGCAGCAGGCAGTGCAGCGTGCGGTGGGTGAGGCGACTCCGGACGGGAGGCCCGCCCCCGCCCGGGCACGGCGCCACGGGCTGAACGGGCTCCCCCGGGAACCCGACACTCCCGTACCACCCGTCTGGCCGGGCGCGTCCACGCCGCTCGGCGCCCGCTTCCGGGCCGGGCCGGGCGGCGCCACGGGGACGAACTTCGCGCTCTGGGCGGGCGGGGCGGAGGCGGTCGAGCTGTGCCTGTTCGACGGGGACGGCACCGAGACCCGGCTGCCGCTGACCGAACTGACGCACGAGATCTGGCACGGCTTCGTCCCGGGCGTACGGCCGGGGCAGCGGTACGGCTACCGGGTGCACGGCCGCTGGGACCCGTGGACGGGCGCCCGCTGGAACCCGGCGAAGCTGCTCCTCGACCCGTACGCGCGGGCGGTGGACGGAGACTTCACGCTGCCGCCCGAGGTGTACGGCCATGTGCGGGACTGGCCCGAGCAGCATGTCGCCGACACCGTCCGCGACACCCGGGACTCCGCCCCGTACGTCCCCAAGGGCGTGGTCGTCCACGATGACGACGACTGGTCCGACGACCGGCGGCCCAAGACGCCGTGGGCGGACTCGGTCATCTACGAGGTGCACGTACGCGGCTTCACCAAGCGCCACCCGGGCATCCCCGAGGAGCTGCGCGGTACGTACGCGGGCCTCGCCCATCCGGCCGCCATCGAGCACCTCGTGAGGCTCGGGGTGACGGCGGTCGAGCTGCTGCCCGTGCACCAGTTCGCGCACGAGGACCACCTGCTGCGGCGCGGGCTGAAGAACTACTGGGGCTACAACTCCATCGGCTACTTCGCCCCGCACGCCGCGTACAGCGCGTCGGGCACGACGGGGCAGCAGGTCGGCGAGTTCAAGCGGATGGTCAAGGCGCTGCACGCGGCGGGCATCGAGGTCATCCTGGACGTGGTCTACAACCACACCGCCGAGGCGAGCGAGCTGGGCCCCATGCTGTCGCTGCGCGGCATCGACAACCGCGGCTACTACCGGCTGGCCGCCGACCCCCGCCGGTACGCCGACTACACCGGCTGCGGCAACACCCTGCACGTGGTCCAGCCCCACGTACTGCGCCTGATCACCGACTCGCTGCGCTACTGGGTCACGGAGATGGGCGTCGACGGGTTCCGCTTCGACCTGGCGGCGGCGCTCGCCCGCTCCATGCACGACGTCGACATGCTCTCGCCGTTCCTCGCGACGATCGCCCAGGACCCGGTGCTGCGGCGCGTCAAGCTGATCGCCGAGCCGTGGGACGTGGGCAACGGCGGCTACCAGGTGGGGGCCTTCCCGCCGCTGTGGACCGAGTGGAACGACCGCTACCGGGACGCCGTGCGCGACTTCTGGCGCGGCGCCCTGCCCGACGTACGCGACCTCGGCTACCGGCTGTCCGGGTCCAGCGACCTGTACGCGTGGGGCGGGCGGCGCCCGTACGCCTCCGTCAACTTCATCACCGCGCACGACGGCTTCACGCTGCGCGACCTGGTGTCGTACCAGCTCAAGCACAACGAGGCCAACGGGGAGGGCAACCGGGACGGCACCAACGACAACCGGTCGTGGAACTGCGGCGCCGAGGGCGAGACCGACGACCCGGCGATCAACGTGCTGCGGCGGCGGCAGGTGCGCAACCTGCTCACCACCCTGCTGCTGTCGACGGGCGTGCCGATGCTGGTGGCGGGCGACGAGATGGGCCGCACCCAGGGCGGCAACAACAACGCGTACTGCCAGGACAACGAGACCGGCTGGGTCGACTGGTCGCTGCCGGAGCGGCCCGGTCCGAAGGGGCTGCTGGAGCTGACGTCCCGGCTGCTGGCGCTGCGCCACGCCCACCCGGTGCTGCGGCGCCGGGCGTTCTTCTCGGGCCGCCCCCAGGGCGCGGACGGGCTGCGGGACCTGGCGTGGTTCACGGCGGCGGGCGCGGAGATGACGGAAGGGGACTGGTACGCCCGGACCGCGACGATCGGGATGTACCTGTCGGGGCGGGACATCCCGGGCCGGGACGCGCGCGGTGAGCCCGTCACGGACGACAGTTTCCTCGCGGTCCTCCACGCGGGCGCCGAACCGGTCGGCTTCCGCCTGCCGGGCCCGCCGTGGGCGGAGGAGTACGAGCTGGTGGTGGACACCTCGCGGGAGGACCAGGCGGAGGCGCCCGGGACGGTGCACCCGGGCGGGGAGGTGGTGACGGTGCCGGCGAGGGCCGTGCTGCTGCTGAAGGTGCGGGACTAGGACGAGCCGAGGATCCCGCGCTCGTACGCCACGGCGACCGCCGCGGCCCGGTCGCCCACGCCCAGCTTGCCGTAGATGTGCGTGAGGTGCGTCTTCACGGTGGCCTCGCTGATGAACAGCTCGGCCGCGATCCGCCGGTTGGAGGTGCCCTTGGCGACGAGTTCGAGGACCTCCCTCTCGCGGGCGGACAGCGCCTCGCCGCCGGGGCCACCTGGCGCGTTCGGGGATCGGACGGCGGAGACCAGGCGGGACGCGACGGCGGGCGACAGGACGGTGCGGCCGTCGGCGGCGGCGCGGACGGCCGTGAACAGCTCCTCGCGCGGGGCGTCCTTGAGGAGGTAGCCCGTGGCGCCCGCCTCGATGGCGGGGATCGTGTCGGAGTCCGTGTCGTACGTCGTCAGGACGAGGACCTTCGCGCGGGCGCCGTGCCGGGTCAGCTCCCGGATGGCGTCCACCCCGCCACCGCCCGGCATGCGCAGGTCCATCAGGACGACGTCCGGGTCCAGGCGCATCGCGCACGCCACGCCCTCGACACCGCCGGACGCCTCACCGAGCACCTGGAAGCCCGGCTCGGTGGTGAACATGCCGCGCAGACCGTCCCGTACGACGGGGTGGTCGTCGACGATCAACAAGGTGATCAGGCGGTCAGTCATGGGGCACCAACGGTACGCGAGCCGACACCGCCGTACCGCCGCCCGGTTCCGATTCGACCGACACGGTGCCCGCGATGCGGGCGGCGCGGGCGCGCATGCCGTCCAGGCCGAAGCCGCCGGTGCCGGAGCGGGGCGGCAGGGCGGCGGGCCCGAAGCCGCGGCCGTCGTCGCGTACGTCCAGGGTGACCTCGTCGCCCATGTAGGACAGGGTGACGCCGGCGCGGGAGGCGTGCGCGTGGCGGGCGGTGTTGGCGAGGGCTTCCTCGGCGATACGGAGGAGCGTGGCGGCGACCTCCTCGTGCAGGGGCTCTTCGGTGCCGGTGACGGTGAACCGGGCGGTGACCCCGGTGCGTTCGGACCAGTCGGCCACGGTCTTGTGGAGCGCGTCGGGGAGGGTGTCGTGTTCCAGGGCGGCGGGGCCGAGGTTCTGCACGGAACGGCGGGCCTCGCCCAGGCTGTGACGGGCCAGTGCGGTGGCGCGCTCCAGGTGCACGCGCGCGAGGCGGGGGTCCGGGGCGGCGGTGACGACCTGGAGCTGGGCGATGATGCCGGTCAGGCCCTGGGCGATCGTGTCGTGGATCTCGGCTGCCAGGCGGCGGCGCTCGTCGGCGACGCCCGCCTCCCGGGCCTGCACGAGGAGCTGCGCGTGCAGGCCCGCGTTCTCGGCGAGGGCCTGTTCCAGGCGGGCGTTGGCGCGTTCCAGTTCGGCGATGGTGGCGGCCCGCTCGGCGGTCCGCTCGGCCTCCTTGTCGCCGAGGTGGGCGAAGACCAGGGCGAGGCAGACGTTGAGCATGAGCAGGGCACCGAACAGCGCCCAGTGGAGCGGTGTGACCGGCGGCAGACCACCGGACTGGGCGCCGGCCATGGTGACGGCGGTGGCGAGGAGCCCCAGGCGAGCCCGGCGGGCGGGCAGCAGCCGGCCGGCGTCGAAGTAACCGACGACGGCGAAGATCGAGAAGAGCGGGTTGAGCCAGGTCAAGGTGCCGGCGAGCACGGTCCGTACGGCGAAGTACATCTGCATGCGTGCCGTGTGGTCCGGCTCCGGCGCGCCCCACCACACCTGGAGGGCGAGCGTGGCGACGACGAGGCCCCCGGCCACGTACATCTCCGGCCGTGTCATGAAGAAGTGCGCGGCGGCCGCCCCGATGGCGGTGGCCAGGGCCAACAGGCCGTAAGGGCCCCAGCGGTGGAGCTGGTCCCAGCGTTCCTCGACGGTCGTCGTCATACGGCCAGTCTTCCTCGCGGATCATTCCCAGCGGAACCAGCGGGCGGCCGCCCATGTCAGCAGCGCGGTCCACAGCGCCAGCACGCCCAGGTGCGTCCAGCCGGGCCAGCCGCCCGCCGCCGCGTTGTCCAGCGCCCCGGAGGCCGCGCCGAACGGGGTGAGGTGGACGATGCGCTGGAGGGTGTCCGGCATGGCCTGCACGGGCACCCACACGCCGGCGGTGAACATCGTGGGGAAGAAGACCGCCGAGCCGACGGCCGTCGCGACCTTCTGGGTGCGGGAGACCGCGCAGACGGCCGCGCCGAGCGCCAGGGCCCCCGCGACGGCGAGGAGCAGCGCCAGGGCGTACCCGGCGGGCTGTCCGGGGAGGCGTACGCCGAAGGCGGCCCGGCCGACGGCGACGACCAGGACGGCCGAGACCAGCGCCACGGCGGCATGGACGACCAGTTGGGCGGCCAGGAGGGCGGAGGGGCGGACGGGTGTGGTGGACATGCGGCGGAGGATGCCGCGTTCCCGGTAGCCGGCCAGGACGGGCGGCATGGCCTGGAGCCCGGCCATGGTGAGGGCGAAGAGGACGGAGACGGGGACGTACAGGTCGATGACCCGCAGCCCGCCGAGGTCGTCGGACGCCTCCCGGAAGCTGGGGATGAGGCCGAGGATCACCAGGAGGAGGGTCGGGGAGACGGTCACCCAGAACACGGAGCCGGGTTCGCGGGCGAACAGGCGGGCCTCGGTCTTCAGGACGGTGGTGTTCATCGGTCGGCTCCCGTGGTGAGGTCCAGGAACGCGTCGTCCAGGGTGGCTTCGGTGACGCGCAGTTGGTGGGCGGTGATGCGGTGGCGGGCGAGCAGTGAGATGACGGCGTTGACGGTCTCGTCGGTGCCTTCGACGACGACCCGGCCTTCCTTGGTCCGTACGGAGGCGGCGTGCGGGAGCGCGGTCAGCTCCCGGTCGTCGAGCGGGCCGGAGGGCGTGAAGGAGATGACGGTGGAGACGGTGGCACGGCGGATCAGCCCCGCGGGGGTGTCGAGCGCGGCGACCCGCCCCTTGTCGATGACGGCGATCCGGTCGCAGAGCCGCTGGGCCTCTTCCATGAAGTGGGTGACGAGCAGGACGGTGACGCCGCTGTCGCGTACGTCCTCGATCAGCGCCCAGGTCTCGCGGCGGGCGCGCGGGTCGAGTCCGGTGGTCAGCTCGTCCAGGACGACGGCCTTCGGGTTGCCGATGAGGGCGAGGGCGATGGACAGCCGCTGTTTCTGGCCGCCGGAGAGCGTGGCGTAGCGGGCGGTGAGGTGATCGGTGAGGCCGAGCCGTTCGGCGAGGGCCCGCCAGTCGGCGGGGCGGGGGTGGAAGGAGGCGTACAGCTCCAGCGCCTCGCGGACGGTGAGCTTGGGCTGGAGCTCGCTCTGCTGGAGCTGGGCGCCGAGAAGGCGGGTGACCTTGTCGTGATCGGTCACGGGGTCGAGCCCGGCGACGCGTACGGTGCCGGCGTCGGGGACGCGGAGCCCTTCGACGCATTCGACGGTGGTGGTCTTCCCGGCGCCGTTGGGGCCGAGGATCCCGAAGATCTCGCCCTCCGCGACGGCGAAGGAGACGTCCGCGACGGCCGTCCTGCCGCCGTAGGCCTTGCGCAGCCCGTTCACTTCCATCATGTGTGTCGTCGACATGGGACGAGTTTGCTGGTGGGGCCGGGTGCGCCACATCGGCCGTCCCGCTCGGACCGGCATCAGCCGATCGGTTGATGCCTGGGTACGACCGTTGACGAGATCGGGGAAAAGCGGGTGAGCGATGTCAGTGGCGAACCGTAGGCTCGCTGCTGATGTCGGAACAGGGTGCAACGACCAAGGACCGTTCAGCCGTTCGCACGTTGCTGCGGCTGTGGCCGTACGTGCGTCCGGTGCGGGCACGGGTGGGGACGGCGGCGCTCGTCGCGGTCGTGGCGTCCTGCCTGGGCCTGGTCATCCCGCTCGCACTGAAGTGGATCGTGGACGGGCCGGTGGCCGGACGCGACCCGGGAGGGGTGTGGTGGGGGGCGCTGTTGGTGCTGGCGCTCGGGGTCGGGGAGGCGGCGCTGTTCGGGCTGCGGCGGTGGCTGGTGGCGCGGCCGCTGGCGGGTGTCGAGGCGGCGATGCGCGCGGATCTGTACCGGCATCTGCAGCGGCTGCCGATCGCGTTCCACGACCGGTGGCCGTCGGGGCAGTTGCTGTCGCGGGCGACGACGGACCTGTCGCTGATACGGATGTTCCTGGCCTTCCCGCTGACGTTCCTGTTCGTCAACGGCGTGACGGTGGTGGTCGGGTGCGGACTGCTGCTCGCCCAGGACTGGACGCTGGGGCTGGTGCTGCTGGTGCCGGTGGCACCGCTGATCGCGGTCTGCTCGCTGTTCGAGTCGCGGTACTCGCTGGTGGCGCGGCGGGCGCAGGACCAGGTCGGTGACGTGACGACGGTCGTCGAGGAGAGCGTGCTCGGCATCCGCGTCATCAAGGGCTTCGGCCGCCACCGCAGCCAGGCGGAGGCGTTCCGCGCCCTGTCGGAGCGGCTGCGGGGCACGGAGCTGGGCAAGGCGCGGCTGCTGGCGGGGATCTGGGCGGTCATCACCATCGTGCCGGAGCTGGCGGTGGGGGCGGCGCTGGTGCTGGGCACGGTGCAGGTCGCGGACGGCGGACTGTCGGCCGGGACGCTGGTGGCGTTCCTGTCCACGGCGCTGGCGCTGCGGTGGCCGGTGGAGTCGATCGGGTTCCTGCTGGCGATGAGCCAGGAGGCGGCGACGTCGGTGGAGCGGTTCTTCGAGGTGATGGACGAGGCGGAGGAGGACGCGGGCGGGAGCGGCTCGGTCGCGGTGCGGTCCGGCGGGCTGCGTTTTGAGAACGTGTCGTTCCGCTACCCGGACGCGCCGGAGGGCGCGCCGCCGGTGCTGGCCGGGGTCGATCTGGTCGTCCGGCCGGGCGAGACCATGGCGCTCGTCGGTGCCACCGGCTCGGGCAAGACGACGCTGACGGCGCTCGTGCCGCGGCTGCACGAGGTGACGGGCGGGCGGATCCTGCTGGACGGGGTCGATGTGGCGGCCATGTCCCGGGAGCGGCTGCGGGAGCTGGTGTCGGTGGCGTTCGAGGAACCCACGCTGTTCTCCGCGAGCGTGGGCGAGAACGTCCTGATGGGCGCGGGCTCCGGGGGCGCGGGTGAGCCCGAGCTGCGGCGCGCCCTGGAGGTCGCCCAGGCCGGGTTCGTGCGCGACCTGCCGCAGGGCGCCGCGACCCAGGTCGGCGAGCAGGGCCTGAGCCTCTCGGGCGGCCAGCGCCAGCGCCTCGCCCTGGCCCGCGCGGTGGTGGGCCGGCCGCGGTTCCTGGTGTTGGACGACCCGCTGTCGGCGCTGGACGTCCACACGGAGGCGCTGGTCGAGGCGGCGCTGCGGGACGTTCTGCGGGACACCACCGCCCTGGTCGTGGCCCACCGCCCGTCCACGGTCATGCTGGCCGACCGCGTCGCCCTCCTCTCGGCGGGCCGCATCGCGGCGGTCGGCACCCACCAGGAACTCCTCCGGGACAGCCCGGAGTACGCCTGGCTCATGTCGGGAGCCGAATCGACGGGCGGTGCACGATGACGAACACGGTCGGTGGAATATCCCCGACGCCCCCTGAAGACCCCGCGGCGGACCCGGGCCCGGACCGGCTCGGCCGGTCAGCGCCCGGCGGGGCCCCGGCCTCAGACGCGCCCGCCAAAGGCCGTCCGCCCCGTGAGAGCCAGGCCCCCGACCGCACGGACCCGCCGGGCGTGCGCGGGGCACCCGGCGCACGGGCGACCTCCGAACCCGGCGGGGCACCCGGCGCGGGCGGGGCGCACGGCCCGCATGCGGCCTCCGGGCCCGGAGGGGCACCCGGCGCGGGCGGGGCGCACGGTGCCGGCGGGGATGGCCCGAGTGGGGCGCCCGCCGCAGGTGGAGTGCCCGGCCCGGCTGGTCCGCGCCCGAGTGGGGCGTCCGGCCCGGGTGCGGTCTCCGAACCGGGCGGGGCACCCGACACGGGCGGGGCGTCCGGCCCAGGTGGGGCGCCCGGCCCAGGTGGGGCACCCGACACGGGTCCGGCGTCCGGCACCAAGGCGACCTCCGGGACGGGCGGGGCACAGGGCGCGGGCGGGGCACACGTCACCGGGGTGAAGGATGCGTTCGACCGGGACGACTTGCCCGTGGCCGAGGGGGCCACGCGGGCGTTGTTGCGGTCGTTGCTGGTGCCGCGCCGCGCCCGTGTCGTGCTCGCCGCCGTGTTGCTGTTGCTGCAGCAGGCCGCCGTACAGGCCGGGCCGCTCCTCGTCGCGTACGCCATCGACCGCGCCGTGCCCGCCCTCCGGCGCGGCGACCAGGGCCCGCTGATCGCCGTGGCCGTGGGGTACGCGGTGTGTGCGGCGGGCGCGGGGCTGCTCCAGTTCGGGTTCATCCGCACGTCGGCCCGCGTCAACCAGGACGTCCTGCTCGATCTGCGCGGGCGGATCTTCCGGCACGCGCAGGCCCTCAGCATCGACTTCCACGAGCGGTACACCTCCGGCCGGCTGATCTCCCGCGCCACCACCGACGTCGAGTCGTTGCGCGAGCTGCTCAGCGAGGGGCTTCAGGAGCTGATCGGGGTCCTGCTCTCCTTCGCCGCCATCTCCGTCCTCCTGCTCTGGCTGGACCTCGGCATCGGCGCGGTCGCGGTGGCCTCCTTCGTCCCCCTGTACCTGCTCGTACGGCTCTACCGGCGGCGCGCGGCCGTCGCGTTCAGTGCGCGCTCGACGGCCATCGCCGCCGTCATCGTGAAGTTCGCGGAGACGATGAACGGCATCCGGCCGGTGCGTGCCTTCCGGCGGGAACGGGCCAACGACACGCGGTTCCAGGCGCTCAACCACCACCACGAACGCCGCAACGGCGACGCGATACTGGAGATGGCCCGCTATGTCGTCGGCTCCCGGCTGGTCGCGAACACGGCGGTCGCCGGCATGGTCCTGTGGGGCGCCCACCGGGTCGCGACCGGGACGCTCGCGCTGGGGGTGCTGGCGGCGGCCGTGCTCTACATGCGGCGGCTGTACGACCCGATCGACCGGCTCGCGATGTTCCTCAACTCCTACCAGTCGGCGGCCGCCTCGCTGGAGAAGATCGCCGGACTCCTCGCGCAGACCCCGACGGTCCGGGAGCCCGCCGCGCCGAAGGAGCTCCCGCCCCGCGCGGGCAACCCGGGCCGTGAGGTGGTCTTCGAGGACGTCCGTTTCGCGTACCGCACGGGCGGCGAGGTGCTGCCGCGCTTCGGGCTGACGATCCCGGCGGGGCAGACCGTCGCGGTGGTCGGTTCGACGGGCGCGGGCAAGTCGACGCTCGCCAAGCTGCTGGCCCGCTTCTACGACCCGACCGGCGGCCGGGTCCTGCTCGACGGCGTCGACCTCCGCAACCTGGCGACACCGGAGTTGCGGCGCGGAGTGGTGATGGTGACCCAGGAGGCGTTCCTGTTCTCCGGGACGGTCGCGGAGAACATCGCGATCGGGCGCCCGGACGCCACCCGCGAGGAGATCGAGCAGGCCGCGAAGGCCATCGGCGCCCACGACTTCATCGCGGGCCTCCCGGACGGCTACGACACCGACGTACGCAAGCGGGGTGGCCGTATCTCGGCCGGCCAGCGCCAACTGGTCGCCTTCGCCCGGGCCCTGCTCGCCGACCCGGCGGTCCTGATCCTCGACGAGGCGACCAGCTCCCTGGACGTCCCGGGCGAACGGGCCGTCCAGCGGGCCATGGACACGGTGCTGCACGGCCGCACGGCCGTGGTGATCGCCCACCGGCTCTCGACGGTGGAGATCGCGGACCGGGTGCTGGTGATGGAGGGCGGCCGCATCGTGGAGGACGGGTCGCCGACCGAACTGGTCAAGAGGGAAGGGCGGTTCGCGGGCCTGCACCGGGCGTGGCGCGAGAGCCTGGTGGGGTGACCGGTCATGTAGGGTCCGAGATTTCGTGAGCACTGTCGGCGGATCATGAGCACTGATCGAGCAAAACCAGGTGAACATGAGCACTGGCGACAGTCAGTAACGGTCAGTTCGCGGGATCTCGCGGCCAGTCGGAGCGGGGCATGGCCTGTATTCCATACAGGCCAGCGCATGGCGGTACGGAGCACGAAACGGGCTGTTGAGAGCGGACGGTTCCAACAGCGTCGATCCGGTGCGAGGACGGTTCGGTGCGTGAGGTCCCGTTCACAGGGTTGCGGTTGACGGACTTCGCGGGCTCCGGGCGGTGGCGGCAGGTGCGGTCGGTGCACGGCACGCTGCATTACTCGGGCAGATACGCTGCGGCGACGACGGGTGGGCTTGTGGTCTACGAGAGCCGTCTGGAGTTGGCCCTTCAGCTGCCCACCGCGCGTCCGCCGGCCTGCCTGGCTGCGGTCGACACCCAGCTGGCGGTGTCGCACGGCGGGCCGGATTTCGGTGTTCGGGTTCCGCCGACATTCACTCCGTGGCTAACCTCGATCAGGTCGAGCTGCGTCGGGGGGTGCGGAATGGGTGGTGGCGCCGACGAGGCGACCCCGAAGCCGGAAGTGGTGCGCAATCAGATATCTGACGGCACCGTCATATTCGGCCCGGTGGTGCAGGCCGGCACGTTCACCGGACAGATCCACCATCACTACACGGACGACCGACGACCGCTGGACTTACCCTCACTGCGGTTGTGGGTCGACCGTATCGCGGCGGACTACCGCACGATGGTCGAGGACTCCGGCGACCGGGCGGGCGTTGCACACGTCCGGCAGATTGACCTCGTGCGTGCCGGACTGGACGACTCCGGTCTCGAGAACGAGCGGCGCAAGGACGCGGTCCGGCGCCTCGTCGTCGCTGGCATCATCGGCTACCTGGCCCGGCCCGGCACGCCGGACGAGCCCGTGCCCGAGCAGATCCTCCTCGACCTGATCGTCTTCTCGCTGTGGCCGGTTGTCACCGCCAAGAAGCTGCCGCCGGGCTGGCAGGGCGAGCTCGCCCAGATCACCTCACCCCGTCTCGCGGCGCTCGTGGACCGAGCGCGAGCCGAGCGCAAGCCCACCGCCGAGACGTTCGCCCGCGCCACAGCCAACAAGTCGTTCTCCTCGGCAATGGTCACCTTGTTCGACGACCTGGCCGATCCCCGCCGCGGTGGCGCGCTGCTGACAGCGATGGCCGTCGCCGGTGGTCTGCCCGCCCCACCCACCGGACCACGGGAAGGCAAGAAGGTCGCCGCGTGGGCACTCGCCATCGCGGGTGGCGCCGCCCTGGCGGAAGCCTTGAGAGACCGCGATTCGCGGGCCGCCCGACTCATCGGCGAAGTGGTCATTAACCTGCCCGTCGACTCGAGCGACTCGTTCCACCCGATAGACCCGCTGGAGCTGGTCGGGTGGCTGCTCGGCTGATGGACACCTCACTCGACCTCGTGCTCAGCGCCGTGTGGCTCACGGCGAGGGTCATCTTCTTTGGCACCTTTGGGCTGTACCTCGTCACCCAGGGCAATCCCCGGGAGCTGCAAGGAACAGTCCGGATCTTCCACTACCTGAACGTGGCGCCTCCGACTACGGTCTTCCGCTGGCAGAAGCGCGAGGGGTACGAGGTCATCGTCTACAACTCCGCCACCGACGAGGAGGAGGTGAAGCCCGCGCTGTTCCAGCCGGTCAGGTGGTCTCCGACCTACCTGCTGTGGCCGAAGAAGCGCCCGCAGCCCAAGAACGTCATGGTGCGCACCGCGCTGCTTGCCTTACTGGTGCGGTTGGTCTTCTTCGTCTGCTTCTTCCTCGGCTCGTTCCTCCTGGTCGGGTGGCTGGCGGTCACCGAGAGCTGGCACTGGGGCGTCGCGCTAGGAGTCATGGCCGTCCATCAGCTCGCCTTCGCCCGCACCATCACCTACTTCGTGTGGCTGAGGGGGTGGCTCTTCGTGGTGGTCGGCCTCGGGGTGTGGGTGTACCTGCAGGGCGGGGCGTTCGAAACGATCGCGGTGTGCACCGTCGGTGCGCTGGTCACGATCGCCATCCTGGGCCAGTGGTACATGGCAACGAGCCGGCGGTTCCAGCACGTGCGCGATCTAGGTGTGCTGTCCGGAGACGTTGGTGACACGCGTGCTGGGTTCTTGAACGGGTG
>NZ_NBCN01000024.1:0-130066 GCF_002099185.1 Streptomyces sp. CB03238 | reverse complement strand
CCTTCCAACGCGAACGCTACTGGCTGGAGGCATCCCGGTCCCGAGCGGGCGACATGCACGCGGCCGGGCTGGAAAACACGGGTCACGCCCTGCTCGGCGCGGCGGTTCCGCTGGCCGGATCGGGTGGCCATGTGTTCACCGCCCGCCTATCGACCCGCAAGCATCCGTGGCTCGCCGAGCACCGCGTCGGCGGCGTGGTTCCGGTGCCCGGCGCCGCGCTCGTCGAGTGCCTGATCCGGGCGGGCGACGAGGTCGGCTGCGGCACCCTCGAGGAACTGGTCATCGTCTCGCCGGTCGTCCTGCCGGAGAACGGAGAGCTCCAGCTCCAGGTGTCCGTCGGCGCGGCCGCGGACGACGGACGGCGCAGCGTCGCCGTCCACGGGCGCGGCGACGCGCTGGGGGAGTGGACGACACACGCCACGGGCGTCCTCGGCACCGTGTCGGAGGAGGCGGCCGACGGACAACTGGCGGTGTGGCCTCCCGCCGGGAGCCAGCCGGTCGACGTCACGGGACTGTACGACGGACTGGCGGCGACCGGCCTGGAGTACGGGCCGGCCTTCCAGGGCATCCGTGCGGCCTGGCGACGCGGCGACGAGGTGTTCACCGAGGTCGAGCCGGAGACCGCGCCTGACACGGCCGGGTTCACCCTCCACCCCGCGCTGTTCGACGCGGCTGTCCACTCGGCCGCGCTGGCCGGGGACGCGGCCGAGCCCAAACTGCCGTTTTCCTGGAGCGGTGTCACCCTGTATGCGGGGGAGGCGTCCGCACTGCGGGTACGCGTCACCCGCACCGGCACGGACGCGTTCGCCGTGCTCGCCACGGACGGCGACGGGCGGCCCGTGCTGACGATCGACTCGCTCCACGTACGGCCTCTGGCTGGGACCGTGACCCGCACGCCCGAGCACCTGCACCGCCCCGAATGGGTGGAGATCACCGTCGACGGCACCGCGGTTCCGGCGGGCGGCGGTGACTGGGCCGTGGCGGGCGACGACCCGTTCGGCGTGGCCGAGGCACTCGGGGCCGAGACGGAACGCTTCGCGGACCTGGGCGGGCTCGGCACGGCGCTGGACGCGGGCCGGCCGGCTCCCGCCGTGGTGTTCGTGCCCGTCCCGGCGACCGGCGGGGCGCTGGAGGCGACCGTCCGTACACTCGGGACGATCCAGGCCTGGCTCGCCGACGCGCGGTACACGGACGCCAAGCTCGTGTTCGTGAGCCGCGGCGCGGTCATTGGGGACACGGCCGTCCCCGGTACGCCGAACGGGCCGGACGCTCTCGCGATCGCCGCCGCGTGCGGGCTCGTACGGACGGCCCAGACGGAACACCCGGGCCGGTTCCTGCTGGTGGACCTCGACCCTGCCGAGGCCCGGCCCGCGCCCCTACTCGCCGGTGTCGTCGCGCAGGGCGAGCCCCAGGTCGCCCTGCGCGGAGGGGCGGTGCTGGCCCGGCGGCTGGTCCGCGCCCGTACGACCGACGCGCAGGCGCCGGAATGGGGCGACAGCGTGCTGATCACTGGTGGCACCGGGACGCTGGGCGGACTGGTGGCGCGGCACCTCGTCACGGCGCACGGCGTCCGCCGCCTCGTCCTGGCCAGCCGCCGGGGCCCGGACGCGCCCGGCGCGGCGGAACTCGTCGCCGAGCTGACCGCCCTGGGCGCCGACGTCACCGCCGTCGGTGTCGACCTCACCGATCGCGGGGCCGTCGCGGCCCTGCTCGCCGACCACCCGGTGACGGGCGTCGTGCACGCCGCCGGGGTCGTCGCCGACGGCACCGTCGAGTCGCTCACCCCCGCCGACGTCGCCACGGTGTTCCGGCCGAAGGTCGACGTGGCCACGCGCCTGGACGAATTGACCCGGGACAGCGGGCTGAGCGCCTTCGTGCTGTTCTCGTCGATCGCGGGCGTCCTCGGCACCCCGGGCCAGGGCAACTACGCGGCGGCCAACTCCTTCCTCGACGCGCTGGCCGAACGGCGGCGCGCCGCCGGGCTGCCGGCCACCTCGATCGCCTGGGGCCTGTGGGAGGAGTCCAGCAGGATGACCGAGGGGCTGGCCGAACAGGACCGGCGCCGTATGTCCTCGGCCGGCGTCCTGCCGATCCTGAGTGGCCAGGGCCTCGCCCTGCTGGACGACGCGCACGCCTCCGGCGAACCGGTCCTGGCGGCCATGCGCCTCGACCAGGAGGCGCTGCGGGCCCGCGCCCAGGACGGGACGCTCCCCACCCAGCTGCGAGACCTCGTGCCGGTCCGGTCCCGCCGGACCGCGGCGGCCGGGCGCGGGGCGGAACCCGCCCTCGCGCGCCGACTGCGCGGCCTGCCCGCGGCACAGCGCGCCCAGGCGGCGGTGGCGGCCGTGGTCGCCGAGACGGCGGCCGTGCTGGGACACACCGGTACGGACGCGGTGAAGGCCGGGCGGGACTTCAAGGAGCTGGGCTTCGACTCGCTCACCGCCGTGGAACTGCGCAACCGGCTCGACGCGGCCACCGGGCTGCGGCTGCCCGCCAGCATCGTGTTCGACCACCCCAACCCGCGGGCGGTCGCCGAGTTCCTGCTCACCCAGCTCGAGCCGGCCGGCACCGGCACGGCGTCGGAGTCCGACGTCCGTGACGCGCTCGCCGGAATCCCGCTGGAGCGGTTGCGCGAGGCCGGACTGCTGGACCGGCTCCTGGCACTCGCGGACAGTCCGGCGACCGGAACCCGGGGCGCCCAGGACACCCCTGACGGCCCCGACGCCCCCGACCCCCGACGTACCGAAGACCAGATCGACTCGATGGACGCCGACGACCTGGTGGCCATGGCCCTCGGGCACGATGCCTGACGCCCCGTCGCTGAAGAGGATGGAACATTGACGAACTCCGACAGCCGGATCGTGGAAGCGCTGCGGGCGTCGCTCAAGGAGACCGAGCGGCTCCGCGAACAGAACCGTGAACTCGTCGCGGCCGCCTCCGAACCGATCGCGATCATCGGCATGAGCTGCCGCTACCCCGGCGGCGTGGCCTCCCCCGAGGACCTGTGGCAGCTTGCCGTGAACGGCACCGACGTCATCGGCCCGTTCCCCGACGACCGGGGCTGGGACCTGGCCAACCTGTTCGACGACGACCCGGACAGCAAGGGCCGCACGTACGCCCGCGGCGCCGGCTTCCTGACCGGAGTGGCCGACTTCGACCCGGCCTTCTTCGGGATTTCGCCGCGTGAGGCCATCACGATGGACCCGCAGCAGCGGCTGCTGCTGGAGGTGTCGTGGGAGGCCATCGAGCGGGCCCGCATCGACCCCGGCTCGCTGCGCGGCAGCCGCACCGGCGTCTTCGCCGGGATCATGGCCAGTACGTACGGCATGCGGCAGCTGATGGCGCCGGGCGGGGCAGGCGAGTACGAGGGCTACCTCGGCAACGGCAGCCTCGGCAGCGTCACCTCTGGCCGGGTGTCGTACACGCTGGGCCTGGAGGGGCCAGCCGTCACGGTGGACACCGCCTGCTCGTCGTCGCTCGTGGCGATCCACCTGGCGGTACAGTCGCTGCGCCGGGGGGAGAACACCCTGGCCCTGGCCGGCGGTGCCACGGTGATGTCTACGCCGTCCCTGTTCATCGAGTTCAGCCGGCAGCGGGCGCTCTCGCCGGACGGGCGCTGCAAGTCCTTCTCCTCGACGGCCGACGGCACCGGCTGGTCCGAGGGCGTCGGTGTGGTGCTGCTGGAGCGCCTGTCGGACGCCCGGCGCAACGGACACCCCGTGCTGGCGGTCATCCGCGGCTCGGCCGTCAACCAGGACGGCGCGTCGAACGGCCTGACCGCGCCCAACGGGCCGTCGCAGCAGCGGGTGATCCGGGCGGCGCTGAGCGACGCCGGGCTGCCGTCCACCGAGGTGGACGCCGTCGAGGCGCACGGCACCGGCACGCGCCTGGGCGACCCCATCGAGGCACAGGCCCTGCTGTCCACCTACGGGCAGGGGCGCGAACGGCCTCTGTGGCTCGGCTCGTTGAAGTCGAACACCGGCCACACCCAGGCCGCCGCCGGTGTGGGCGGAGTGATCAAGATGGTCCAGGCGATGCGGCACGGCGTCCTGCCCCGCACGCTGCACGTGCAGGAGCCCACCCCGCAGGTCGACTGGTCGGCCGGTGACGTACGCCTGCTGACCGAGCGCATGCCGTGGCCCCAGGTGGACCGGCCCCGGCGCGCCGGCGTCTCCGCGTTCGGCGTCAGCGGCACCAACGCCCACGTCATCCTCGAGGAGGCCCCCGAGGAGGCACCGACGACCGACGCCGCGCCCGTATCCGTACCCGTGCCCGCCGCGGCGCCGGCGCCCGCCCTGTGGCCGCTGTCCGCCCCCGACGGCCCGGCGCTGCGCGGACAGGCCGCCCGCCTGGCGTCCTTCCTGGCCGAGTCGGACGCCGACCCGGCCGACATCGGATGGTCCCTGGCCACTACCCGGGCCGCCCTGGACCACCGCGCCGTCGCCATCGGCAACGACCGCGCCGAGCTGCTCGCGACGCTCTCGGCTGTCGCCGACGGCGTCACCGGAACCGTCACCGGCCGCGTCACCGAAGGCGGCGTGGTGTTCGTCTTCCCCGGCCAGGGCAGCCAGTGGACCGGCATGGGCCGCGAACTCATGGCGGCGTCGCCCGAGTTCGCCACCTCGATGCGACGGTGCGCCGACGCGCTCGCCGCACACGTGGACTGGGACCTTCTGGACGTCCTGGACGACGAGGAGGCATTGCGGCGCGTCGACGTCGTACAGCCCGCCCTGTTCTCCGTGATGGTGTCCCTCGCGGCCCTGTGGCGAGCCCACGGCATCGAACCGGCCGCCGTCGTCGGCCACTCACAGGGCGAGATCGCCGCCGCGCACGTCGCCGGCGCGCTGAGCCTGGAGGACGCCGCGCGGGTGGTGACGCTGCGCAGCCAGGCCATCGCGGCCACCCTCGCCGGGCACGGCGGCATGGTGTCCGTGCCGCGCTCTGCCGAGGACACCGCCGCGCTCATCGCACCCTGGGACGGCCAGCTCACCGTCGCCGCCTGCAACGGTCCGAGCAGCACCACGGTGGCGGGGGACGCCGGCGCGGTCGAGGACCTGCTCGCCCGGTGCGAGGAGCAGGGCGTACGGGCCCGGCGCGTCCCCGTCGACTACGCGTCCCACAGCCGGCACGTCGAGTCCCTCCACGACCGGCTGCTGAAGGAGCTGGACGGGATCCGCCCGCAGCGGCCCGTCGTCCCGTTCTACTCCAGCCTGACCGGCGCCCTCCTCGACGAGACCCCGCTGACGGCGGCGTACTGGTACGAGAACCTCCGCAACCGGGTCGAGTTCGCGCAGGCCACCGATGCGCTGCTCGACGACGGCCACCGGCTGTTCATCGAGTGCAGCGCCCATCCCGTCCTCACGGTCGCCCTCCAGGAGACGGTCGACCGGGCGGGCGCCGACGCCGCCGTACTCGGCTCCCTCCGCCGCGACCACGGAGGCCCGGACCGCTTCCTGACGTCCGTGGCCACCGCCCACGTCCACGGTGCGGAACCCTCCTGGACGGCCGTCCACGGCCAGGGCCGCCGACGGGTCGACCTGCCCACGTACGCCTTCCAGCGGCAGAGGTTCTGGCTCGCCGGACCCGCCGCGGCGGGCGGCGACGCGGCTTCCCTCGGCCTGGACGCCCCCGACCACGCCCTGCTGGGCGCGGGCACCGCCCTGCCCGGCTCGGGCGGTTACCTGTTCACCTCCCGGCTCGCGCTGAACACCCAGCCCTGGCTGGCCGACCACATGGTCCACGGCGTGGCCGTCCTGCCGGGCACCGCCCTGGTCGAGCTCGCCGTACGGGCAGGGGACCAGGTGGGGCACCCGGTGGTGGAGGAGCTGACGGTCCTCGCACCGCTCACCGTCCCCGCCACCGGTGGCGTTCTGCTCCGCGTCACGGTCGAGGGCGGCGGTGACGGCGACGGCACCCGTACCCTCCAGGTCCACGCACGGCACGAGGACGAGCCCGACGACGCCGAGTGGACCCTCCACGCCACCGGCACCCTGGGGCGCGGGAGCGGCACCGAGCCGGTGATCCTGCGCGTATGGCCGCCCGCCGCCCCTGAGCTGGACGTCACCGGCCTGTACGGCTCCCTGCGGGACACCGGCCTGGACTACGGCCCCGCCTTCCGGGGGCTGCGCCGGGTCTGGCGCGCCGGTGACGAAACCTTCGCCGAGGTCACCCTGCCCGAGGAGGTCGGTCAGGACGGCTTCGTCCTGCACCCGGCACTCTTCGACGCCGCGCTGCACGCCGTCGCCGCCACCGGGCCCGCCGGGGCGCCGGAAGAGCGGGGCACGGAAGACGCGGCGCCGGAGCCCCTGATCCCGTTCGTCTGGTCGGGAGTCCGCCTGTACGCCGGGCGCGCGCGCAGCGTGCGCGTACGCCTCACGAGGGCGGGGGAGAACACGCTGACGATCGACGTCTGCGACACCGAAGGCTCCCCGGTCGCCTCCGTGACGTCGGTCGTCGCCCGGCCCCTGGCCGCGGCACGGCTGGACGGCACCGGGCAGGCCACCGCGACCCTCCTGCCGTACCGGCCGGACTGGCAGCCGGTGCCCGCACCGCAGCAGCCGGTGGACCTGCTCCTGGTGGACGATCTCGACGACGTGCCCATGGAGGGTGCCCCCGGCCACATCGCCGTCCGGCTTGTCACGGACCCCGCCGCGCCCCCCGCCGACACCGCCCGTGCCCACACCCACCGGGTGCTCGGGCTGCTCCAGCGCTGGGCCGCGGAGCCACGCTTCGCCGACACCCGGCTGGTCGTCCTCACCCGGGGCGCGGCCGGTGACGACGCCACGGACCCGGCGCAGGCCGCGGTATGGGGGCTGGTGCGCTCCGCCCAGTCCGAACACCCGGGGCGGTACGTCCTCGTCGACGAAAACCCCCGCACCGGCACGGACGAGGGCCTGCTCACGGTCGCCACCGCCATCGCCACCGGCGAGCCGCAACTGCGCGTCCGCGACGGCGTCTCGCAGGCGCTGCGCCTGCGCCGCACGGATCCGCCGACGGCCGGGGAACGCGCGCTCGCCGGTCCCGACGGCACCGTCCTGATCACCGGCGGCAGCGGCGGACTCGGCAGGCTGCTCACCCGGCACCTGGCGACCCGGTACGGCGTGCGCCACCTGACTGTCCTCTCGCGCCGGGGCCCCGCCGCGCCCGGTACGCGGGAACTGGCCGCCGAACTCGCCGAGTCGGACACGGCCGTGACCTTCATGGCCTGCGACGTCTCTGACCGGGACGCCCTGGCCGCCGCTCTGGGCGCCCTCGACCGGCCGCTGCACGCGGTGGTCCATGCCGCGGGCGTCCTGGACGACGGGGTGATCGAGACGCTCACCCCGGACCGGATCGACACCGTCCTCGCCCCCAAAGCCGACGCCGCCGCCCACCTGGACGAGTTGACCCGCGACAGCGACCTGCGGGCGTTCGTGCTCTTCTCCTCCGTGGCGGGCATTGTCGGCGGCCTCGGTCAGGGCAACTACTCCGCCGCCAACACCTTCCTGGACGCCCTCGCGACCGCGCGGCGGCACCGTGGTCTTCCCGCGACCTCCCTGGCGTGGGGACTGTGGGAACAGGACAGCGACATGACGGCGCACCTCGGCACCGGCCGGCGCGGCCGGCTGGCGCGCGGCGGTCTGCTGCCCCTTACCGACGAGCAGGGCCTCGCCCTGTTCGACGCCACCCTCCTCGTCGACGACGCCGTCCAGGTCCCCGTCCGCCTCGACCCCAAGGCCCTGCGGGACGCGGACGGCCTGCCGCCGGTCCTCCGTGACCTGGCCACGGGCCCGGCCCGCCGCACGGCCGCGTCCGCCCCGACCGGTGGCCCGGGCCTCGCCGAGCGGCTCGCGCAGCTCCCGCCGACCGGCCGCGAGCAGGCGCTCGCCGACCTCGTGTACGCGGAGATCGGCGGCGTACTCGGGCACGGGACGGGCCTCGTGGACCCGACACGGCCCTTCAAGGACCTCGGCTTCGACTCCCTGACTGCGGTCGAGCTGCGCAACCGGCTGTCGGCCGCGACCGGGCTGCGGCTGCCGACGACGCTGGTGTTCGACCACCCGACACCGGCGGCGCTGCTCGCCTCCGTCCGCACCCGGCTGCTGGGGGAGGCGCCCGCCCCCTCCGAGGCGCTGCTCGCCGAACTCGACCGGATCGACGGGGCGTTCGCCGCCATGGAGACGAGCGGCGACGAACGGTCCGCGCTCACCGCCCGGCTCCAGACGCTGCTGGCGAAGTGGCGGGCCGCCGACGACGCCCCCGCCGAAGACGCGTCCGCCGCGAGGGGGGTCATCGAGAACGCCAGCGATGACGAGATGTTCGCGCTCATCGACACCGAGATCGGTTCCGCGTGACCTACCGCAGCACAGAGAGGAGTGAGGACCGCCGTGCGCGTCATCTTCACATCGTTCGCCCTGGACGCCCATTTCCTGGGACAGGTCCCGCTCGCCTGGGCCCTCCGCTCGGCCGGGCACGAGGTTCGAGTGGCCAGCCAGCCCTCGCTCACCCGCACCATCACCGCCGCCGGCCTGACCGCCGTACCGGTCGGTGACGACCACGCCTGGCACGAGGCGATGGCGGGCGCCCGGGGCGACGGCACCGAGGAGGGCTGGGACGCCATGCTGGACCTCGACCCGGCCCGGCCGGAGGTCCACCACTGGGAGGTGCTACGGGCCGTCCAGGCACAGATCACCGAGCGGTTCCTGGCCCCCGCCAACAACGACTCGATGGTCGGCGACCTGGTCTCTTTCGCCCGCTCCTGGCGCCCGGACCTGGTGCTCTGGGAGCCCTTCACACCCGCCGGGGCGATCGCCGCGGAGGTGGTCGGGGCGGCACACGCGCGGCTGCTGTGGGGCGCGGACCTCTTCCTCGACCAGCGGCAGGCGTTCCTGCGCGAGCTGGAGCACCGGCCCGCCGCACAGCGCGACGACCCGGCCGCCGCATGGCTCGGCCGGCTGCTCGACCGGTACGGGCTGGTCTTCGACGAGAGGATGCTGCGGGGCCAGTGGACGGTCGATCAGATGCCCGCCGGCATCCGGCTGCCGCTCGACGGGCACACCGTGCCGATGCGCTACCTGCCGTACAACGGCACGGCCGTCGTCCCGGACTGGCTGCGCGAGCCGCCGGCCCGGCCCCGGATCTGCCTCACCCTCGGTATCACCGGCCGGGACGGGGCCGACTTCCTGGGTGTGCCGCTGGCCAGGCTGTTCGAGGCGGTCGCCGACCTCGACGCAGAGATCGTCGCGACGCTCAACGCCGCCCAGCGCGAGCAGATCCCGAACCTGCCGGACAACGTGCGCGCCGTCGACTTCGTCCCGCTGCACGCCCTCCTGCCGACCTGCTCGGCCATCGCCCACCACGGCGGGGCGGGCACCTGGTCGACCGCTTGCGCCTCCGGCGTCCCCCAGCTCGTCTTCCCCTCCGTGTGGGACGACTTCTACCGGGCGCGGCGCACGGCGGAACTGGGCGCGGGAATCGTCATTCAGCCCAAGAAACTTTTCTCTGAGGCGCTGCGGGAAAGCCTGCGGCGACTACTGGACGAGCCGTCCTTCTCGGACGGTGCCGAACGCCTCCGCCGCGACATGCTGGCCGATCCGGCTCCGAGTGACGTGGTACCGCTGCTGGAGAAACTCACGCTGGAGAACCAGGAATCCGGATGGTGAGTCGGCTCCGGAGCGGGAGCGGGGTTCAAGCGCAGCGAAAGAGACGACTGCAACATCGACCGAGTACATCGGAAACGGGGCTTTGGTGTCATGCGTGGAATTCTTCTGGCGGGCGGAACGGGATCGCGGCTCTGGCCGCTCACCCTGACGGTGTCGAAACAGCTCATTCCCGTCTATGACAAACCCATGGTCTATTACCCGCTGTCCACACTGATGATGGCCGGGGTGACCGAGGTGCTGATCGTCACCACCCACCGCGACCAGGAACAGTTCCGCCGGCTCCTCGGCGACGGACACCAGTGGGGCATGGACCTCCAGTACGCCGTACAGAACCAACCCGGCGGCATAGCCGAGGCGTTGCTGCTCGGGGCGCGCTTCATCGGCGACCAGCCGGTGGCGCTGATCCTCGGCGACAACATCTTCCACGGCAACGGACTGGGCACCAAGCTGTCCGAGAACAAGGGACTCACCGGCGCCCGCATCTTCGCCTACCCGGTCGCCGACCCGTCCCAGCTCGGAGTCGTGGAATTCGACGAGTACGGAAAGGCGATCTCCCTGGAGGAGAAGCCTCTGCGGCCCAAGTCCCGATACGCCGTACCCGGTCTGTACTTTTACGCCCCCGACGTCGTCGACATCGCCAGGGGACTGCGGCCCAGCGCCCGCGGGGAACTGGAGATAACCGCGGTGAACGAGGAGTACCTGCGGCGCGGAAACCTTCAGGTGACCGTGCTCGACCGGGGCGCCGCCTGGCTCGACACCGGAACATTCGAAGCGCTGGTCCAGGCCTCCGAATACGTCCGGGTGGTGGAACAGCGTCAGGGTCTCAAGATAGGCTGCGTCGAAGAGGTCGCATGGCGAATGGGTCTCATCGACGACGCCCAACTGCGGATTCTCGCAAGGCGTCTGCTCAAAAGCGGTTACGGCGACTACCTCCTAGACCTGCTGGGACGGCCCAACGGCCCCCACGAGGAGACCGGAAGGCGCACGCGGACCGCCGCGGGGGCCGCCCGTTGAACCCGCGCACCCCGCACCCAGAACCTTCAGCCCCGGCCGACGGGTTCCCGGCCACGCACGCACCCAACGAAACACGAGGAGTACCCGTGACCACCTATGTCTGGGACTATCTGCCGGAGTACGAGAAGGAGAAGGACGACATCCTCTCCGCCGTCGAGAAGGTGTTCTCCTCCGGCCGCCTGGTGCTCGGCGACAGCGTCCAGGGCTTCGAGCGGGAGTTCGCCGACTACCACGGCGTCGACCACTGCACCGGTGTCGACAACGGCACCAACGCCCTGAAGCTCGCTCTGGAAGCCCTCGGCGTCGGCCCCGGTGACGAGGTCATCACCGTGTCCAACACCGCGGCGCCCACGGTCGTCGCCATCATGGGCGCCGGTGCGACCCCCGTGTTCGTGGACGTCCGTGAGGAGGACTTCCTCATGGACACGGACCAGGTCGAGGCCGCGATCACACCGCGCACCAAGGTGCTCCTGCCGGTCCACCTCTACGGCCAGTGCGTCGACATGGCCCCGCTCAAGCGGATCGCCGAGAAGCACGGCCTGAAGATCCTGGAGGACTGCGCCCAGGCCCACGGCGCCCGCCACCACGGCAGCCTTGCCGGCACGATGAGCGACGCCGCGGCGTTCTCCTTCTACCCGACCAAGGTTCTCGGCGCCTACGGGGACGGCGGCGCGGTGATCACCGCCGACGACGACACCGACCGCGCCCTGCGGCAGTTGCGCTACTACGGCATGGAGAAGGTCTACTACGTCGTCCGCACGCCGGGGCACAACTCCCGTCTGGACGAGGTCCAGGCCGAGATCCTGCGCACCAAGCTCGCCCGTCTCGACAGCTACATCGAGGGCCGCAACGTGGTGGCCCGGCGCTACGAAGAGGGCCTCGCCGACCTGACCGGCCCCGGCCGCCTCCAGCTGCCCACCACCAACGACGGCAACACCCACGTCTACTACGTATACGTCGCCCGCCACCCGCGCCGCGACGACATCATCGAGGCGCTCAAGGCCCACGACATCTCCCTCAACATTAGCTACCCGTGGCCCGTGCACACCATGTCGGGCTTCGAGCACCTGGGCTGGCGCAAGGGCTCCCTGCCCGTCACCGAGAAGCTCGCCGGGGAGATCTTCTCCCTGCCGATGTACCCGTCGCTGCCCGAGGCCGTGCAGGAGAAGACCATCGCGTCCCTGCGCGACGTCCTGGGCGCGCTGTGACCACCCCACCGGAAGGAACGACCACCATGCAGGTGCAGAGCCTGGACATCGAGGGCGCCTTCGCGTTCACGCCGCCCGTCTACAAGGACCACCGGGGCCTGTTCTCGTCCCCGTACCAGGACGCCGCCTTCACCGGCGGCGTCGGCCACACGATCTTCCCCGTCCGCGACATCAGCCACAACGTCTCCGCACGGGGCGTGCTGCGCGGTGTCCACTTCACCAAGACCCCTCCGGGCCGTGCCAAGTACGTCTACTGCCCGCACGGCAGGGTGCAGGACTTCCTGATCGACCTGCGCCTCGGCTCCCCGACGTTCGGCCGGTGGCTGACGACCGAGCTGAGCGGTGACACCTGCAAGGCCCTGTACGTCCCGGACGGGGTCGGACACGCCTTCCTGTCACTCCAGGACGACTCGATGGTCGTGTACGTGATGGCCGGCGGTTACATACCGGAGAACGAGTACGCGATCACGCCGTTCGACCCGGAACTGGGTCTGGTCCTGCCCGAGGGCTTCGACTTCGCCCAGTCCGACCGGGACAGCGTGGCACCCACCCTCGCCGAGGCCAGGGAGCTGGGCATGCTCCCGACCTACGAGGACTGCAAGAAGGTCGAGGCCGCACTGTGGGGATGAGCACCCCGCTGATCACCCTGCTCGGCGCGACCGGCTTCATCGGCTCCGCCGTACTGCGTGAGCTGGCCGGCGGGCCGGTGCGGGTCAGGGCCGTCTCCCGGCGGCCCGCCCCCGTCCCCGCCGGCGCCCGCGCCGACATCGAGGTACGCGCGGCGGACCTCACCCGCCCCGGCGAAGTGGCCGCGGCCGTCGACGGGGCCGACGTCGTCATCCACACCGTCCTCTACAGCGCTGCCACCTCCACCTGGCGCATCGAGGACGGCGACACCGAGGCCGAGCGGATCAACGTCGGACTCGTCCGTGACCTCGTCACCGCCCTCGCCGACCGGGGCACCGGCCCGCGCGCCAAGGTCCTGTTCACCGGCACGGTGGGCCAGGCCGGCCCGACCGGGGGCAAAGTACTCGACGGCAGCGAGCCGGATCGGCCGTCCGGGGAGTACGACCGCCAGAAGCTCGCAGCGGAGCAGTTCCTCATGGCCGCCCACAACCGTGGCGTGCTGCTCGGGACGTCCCTGCGTCTGCCCACCGTGTTCGGGTCGGGGCCCCACTCCACCGCCCACGACCGCGGCGTCGTCTCCGCGATGACCCGCCGGGCGCTGGCCGGTGAGCCGATCACCATGTGGCACGACGGCACGGTCCGCCGTGACCTGGTGTACGTCGACGACGTGGCCCGCGCCCTGGTCACGGCAGCCGGCTGCCCCGAGGCGCTCGCCGGCCGTCACTGGCTGATCGGCACCGGTGTCGCCCGGCCGCTCGGCGAGGTCTGCCGGCAGGTCGCCGACCTGGTCGCGGAACGCACGGGCAAACCGCCGGTACCGGTGCTGTCCGTGGACCCGCCGGCCCACGCGGACCCCGGCGACTTCGCCGACATCGCCGTCGACGTGTCGGCGTTTCGCGACGCCACCGGCTGGAGCCCGCGCACCCCGCTCGAGGAGGCGCTGCGCCGCACCGTCGCCCACTTGGCGGACGAGCGGGAACGGCAGGTGTCATGAGCGCCGGCACAGCCGCCGAGACCCTGCTGCGCCCCCGCGTGGAGCAGTCGCTGTCCACCCGGCTCGCCCGGTCGGCGGCCGCGACGGGGAGCGGCTGCCACCTGCGTACGGACGAGGTCGCCGACTGGCTGACCGAGCGCGCCCGCGCCCACCACTTCAAGGTGGAGCGGGTGCCGCTCGACGGCCTGGACGGCTGGTCGTTCGCGCCCGGCACGGGCGACCTGCGCCACCACACCGGCAGGTTCTTCTCCGTGGTGGGCCTCTCGGTCACCGTGGGGGACGGCGCCATACCGGACTGGCGTCAGCCGATCATCCACCAGCCGGAGGTCGGCATCCTCGGCATCCTCGCCAAGGAGTTCGACGGGGTCCTCCACTTCCTGATGCAGGCCAAGATGGAGCCGGGCAACCGCAACCTGCTCCAGATCTCGCCGACCGTCCAGGCCACCCGCAGCAACTACCAGAGGGTGCACAAGGGCTCCGGCGTCACGTATCTGGAGCACTTCACCGACCGGAGCGGGGGCCGGATCCTCAGCGACTCGCTCCAGTCGGAGCACGGCTCGTGGTTCTACCGCAAGGCGAACCGCAACATGCTGGTCGAGACCGACGCCGAGGTCCCTGTCCACCTCGACTACTGCTGGCTGACTCTGGGCCAGATCGGGGAACTGCTGAGGCTCGACAACCTCGTCAACATGGACGCCCGTACGGTCATCTCCTGCTTCCCGCTCGCGGAACCCGGCACGGGCGCGCTGCGCTCCGACACGGAGCTGCTCTCGTGGTTCACCGCGGAGCGGGCCCGCCACGAGGTGGAGGTGCGCACGATACCGCTGGCCGACGTCGACGGCTGGGAGCGCGACGCGCACGGTCTCGCACGGCCCGACGGTCGCTACTTCCGCGTGACGGGCGTCGCGGTCGAGGCGGGCAGCCGCGAGGTCACCGGCTGGTCGCAGCCCCTGATCGAGCCGTGTGGCACGGGCATCGCCGCCTTCCTGTACCGCGTCATCGGTGGCGTACCGCACCTGCTGGTCCACGCCAAGGTGGAGGCTGGCTTCCTCGACAGGGTCGAACTGGCCCCGACGGTCCAGGCCACGCCGAGCAACTGGCAGCACCTGCCGCGGAAGCTGCGTCCTCCGTTCCTCGACACGGTCCTCGCCGCGGCGGAGGAGGGCAGGGTCCGCTACGAGGCGGTCCACTCGGAGGAGGGCGGCAGGTTCCTCAATGCCGAGATCCGGTACATGTTCGTCGAGGCCGACGACGCCGTGGCCCCGCTGGACCCGGGGCCCGGATACCAGTGGGCGACGCCGGACCAGCTGAGCACGCTCTCCTCGCACGGCCATTATCTGAACGTGCAGGCCCGCACCCTGCTCTCGTGCGTCAACGCGGGGGCCGTGCACCTGTGAGCGGGGGCCTGGCATGAGCGAGCGCCGCCTGTCGGGGACGACAGGCAGCGCGGCTGTTTCACTCGGCCGGTCTCATTCGGCGGCGACGGCGCCGAGCAGCGGCTCCCACCAGGCCTTGTTGTCTCGGTACCAGGCGATGGTGTCCGCGAGCCCTTCGTCGAAGGAAATGAGAGGCTCGTAACCGAGCTCCTCGCGGCTCTTGTCTATGTCCAGCGAATACCGCAGATCGTGCCCCTTACGGTCGGCTACCCGCTCCACCAGTTCCCACCCGGTTCCGGTGGCGCGCAGCAGTTCTCCGACGAGCTGCAGATTGCTCATCTCCTGGCCGCCACCCAAGTGATAGACCTGCCCCGCCCGGCCGTGTGAAAGTGCCAGCCCGATTCCTCTGCAATGGTCACTGACGTGCAGCCAGTCGCGTACATTCTCGCCATCGCCATAAAGTGGGACCAGATTTCCGGCGAGCAGTCGGGTGATGAAAAGGGGAATCACCTTTTCCGGGAACTGGTAGGGGCCGTAGTTGTTGGAGCAGCGCGTGATGACGACGTCCATGCCGTGTGTGCGGTGCTGCGCCAGCACCATGAGGTCGGACGCGGCCTTGGAGGCGGCGTACGGCGAATTGGGCGCCAGCGGCTGCCCGACCGGCCACGTCCCCTGACTTATCGACCCGTACACTTCGTCGGTCGAGACATGCAGAAACCGCCCCACGCCGTGCCGTCGCGCCGCGTCCAGCAACACCTGGGTGCCGAGCACGTTCGTGGTGACGAACGGCTCGGCGTCCGAGATGGACCTGTCCACGTGCGACTCAGCGGCGAAGTGCACGACGGCGTCCTGCCCCGCCGTCACTTCGTCCACGACAGCCGGGTCGCAGATGTCCCCCTGCACGAACGAATAACCCGGCATGCCCGCCACCGGATGCAGATTGGCGAGCACTCCTGAATAGGTCAGCTTGTCCAGCACGGTGACGTGGGAAGCGGTGAGGGCGAGGGAGCCCTTCATCAATTGGCGTACGAACTCCGAGCCGATGAATCCGGCTCCGCCGGTTACGAGAATACGCATTGTCCAAAGTTTAGGGCAGTTCGGCGTTCGAAAACAGACCGGTGGAGAGAATGTCGGCAGGCGTTTGCCTGTGAGTCGTCCGACGGAATGCCGCCCTCAGAAGAACGACCCGGATGGCACGGCGGTGCACCGGGTCACACGTCACGCTTCTCCGCGGCGAAGAACGCGCCGGTCATCGCGACGGCGGTCACGGCGAGCAGGATCCACAGCGGTGTCCAGCCGTGCGGGCCCCCCTCGGTCAGTCCCTGCTCGCTGTAGAAGGCGATGAGCAGGCTCGGGATCGAGTACTGCAACAGCACCTTCTGCACGTCGGCGAGCGACTCCGAGAACATGAACATGGCCGCCACCAGCGGCAGCAGCATCACACCGATCATCACGGTGATCGCGCCCGCGGAGTGCCGGATCAGCGCGCCGACGGAGAGGGACAGCAGACCCAGCACGGCGACGAACAGGCCCACGCCGACCGTCGCGCGGAACCACTGCTCACCGGTCGCGGAGCCGGTGCCGACGATGCCGGCCTGCATGGCGGCGACGAGCGCGGCGGTGACCGTGGTGACGGTGAAGGTGAGCAGGAAGAAGACGATGGCCTTGGCGAGCAGCACCCGGCTGCGCGTGGGGCACGCTGTCAGCGTCGTACGGATCATGCCGGTGCCGTACTCGGACGCGATGGTCAGCACGCCGAGCGTGACCACGCACAGGGAGCCGAGCAGGACGCCGTAGAAACCGAGCACGATGACCGACTCGTCGCCCGTGTCGGCGCCGGCGGCGGAGACCGCCACGGCGGCGAGCAGGCCGACGCCGAGCATCAGCACGACCATGACGCCGAGCGTCCACATCGTGGAGCGCACAGAGCGGATCTTGGTCCACTCGGAGGCGAGCGCGTCCCCGAGGTGGGCGCGGCGCACCGGGATGGGGGAGCTGTACTGCTGCTGGTAGGGGGCGGTGGTCATCGGGCGTCCTCGCTCTTGCTCAGGTCTGCGGGGGCGGAGGCGGGGGCTGCGGCGGGCGCGGGCGGCGCGGCGGGCGCAGCCTGGTAGCCCTGCGGCGGCTGCTGGTGTACGCCGGGCTGCTGTACGCCCGCGTACGGGTTCTGCCCGGGCGGCGGCGGGGCGTACCAGCCCTGCTGCGGCACCTCCGGGGCGACGGGCTGCGGCGGCGCGTACCCCATCGGGTCCGGCTGCCGCATCAGCCCGGCCCGCTCGTCGGCCGTCGAGCGGTAGTCCACCGCGCCCTGGGTCAGGCGCATGTACGCCTCCTCCAGCGACGCCTGGTGCGGCGACAGCTCCCACAGGCGTACGTCCGCGCCGTGCGCCAGGTCGCTGATGCGCGGCAGCGGCAGCCCGGTCACGCGCAGGGCGCCGTCCGGCTCCGACATGACCTGCCCGCCGGCCTCGGCGAGCACGCCCATCAGCTTCTCCCGCTGCGCGGGCTCCGTCTGCGGCGTACGGACCCGGGCGAAGTCCGCGGAGTTGGCCGAGATGAAGTCCTTGACGCTCATGTCGGCCATCAGCTGACCGCGGCCGATGACTATCAGGTGCTCGGCGGTCAGGGCCATCTCGCTCATCAGGTGCGACGAGACGAAGACCGTCCGGCCCTCGGCGGCCAGCGCCTTCATCAGGTTGCGTACCCAGAGGATGCCCTCGGGGTCCAGGCCGTTGACCGGCTCGTCGAACAGCAGCACCTGCGGGTCGCCGAGCAGCGCGGCCGCGATACCGAGCCGCTGCCCCATGCCGAGCGAGAACCCGTTGGACCGCTTGCGGGCCACGTCCTGCAGCCCGACCACGCCCAGCACCTCGTCCACCCGGCGCGCCGGGATACCGGCGAGCTGGGCCAGCGACAGCAGGTGGTTGCGCGCGCTGCGCCCGCCGTGCACGGCCTTGGCGTCGAGCAGCGCGCCCACCTGGCGCGGCGCGTTCGGCAACTGCCGGAAGGGGTGCCCCCCGATGGTCACGTGGCCCGACGTCGGCCGGTCCAGGCCGAGGATCATGCGCATGGTGGTCGACTTGCCGGAGCCGTTGGGCCCCAGGAAGCCGGTGACGGTGCCGGGCCGCACCTGGAAGGAAAGGTTGTACACGGCCGTCTTGGCGCCGTAGCGCTTCGTCAGGCCGACTGCCTCGATCATTCTCCAGCCCCATCGACAGGTCGGGTCGCATCAGGGCGCAAGGGCCCCCGTAGGAGGTAAGAGCGTATCGAGCCCTTGACGGTTCCGGCCAAGCCGTAAAAGAGACCGTTCCGTCATGAAGCCTCCCGGTAGACGTGCGGCGCCACGCCCGTCACCTTGCGGAAGACGCGGCTGAAGTAGGCACGGTCGTGGAAGCCGACCGCGCGGGCCACCGCCTGCACGCTCTCGTCGCTGCGGCGCAGCCGTTCCTTCGCGCGCTGCACGCGCAGCCGCGTCAGGTAGTCCCACAGGGTCAGGCCCAGCTCGCGGTGGAAGAGGCGGCCGAGGTGGTTCTCGCTGACGCCGGCCCGCTGGGCGATCTGCCGGCGGGACAGCGGCTGCCGGTAGTACTGCTCGATGTGGGCGAGGGCGTGGCGGACCGGGGCGTGCGAGCGCAGGGCCGCCGGGTCGGTGCGCCGCGCCATCGCCGTGAGCAGGGCGGTCAGCTCGCCGTCGGTGAGGATGCCGCGCCCGAGGAGCACCAGGCCGGGGTACGGCTCCGCACGGTGGACGTCGTCCTGGGTGAACCCGTGGCCGCTGAGCATCAGCACCGGGATGACCGGCAGCCGGCGCGCGGACGCCGTCTCGTACATGCGCTCCACGACGGCGAAGCCGTCCATGTCCGCCAGGTCGCGGGCCACGACGAGGAAACAGGGCAGCTCCTCGGCGAGGAGGGCCGTGGCGGCGGTGCCGTCCGCGGCGGTGCGCACCGTACGCCCCGGGAGGATGCCGGCCAGCAGCCGCCGCAGGCGCTCGCGGTCGGCCGCGTGGCCGTCGGTGACGACGGCCGGCTCGGCCGGCCCCGGGGGGCGCAGGGCGTGCAGCGCCCCGGCGAGGTCACGGCCCCGGACCGGGCCGTACAGCAGGAAGGGGACGTGGCGGCACGCCGGGTGGTCGTGCAGGCGCTGGACGGGCGCCCATTCGTGCGGGCGGGCCTGGCCGACGTCCCAGGCGACGGCGGCCGGGGCGCGGTCGGCCAGGAGCGAGGCGACGTCCTCGTCCGGGTGCAGCCGGTGCGTCGGCAGGCCGTGGTGCCGGGCGATGCCGGTGACCTCGCGCGGCGGCGCGGCGGCGCTCGCCACGAGGAGGGGAGTGCGGCGGCCTCCCCCGCCCGGAGGCCCGGACGCGTCGGCCGGGGTGGGCAGCGGCAGCTCCAGACGGAAGCCGCGCCGCCCCGGGGCGTGGTACACGGTCACGGACCCGCCGTGCAGTACGGCCAGCCGGCGCGCGATCGCCAGGCTGAGCCGCGTCCCGGGGGCGTCGGAGGCGAACGGCTCGAAGAGGTGCTCGGTGTCGCCGGAGGGAAGGGCCAGGTCCGGACTGGTGAGGTGGACGAGCAGGCCGGGGAGGCGTACGCCTGCGGCGAGGGTGAGGGGCGCCGGGCCCTTCGTGAGGGCGGCCGCGGTGGTCAGGAGGTTGCGGAGGATCTGGGCCAGCCGTGGCCCGTCGGCGCGGAGCGCGGGCAGTCGCCGCGGCACCCGCAGCGTCAGGGGCACGCCCGCCCCGTCGGCCGCCTCGGTGAGCAGCGGACTTGGGTCGAGGAGTTCCCGCGACAGGTCCAGGGCGTCGATCTCGGAGCGGGACAGGTCGAGCAGGTCGTCGATGAGCCGCAGCAGGCGGCCCGCGTCGGCGTGCGCGACGCGCAGGGCGGCGGCGGGGTCCTCGGTGCTGCCGGCGGTGCCGGTGTGGCGCAGCATCGTCTCCACCGGGGTGCGCAACTCGTCGGTGGCGTTGTCGAGGAGCCGCGTCTTGAGGCGGTTCGCCTGCTCGGCGGCGTCCCGGGCCCGGCGTACCTCGTCGAACAGGCGGATGCCCTTGAGCGCCGCGCTGATCTGGTCCCCCAGCGCCCGGTACACCGGGCCGCGCCGGGCGGTGCCTCCCTGACCGGGCGAGGCGTCGAACAGGGCGAAGCCGAGCTGCTCGTCGCCGATGTGGAGCGGTTCGGCGACCAGCGTGAACCGGTGGTCGCCGCGCGGCAGCAGGGCGTCCGGGAGGATCCGGTCGACGGGGTACGGGGCGTCCAGGCCGCCCGGCACCGGCTGCGCGGCACGTTCGGCGTGTTCGGCACGCTCGGCACGCGACAGTACGGGACGGGCCACGCCCTCCTCGTCCCCGTACAGCACCAGCCGGCAGCCCGGGACGCCCGTGCCGGGCAGGTGGCGGGCCAGGGCGTCGACGAGGGCGTCGGTGTCGACGGCGGTGGTGAGCGCCGTGCCCAGTTCCCGCAGCCGGCGGGCCTCCTGCTCCTTCACCCACCGCTCGTACTCCAGCAGCCGGTGCGACTTGTCGGCGACCATCAGCCGCGCCTGCCCGAAGAGCCGCTCGGCGTACGACCTGACGGCGGGCGGCAGCGTGGTGAGCGCCGTCTCGCGGGCGCGCAGCAGGGCGGTGTCCCAGGCGGAGGCGTCGTCGAAGGTGCGGACCTCGGTGCCGAGGACGGCCTCCAGCAGGGACAGGAACGCCGCGCCCGACTCCGCATCGAGGTCCGCCCGGAAGGCGGCGGCGAGTTCCTCGGCGGCCCGGGGCGCGGCGGCGAACGGCATGGCGGCGTCCGGCGCGGCGGCGTCCGGCCACGAGGGCCCGGCCGGCCGGCCCTGTGTCACCAGCGGCGAGTGGCAGCCGCAGGACCGGCGCGTGACCAGCGTCCCGGGGACCACGCTGCGCGGGGGTGGCCGCGTCCCGCGCAGCCGCGCCAGCAGGGTGTCCACGGCGAGCGCGCCCAGTTCGGCGAAGGGCAGCGACACGGACGTCAACGGCGGGTCGGCGAGCCGGGCTTCGAGGGAGTCGTTGAACCCGACGACCGCCACGTCCCCGGGCACCCGGATGCCCCGCTGCGTCAGCGAGCGCAGCGCGTCGGCGGCCAGGACGTCGCTGCACGCGACGAGCGCGTCGAAGTCCCGGCCCGGCCGCAGCCCCCGCACGTCCAGCAGGACCCGCAGCGCCGAGGCCCCCGCCCCGCCACCGAAGTCGGCGGTGGCGGCCACCAGGGACGGGTCGGCGGGGAGGTGGTGGCGGGCGACGGCACGGGTGTACGCGCGGTAGCGGTCGAGCGAGACGGGATGGGTCAACGGGCCGCGAATGCAGGCGAGCCGGCGGCGGCCGTGCGTCTCGACGAGGTGGCCGACGGCCTCCCGCATCCCCGCGTGACTGTCGAGCAGCAGCGTCTCGTGCCCGGCCAGGTCCTGGTTGAGGCTGACGACCGGCAGCGCGCCCAGCCGGCGCGCGAGCCGCGAGGCCTGCTCGCTCCCGGCGGGCAGGGCCAGGGTGGAGGTCCAGCAGATCACCCCGTCGAGCCGGTCCTCGCCGATCAGCTCGTACAGCGCGTTGCGGGGGGAGCCCTCCGGCCGCAGCGGCCCGCCCGGCAGGCATACCAGGTCGGCGTCGCCCCGCTCGGCCGCCGCGAGCACCCCGGACCACAGGGTCGCGCCGACGCCCAGGTGGATGTTGGCCGTGACCAGGGCGAGCGTCGGGCGCCGGGCCCGTGCGGGTGCGCCTGCCGCCATGGGCTCTGGACGATAGTGGCGGGTCCCGCGCCCGGACAAGACCCGTGACGCGCCGGGCGACGGCAGCGGTCCCCACCCCTGGGGAGGGTGAGGACCGCCGCGCGCGCCGTCAGATCCTGCCGACGCCCGCACCCGCCGTCACGAGGGACTTCACACTCGACGGGGTGGCCACCGTGTAGCTGTACGGGACGGCCTTCACGGTGCCGCTGGTCTGGCCGGCGCCCGAGTTGACGAAGTGGTTGTTCCGCGCCACCAGCGAGCCGGGGTCGGAGTCGCCCTCACCGACGTGGAACGGGTCGTCGGTGTTCTCGAAGTAGTTGCCCTCGACGAGTACGCCCGCGTTCTCCGTGGAGGCCACGCCGTAGTCGCCGATGTCGCTGAAGTAGTTGTTCAGGACGTGCACCGGGTTGCCGAACCGGACCCGCGGATTGCGCTGCGTGGTGCCGTCGAACCAGTTGTTGACGTACGTCACGCGCAGCTTGCCGGTGTCCTGGCCGCCGTTGCTGTCGGAGTGGCCGAGCAGCATGTTCTTGTTCTGGTCGTGCGTGCGGTTCCACGACACGGTGATGTTGTCGGAGGCGCGCTTGATGTCGACGGCGCCGTCGTAGGCGCCCGAGATGTCGTTGTGGTCGATCCACACCCTGGTGGACTCCTGGACGTTGATCGCGTCGTCGTTGGAGCCGGTGAAGGTCAAATTCTGGATGATGACGTTGGAGACCCCGCTGACGTTGAGGCCGCTGCCGGTGATCCGGCCGGCGGTGCCGACACCGACGACGGTCTTGTTGGCGGCCACCTTCGTCATCGAGCTCAGCGAGATCGTGCCGTTCACCCGCACGGTCACCGGGTCCGTCCGCTGTACGGCGGCGATGAACGCGGAGGCGCTCGACACGGTGACGGTGGCACCGCCCGCGCCGCCCGTCGTCCCGGCGCCGAAGCCGATGGGCCCGGCGGCGGCCACGGCGGCCGGCTCGGCCGCCCCGCTGTTCGCCGCGGTCGTGCCGGTGAGTGCCACCGCTGCCACGGCCGCGGTCGCCGCGCCGGCCAGTTTGTACCGTGCGCTCGTCCTGCGCATGGGAAAACTCCGTCCAATGGGGGATGGGCTGGACTTTCCGTGCGTACCGCGAGCGCGCGCATGTGTACGCATGCGTGCTGGGGATGTGCTGCGGTACGTACCGGTGCCGCGCGGCCGGCTCACTGACGATGCTAGGTCGGGGCCTGTGGACGATGGTGAGCCCCATGTGGACTATTGCGCGCGGCCGGTACGACCCTTCGGAGCGTCGCCGGACCACGGCCGTCGGTGTCGTCCAGCCGTACCGGCCGGTGACGTGGGATCGACCGGCAGAAGTCCTACCATTAGTGGGATAGTGGTGTCATGACTGTCGAGCACGCACCTCCCCCTGACACCACGGTGAAGAAGTCCGTCACCATCCCGAGATCGCTCGCCGAACAGATCGAGAGCCGCACCGGTGCCCGTGGGTTCTCGCGTTTCATCACGGAGGCCGCCGCGCAGGCGCTGGCACTCCAGAAGGCACAGGAGATCGTCGAAGACCATGTGGCGCGCAAGGGTGACTTCACTCCCGAGGAGATCGAGGAGGCCCGAGGCGTATGGCACGGCAGCGACGGACGATAGGAGCCTTCGACCTTGCCTCCAAGGTGGTGCTGGACGCCCGGCCCCTCTCACTTCTGGCGGACGACGACCGGAGGATGCACCTGATCCTCGACCTGGCCCAGCAGGATGGATACGCGCCAGTGGTCAGCGCCGTCAGTTTTGCGGAGGTGCGCCGGACCGGTAAGGCCGCGCAGCGCCTGCGTTGGCTGCGGTCACAGGTCGACATCGTCCCCGCGACCGTGACCGTTGCCGATTTCGCCGCCACATTGCTCGACGACGCCGGCCTCGACGGCCATGACAACGTCGTCGACGCGCTCGTGGTCGCCACGGCGACCTGTACCGAGGGACCCGTGAAGGTCGTCTCCACCGATGCCTCCCACATCCCCAAGCTCTGCCACGTGGCATCCGTCCGGCGGAAGGCCCCGGTGGAGTGGGTCCGCGTGTGACCGGCGTACAAGTGCCAAGAAGCCGGTACGTTACGCGTCCCGGCGCTTCAGCACCGCGTACCCGCCGAGCAGCGCCGCCGCGACCCACAGCAGCATGATGCCCATCCCGCCCCACGGGCCGTACGGGGCCGGGTCGCTGCCCAGGGCGCCCGGGACGACCTGCATGATCGTGGAACCCGCCTGGTCGGGGAAGTACTCGGCGACCTCCTTCGCCTTCGGCACGGCCGACAGGATCTGGGAGATGAGGAAGAAGAAGGGGACCAGGATGCCGAGCGAGAGCACCGTCGAGCGCAGCATCGCCGCGACGCCCATCGAGAACACCGCCATCAGGCCCATGTAGAGGCCGCCGCCGATCACCGCGCGCAGGACGTTCTCCTCGCCGATGCTCGTGCGGTGCTCACCCAGCAGGGCCTGGCCGAGGAAGAAGGACAGGAAGCTGGTCGCCAGGCCGACGGCCACCGCCAGCACGCCCGCCACGGCGATCTTGCTGAAGAGGAACGTCGCGCGCTGCGGTACCGCCGCCAGCGACGTACGGATCATCCCGGTGGTGTACTCCGTGCCGACCACCAGGACGCCGAAGACCACCATCGCCAGCTGGCCCAGCAGCATGCCGGAGAAGCTGACCACCGTCGCGTCGAACGTGGCCCGCTCGATGGGCGGCATCTCGTCGAACGTCTCCCGCACCAGCGCCGACAGCGCAGCGCCCATCGCGACGGTGACGACCAGCGCGCTCGCCAGCGTCCAGACCGTCGAGGACACCGTACGGATCTTGGTCCACTCCGACTGGAGGACCGCGGGGACGGATGCCATTCGTCAGACCTCCTTCGTCCACCGGGGCCCGGCCGTGGCGTGCGCGTGGTACTCGACCGCCGCCGCCGTCATCCGCATGAACGCCTCCTCCAGCGAGGCCCGCTGGGCGCTCAGCTCGTGCAGCGTGACCCCGTGGCGGGCCGCCAGCTCGCCGATCTGCTCCGTCGTCGCGTCGTCGACCTCCAGCGTGCCGTTGCCCGCCTCGACCGCCGTGAGGCCGGCGGAGTGGAGCGCGTCGCGCAGCTCCTCCCGCTGCGGCGAGCGCAGCCGTACATAACTGCGCGAGTTCTGGTGGATGAAATCGGCCATCGATGTGTCCGCGAGAAGCTTCCCCTGCCCGATCACGATCAAGTGGTCGGCCGTCAGGGCCATTTCACTCATCAGATGACTGGAAACGAAGATCGTCCGGCCTTCGGCGGCCAGCGCCTTCATCAGATTGCGGATCCAGTGAATTCCCTCGGGGTCCAGACCATTGACGGGTTCGTCGAACATCAAGATCTGCGGATCATCCAGCAGCGCGGCGGCGATTCCCAGTCGCTGCCCCATGCCCATCGAAAAACCTTTCGGCTTCTTCTTGGCCACGGCCGCCAGACCCACAAGATCCAGTACCTCCGGGACCCGGCGCTGCGGAATACGGTTCGACTGCGCCAGGCACAGCAGGTTGTTGTACGCGGTGCGCCCGCCGTGCAGGCCCCGCGCCTCCAGCAGCGCGCCGATGTACTTCAGCGGCTCGTCGAGCTCCCGGTAGTGACGGCCGTCGATACGGACCGTCCCGCTGGTCGGATGGTCCAGACCGAGCACCATCCGCATCGTGGTCGACTTGCCCGCCCCGTTGGGCCCGAGGAAGCCCGTCACCACGCCCGGGCGGACCTGGAAGGAGAGATGGTCGACCGCCGTCTTCGTACCGAAACGTTTCGTTAGACCCTCGAGCTCGATCACCCGTCCACGCTACGGGCGCCCGAAGCCCCCCGCCACCGGAATGACACGGCCCTCTTCCGCCGCGGAAGGGGTACGCGAAAGGCCCCGCAGGGCCCACGCGCGCACGGCCGTCCGGCGTGCACGTCATGGGACCCGCGGGGCCCTCGGGAGAACCGGTGGGCCCTGCCCCGCCGCGACTAGCGCGTCTGCTGCGCCGGGACGCCGCGCGAGACCGGCTCGTCGTCCACCGGGGAGCCGGCCGCGGCCACGGCCGCACCGGTCAGCGTGGCCAGCATCTCGCGGACGTTGGTCAGCTGGGCGTTGATCGAGTCGCGCCGGTTCGTCAGCGCCGCCAGCTCGCGCTCCGATTCGCTGCGGATACGATCCGCCTTGGCGTTCGCGTCCGCCACGATGTCCTCGGCCTGGCGCTGTGCCGTCTCCACCGTCTGACGGGCCCGGCGCTCCGCGTCCGTGCGCAGCTTCTCCGCCTCCAGGCGCAGCTGCTCCGCCCGGTGCTCGATCTCGGCGAGACGCTTCTCCGCCTTCGCCTGGCGCGACGCCAGGTCCCGCTCGGACTGCTCACGCCGCTTGGCGAGGTTCGTCTCGAAGTCGGCGGCGGCCTGCGCGGCCTTCGCCCGGGTCTCCTCGAAGAGGGCGTCCGCCTCCTCACGCTTCGACTGCGCGTCCTTCTGAGCCTCGGCGCGCAGCGAGTTCGCCTCGCCCTGGGCCTTCTCGACGATCCGGACGCCCTCGTCCTCGGCCTTGGCCTTGCGCTCCGCCGCGAACGACTCGGCGTCGTTGCGCACCTGCTGCGCCGCCGACTCGGCGAGCTCGCGGTGCTGCTCGGCGGCGCGACGGGCCTCCTCGCGCAGGTCCTTAGCCTCCTCCTCGGCGAGGCGGAGGATCTTCTCGACGCGGGCACCGAGACCGGCGTACGACGGCTCGGCGTCGCTGACCTGGGCCTGGGCGTTCTGCGTCTCGAGGTGGAGCTCCTCGATGCGCTTTTCCAGAGAGGTGATTCGGGCCAGAGCACTGTCTCGGTCGGCGACGAGCTTGGTAATGCGGTCATCCACCTGACCGCGGTCGTAACCACGCCGCACGAGCTCGAAGCCGAAGGGGGAGGAAGTGTCGCTCATGGGGTTCCTGTCGAATGAGACCGGTGAGGTGTTAGGGGGAATCCTAGGGGGCTATGCGGCGTGTCTTCGAGCGGATGCTTGTTCAAACTGGAGAATGTCCAGCCTTTTGAGTGGCTTACTCGTCGTTTGACTTGCCACTCGAACGGGTAACCCCTGCCGCCGCGGTGGCCTTGACCCCGCCCTCCTTCGTACCCCCCGAAGGCGCTTCGAAAGACTCCAACGCCTCCAGCACGTCCTGGACACGGGAGATTTCCGCCTGAATGTCCTCCCGGCGGCGCACCAGCACCTCCAGCTCCCGCTTGCCCTCGGAGATCATCTTCTCGGCCTCGCGCTGCGCGTCCGCCTTGATCTTCTCCGCCTCGCGGGTGAGCGTGGCCTTCTTCTGCTCGGCCTCCTTGAGCAGCCCCTCCGCCTTCTTCACCGCCGAGATACGGACCTTGCTCGCCTCCGAGTTCGCGTCGGCCAGCAGCTCCTTCGCCTTCGCCTCCGCCTCGGCCCGCTGCTCGGTCGCGGCCTTCACCAGCTTGTCGACCCGCTCGCCCGCCGACTTCAGCTGCTCGGCGCTCTCCCGGCGGGCCCGCTCGTGCAGCTCCTCGATCTCCGCCTCCGTACGCCGGCGGAGCTCCTCCGTCCGCTCCCTTATGGCCGTCGCGTCACCACGCGCCCCGACCAGCAGCTCGTCCGCGTCCGTACGGGCCTTCTCCACCAGCGAGTTGCCCTCGACGGTCGCCTCGGAGACGATCCGCTCGGCCTCCTTGCGGGCCGCGCCCACCATCGTGTCGGCCTGCGACTCCGCCTCCGCGGTGGCCCGCAGCGCCTCCTCCTGGGCCTTCGCGATGAGCTGGTCGGCCTGCTCGGCCGCGTCCGCCCGCCGCTTGGCTGCCGCCTCGCGCGCCTCGTCGACCACCCGGTCCGCCTCGGCCCGCGCCTCGGCACGCACCTGCTCGGCCGCCGTCTCCGTCTCGCTGCGCAGCCGCTCCGCCTCCGCGCGGATCCGCTCGGCCGCCTGCTGCGCGGACCCGACCGTCTCGGCCGCCTCCGCCCGCAGCCGCTCGGCCTCCGCCGCCGCCTCCGTACGCAGGCGTTCCGCCTCCGCCGTCGCCTCCGCGACCAGCCGCTCGACCCGCTCGGCCGTCTCCGCGCCGATCCGCTCGGCCTCGCCCGACGCCTCGCCGATCAGCTGGTCCGCCTGCGCCGCCGCGTCCGCCCGCCGCTTGTCGGCGGCCTTCCGCGCCTCGTCCAGGACCCGCTCGCCGTCCGCCCGGGCAGCCGCCCGCAGCGCCTCGGCCTGCGCCTCGCCGTCCGCCTTGACCTGCTCGGCCTCGCCGCGCAGCCGCGCCGCGTCCCGCTCCGCCGTCGCCAGCAGCTCGGCCGCCTCGGCCGCCATCCGCTCGGCCTCGCTCGTCGCCTCGCCGACCAGCCGGTCCGCCTGCGTCGCCGCCTCCGACCGGATGCGGTTGGCGTCCTCGCGGGCCTCCGCACGCGCGCGTGCCGCGTCCTGCTCCGCCGAGGCGAGCGAATCCGACGCCTCCGTCCGCATCCGCTGCGCGTACTCGGCCGTGTCGGCCCGCAGCCGCTCCGACTCCGCGATCGCGTCCGCCATCGTGCGCTCCGCGAGCGCCTTGGCGGCCTCCGTCTCCTCCTGCGCCCGCTGCCGCAGCCTGCCCGCGTCCTCCGCGGCCCGCTCCCGCTCCGCGTACGCGTCGGAACGGACCCGGTCCGCCTCCTCCTGCGCCTCGGTACGCGTCCGCTCCGCCACGTGCTCGGCCGCCGACCGCAGCCCGGCGATCTCCTCCTCGGCCTGCTCGTGCAGCCCCGCGACCGCGTCCCGCACCTGCTGCGCCGTCTGCTCGGCCGCCGACACCATCTCGGTCGCCCGCCGGTCCGCCTCCTCGACCAGCCGCTGCGCCTCGGTCTGCGCCTCCTCGACGCGCTTGCGCGCCGACGCCAGCAGCTCCTCGCTCTGCTCGCGCGCCCGCTCCCGCTCCTGGTCCGCCTCCGTGCGCGCGGCGCCCAGCGTCTCCTCCGCCTCGCGGCGGCGCCGGTTCGCCTCCTCCCGCGCGGCGGCCAGCTCCTCGGCGGCCTCCGCCGTCACCCGCTCGGCGGCGGCCTGCGCCTCCGCCCGCATCCGGCCGGCCGATTCCTGCGCCTCGCTCTTGAGCCGCTCCGCCTCCGCGGCGGCCTCGGAACTCAGCCGCAGCGCGCTGTTCTCGGCCTCCGCCCGGGTGGCCGACGCGTCCGACGCCGCCTCCGTGCGCAGCCGCTCCGCCTCCTGCTCGGCCTGCGCCTGGAGCGTACGGATCCGCTCGGCGGCCTCCGCGCGCTGGCGTTCCGTCTCCTCCGCGGCCTCGCGGCGGATCCGCTCGCCCTCGGCCCGCGCGTCGGTCAGCGCCTGCTCGGCGGCCCTGAGACGCGCCTCCGCCTCCGTGTGCAGGCGCGTCAGCTCCTCGGCGGCCTCCGCCTGCCGGGCCGCGATGCCCCGCTCGGTCTCCTCGCGCAGGGCGGCGGCGGCCTGCTCGGCCGCGGCCTTCACCGACTCGGCCTGCTCCTCGGCCTCCGTACGGAGCTGCTCGGCCTCCGTACGGGTGCGCTCCAGCGTCTCCTCGGCCTGCTTGCGCAGGGCCGTCGCCCGATCGATCGCCTCGGTACGGACCCGCTCGCTGTCGGCCGTCGCGGCCGTCCGCAGCTCGTCCGCGTCCGCCTTCGCCTTGGTCAGCAGCTCCTCGGCGGTCTTCGCCGCCTCCTCGATCTGCTGGACCGCCTCGCGCCGCGCCTCGCCCCGGATCCGCTCGCCCTCGGAGATCGCCTCCGCCCGCAGCTGCTCGGCCTCGCCGCGCAGCCGGCGCGCCTCCTCCTGGAGCTCGACCGTCTTGGCGCGGTACTCCTTGGTGTCGTCCTTCGCGGCGCCCTTGAGCTGCTCGGCCGTGTCGTGCGCCTCGGCCCGCAGCCGGTCCGCCTCGGCCTCCGCCTCGCGGCGGATCCGCTCGGCCTCCTCCGACGCCTTGCGGGTGGTCTCCTGCGCGTCGTCGGACGCCTTGGACAGCACCTCCTCGGCCGTACGCGCCGCCTTGGCGAGCTGCGCCGCCGAATCCTCGGCCGCCGCCGTACGGGCCTTCTCGCTCGCCTCCGCGACCAGCTTCTCCGCCGCCGCGCGGGCGTCGGCCAGCGCCTGCTCGGCCTCCGCCTTGAGGGCCTCGGACTCCTTCGTCGCCTCCCCGACCAGCCGGGCGATCTCCGCCTTCGCCGTACGGGTGCGCTGCTCCGTCTCCGACTCGGCCGTCGACAGCCGCTTGGCCGCCGCCTCGCGGGCCTCCGCGACGACCTTGTCGGCCTCCGCGCGGGCCTCGCGCAGCCGCTCCTCCGCCTCGGCCATCCGCTGCTCGGCCGCCCGGCTCAGCTCGGCGGCCTGCTGGCGCGCCTGGTCCGACTCGGCGGTCGTCGTGCTGCGCAGCTGCTCGGCGTGGCTGGTGGCCTCCTGCGCCTGCGTGGACGCCGCGTTCAGCAGCCGCTCGGCGTCCTTGCGGGCCCGCAGCAGGATCGCTTCGGCCTCCGCGCGGGCCGTCTCCGTCTCCGCGCTCAGCCGCCGGCGGGCCTCCTCGGCGAGCCGGGTGGCCTCCGCGCGGGCCGCCGCCAGGGCCTGCTCGGCCTCCGCGCGGGACTCCTCCATCAGACGGCGCGCCTGCGCCTCCGTACGGGCGCGCAGCTGCTCCGCCCACGCCACGTTCTCGTTGACGTGCGCCTCGACCGTCTGGCGCCGCTCGGACAGCTCCTGGTCGAGCCGCTGGCGCCGCTGCACCGCCTCGGCGTGCAACTCCGCCTGGAGGCGCGCCTGGTGCTCGGCGTGCTCCTGCAGTATCCGCTGCGTCTGGGCCCGCGCCTCGCGCAGCTCCCGCTCGGCGTCCGAGCGCAGCTGGTCGGCCTGGATCTGGGCGTTCCGCAGCAACTGTTCGGCCTGATAGCCCATGTCGGCGTTGTCGTACGCCGGCCGGGACGCGATCGTGCGGCGCGCCTCATGGAGCTTGGCGCGCAACACCTCGACCTGGTAACCGAGGTCCTCGGCGTGCTGGACGGCCTTCTCCCGCTCGGTCTTCAGCCGGTCCATCTCGGCTTCGAACCGCGAAAGGTGGTCGTCAGCCCGGTGGCTCTCCTGGCGTTCGTAGCCCCGCACTGCGCGGTCCCATCCGTCCCCTGGTCGCAACTCTCTTTGTACGAGCACCGTTCGCCGGCGAACGGCCCCCCGGGGAATGGTGTCAGATCGAATGGCTCGACCACGACGCCGCGGCACGGCCCCGATCCGGCCCCGGCCCGGAGCCGCCCACTCTACCGGGCCGGGAATCGGGAGGTCAGTGCTCCACTTCAGTGCTCCGTGGAGGACGGCCCGGCCGATGTGACCAGTTCGGTCAGGACGCCGTGACAGTCCTTGGGGTGCAGGAACGTGATACGGGACCCCATGGACCCGATGCGGGGCTCGTCGTACAGAACCCGCACACCCTTTTCACGGATCGCGGCGGCGTCGCCGTCCACGTCCGCCGTGCCGAAGGCGATGTGGTGGACACCCTCGCCGTTCTTGGCCAGCCACTTCGCGACGGTGGAGTCCTCGCGGGTCGGCTCCAGGAGCTGGAGGTAGGAGGCGCCGCCGTCGGAGGTCTCGTTGATCTTGAGCATGGCCTCACGGACCCCCTGCTCCTCGTTGACCTCGCTGTGGAACACCTCGAAGCCGTACGTGGCACGGTAGAACTCAACAGTCTTGTCGAGGTCGAAACAGGCGATCCCGATGTGGTCGATTCGCGTCAGCATGGGACCAGTGCAGCGCGGCGGAGGTGGTTACGCAACGTGCGCGCCATCACACTGGCTGCCCGGTGACCAGGACACGTACCGCTCAGTACATTGGCGGTAAACCCTCGTTCACTCTCCACTCCAAGGGGCCGTGCCTCATGTCTGGAACGACCGGTACCACCTCAGTCATCGTCGCGGGCGCACGCACGCCCATGGGCCGCCTGCTCGGCTCGCTGAAGACCTTCTCGGGCGCCGACCTCGGCGGCTTCGCCATCAAGGCCGCACTGGACCGGGCCGGCATCGGCGGCGACCAGGTGCAGTACGTGATCATGGGCCAGGTGCTCCAGGCCGGGGCAGGGCAGATCCCGGCGCGGCAGGCGGCCGTCAAGGCCGGCATCCCCATGAACGTCCCCGCGCTCACCATCAACAAGGTGTGTCTGTCCGGCCTCGACGCCATCGCGCTCGCGGACCAGCTGATCCGCGCCGGCGAGTTCGACGTCGTCGTCGCCGGCGGCCAGGAGTCCATGACCAACGCGCCGCACCTGCTGCCCAAGTCCCGCGAGGGCTACAAGTACGGCGCGATCGAGATGATCGACGCCATGGCGTACGACGGCCTCACCGACTCCTTCGAGAACATCGCCATGGGCGAGTCCACAGAGAAGCACAACACGCGCCTCGGCATCGCCCGCGAGGCGCAGGACGAGATCGCCGCCCTGTCCCACCAGCGGGCCGCCGCCGCGCAGAAGAACGGCATCTTCGAGGCCGAGATCACGCCCGTCGAGATCCCGCAGCGCAGGGGCGAGCCCGTCGTCTTCAGCAAGGACGAGGGCATCCGCGCGGAGACCACGGTCGAGTCGCTCGGCAAGCTGCGGCCCGCCTTCGCCAAGGACGGCACGATCACGGCCGGCACGTCGTCGCAGATCTCGGACGGTGCGGCGGCCGTGGTCGTGATGAGCAAGGCCAAGGCCGAGGAGCTCGGCCTGGAGTGGATCGCCGAGATCGGCGCCCACGGGAACGTGGCCGGGCCGGACAACTCGCTCCAGTCGCAGCCGTCGAACGCGATCGCGCATGCGTTGAAGAAGGAGGGCCTGGAGGTCTCGGACCTGGACCTGATCGAGATCAACGAGGCGTTCGCCGCCGTCGCCGTGCAGTCAATGAAGGACCTCGGGGTAACCCCCGAAAAGGTGAACGTCAACGGCGGCGCGATCGCGCTCGGGCACCCGATCGGCATGTCCGGCGCCCGTGTCGTCCTCCACCTGGCGCTGGAGCTCAAGCGGCGCGGCGGCGGGGTCGGCGCGGCGGCGCTGTGCGGTGGCGGCGGCCAGGGCGACGCCCTGATCGTGCGCGTTCCGGGCAACGGCAAGTAATCCTCGCTGCGAGTAAGGAGCTACGTACGTGAAGGTGGACGTCCCCGCACTGGTCGCCCAGGCACGGGAGGGCCGGCCCCGTGCCGTGGCCCGGCTGATCTCGCTCGTGGAGGGGGCGTCCCCGCAGCTCCGTGAGGTGATGGCGGCGCTGGCCCCGCTGTCCGGCGGCGCGTACGTGGTGGGCCTGACCGGCTCGCCCGGTGTCGGCAAGTCGACCTCGACGTCGGCGCTGGTCACCGCGTACCGGCGGGCCGGGAAGCGGGTGGGCGTGCTCGCCGTGGACCCGTCGTCGCCGTTCAGTGGCGGTGCGCTGCTCGGTGACCGGGTCCGGATGTCCGAGCACGCGTCGGACCCGGGCGTCTACATCCGGTCGATGGCCACCCGGGGCCACCTGGGTGGGCTCGCGTGGGCGGCGCCGCAGGCGATCCGGGTGCTGGATGCCGCCGGGTGCGATGTCGTCCTCGTGGAGACCGTCGGCGTCGGGCAGTCCGAGGTGGAGATCGCCTCCCAGGCCGATACGTCGGTGGTGCTGCTCGCGCCCGGGATGGGCGACGGGATCCAGGCCGCCAAGGCGGGGATCCTGGAGATCGGTGACGTGTACGTCGTCAACAAGGCCGACCGGGACGGCGCCGACGCGACGGCGCGGGAGCTGAACCACATGCTGGGCCTCGGCGAGGCGCGCGGGCCCGGCGACTGGCGGCCGCCGATCGTGAAGACGGTCGCCGCGCGGGGCGAGGGCGTCGACGAGGTCGTCGAGGCGCTGGAGAAGCACCGCGCGTGGATGGAGGAACGGGGCGTCCTCGCGGAACGCCGCCGGGCGCGGGCGGCCCACGAGGTTGAGACCATCGCGGTCACCGCGCTCCGCGAGCGGATCGGCGACCTCCACGGCGACCGCCGCCTGGACACGCTGGCGGACCGCATCGTCGCGGGCGAACTGGACCCCTACGCGGCAGCGGACGAACTCGTCGCGGGCCTGACGGGGCAGTAGCGGCGCGGTGCCGGGTCTCCGTTGTGGGCAGTCGTTCCCGTCGGGCCCCGCCCTCCCGTTGTGGGCAGTCGTTCCGCAGGGCGGAACGGGTGGGCACAACGGAACGGGGCGGTGCCCTTGCCCGGTGCCCCCTGGGGCGGTGCGCCTTCCCGGTTCCACCCGGGGCGGTGCCCGAGCGGCGGTCACCCCCGGTGGGTGGGGGCGGAGCCCCTCCGGGCTCGCCTCTCGCCCAGAGGGGGCACCCCCACGAGGCCGGCGGCCTTGGGCACCGGTAAGGGAGCCGTTACGGCGCCGCCAACCTCTGCGGGGGCGACCCTGCACGGCCCCACCCGGCCGTACGCCGTCTGCGGGCGTCAGTCGTCCTGGTCGGTGTCCTGCGTGGCCTTGCCCGTCTGCGCGTCGACGTCCCAGTCCTGGACCTTGCCGTCCTTCGCCAGGAGCTCGACGTCCCATGACCTGTCGTCCAGCTCCAGGGACACGACCGTGCCGTGGTTCGCGACCGCCTTCAGCGCCTCGTCGGCGGTGACCTTGATGCCCTGGACGGCGCGCTGGGCCTCCTCGGCGTCAGAGGCGTCGTCGCGGTCGTCGTCGACCTGCGTCGCGGTGTGGGGGGCCTTCGAGGGCGCCTTGTCGTCCGCCGACGAGGCGAACGCGGCCGCCGTGCCACCCGTGAGCAGCGCCGCCGCGGTGACCGTGGCGATGATGAGGTTGCGCTTCATGGAAGGTCCCTTCCGGAGAGTCGTTTCTCGGTACGGGAAACACGATGCCGCCGGCTCGCTGAACGCAGCCTGAAGGCGGCTGAAGGCTTCTTCAGGTTCCGTTTGGGACCCTGAACGCATGCGCCTGTTGATCGTGGAGGACGAGAAGCGGCTCGCCCTGTCGCTGGCCGCCGGGCTGCGGGCCGAGGGGTTCGCCGTGGATGTGGTGCATGACGGGGCCGAGGGCCTGCACCGGGCGGGGACCGGTACGTACGACCTGGTCGTGCTGGACATCATGCTGCCCGGCATGAACGGCTACCACGTGTGCGGGGCGCTGCGGGCGGCCGGGCACGATGTGCCGATCCTGATGCTCACCGCCAAGGACGGTGAGTACGACGAGGCGGAGGGCCTCGACACGGGCGCCGACGACTACCTGACCAAGCCGTTCTCGTATGTGGTGCTGGTGGCGAGGGTGAAGGCGCTGCTGCGGCGGCGCGGGGGCAGTCCGTCGCCGGTGCTGAGGGTGGGGGCGCTGAGGGTGGACACGGCCGGTCGGCGGGTGTGGGTGGGGGAGGGGGAGGTGGCCCTCACGGCGAAGGAGTTCGCCGTGCTGGAGCAGCTGGCCACGCGGGTGGGTGAGGTGGTGTCGAAGGCGGACATCCTGGAGCACGTCTGGGACTTCGCGTACGAGGGCGACCCGAACATCGTCGAGGTGTACGTGAGCGCGCTGCGGCGGAAGCTGGGGGCCGGGGTCATCACGACCGTGCGGGGTGCCGGGTACCGGATGGAGGAGCGGTGAGGTCGGTACGCGCCCGGACCGCGGTGGGGGCGACGCTCGTCGTCGCGCTGGCTCTGGTGGTGGCGGGGGTCGCCCTGCTGGGGGTGCTGCGGGGCAATCTCGTGGACCAGGCGGAGCTCGAGGCGGAGGTGTCGGCGCGTTCGGTGGCCTCGCAGATCGCCAACGGCACGCCCTTCGCGAAGCTGGACCTGCCCGACGACACCGAGGAGCACCCGGTGCAGGTGGTGGACGAGGAGGGCCGGGTGGTGGCTGTCGGGGAGGACATCGAGACCATCGGGGGAACGGGGAGCCCCGGTACGAAGGCGGTCGCGGGCGGCGCCGCCGGGCGCGGTGAGGTGTCGGAGGACGTGGACCACTCGACGGGGGAGGTCACCGTCGACGGTGAGACGGCGACGTACCGCTTCGCCGCCGTCGAGGTCTCCGGGGTGACCGTGTACGCCGGCGCGCCGCTGGCTACGGAGGCGGCGACCGTCGCGGGTGTGCGGGACGCGATGCTCGCCGCGCTGCCGCTGCTGTTGCTGGTCGTGGCGGGCGTGACATGGCTGGTGACCCGGCGGGCGCTGAAGCCGGTGGAGGGCATCCGGCGGGAGATGGCGGCGATCACGGCGTCGGAGGACCTGTCGCGGCGGGTGCCGGAACCGGCGACGCGGGACGAGGTGGCCCGGCTGGCGCGGACGACGAACGAGACGCTGGCCGCGCTGGAGGCGAGCGTGGAGCGGCAGCGGCGGTTCGTCGCCGACGCGTCGCACGAGCTGCGCAGCCCCATCGCGAGCCTGCGCACCCAGCTGGAGGTGGGGGCGGCCCACCCGGATCTGCTGGACGTTCCGGGGGCGGTCGCCGACACCGTACGGCTGCAGCAGCTCGCCGCCGACCTGCTGTTGCTGGCCCGCCTGGACGCGGGCGAGCGGCCCGGGCAGGGGCGGGTCGACCTGGCCGCCCTGGTGCGGGAGGAGGTGGCCCAGCGGGCGGGTGACCGGGTGCCGGTACGCGTCGAGGCGGAGGACGCCGAGGCCGTCGGCTCGCGCGCCCAGCTGGCCCGGGTGCTGGGCAACCTCCTCGACAACGCCCAGCGGCACGCGGAGGCCTCCGTGGCCGTGACGGTGCGCCGCGAGGGCCGGCACGTCGTGCTCACCGTCGCGGACGACGGGGCCGGCGTGCCGGAGCCCGAGCGGGAGCGGATCTTCGAACGGTTCGTACGCCTCGACGATGCCCGTAGCCGCGACGAGGGCGGGGCGGGCCTGGGCCTGGCCATCGCCCGTGACGTGGCGGTGCGTCACGGTGGCACGCTCACGGTCGGGCGCGCCGTGGAGGGTGGTGCGCTGTTCGCGCTGCGCCTGCCGGTGGGGTGAGGCCCTTACGGTTTGCCGCGGAGGTCCCGCAGTTGGTCCGCGATGGGGGTGAGCGACTTGTGCAGGTCGCCGAGGGCCTCGGGGCTCAGCAGGTCGATGAAGTGCTTGCGCACGGAGTCGACGTGGTGCGGTGCTACCTTCTGCATGGTTTCCATGCCCTGCTCGGTCAGGACCGCGTACAGGCCGCGTCGGTCGGACTCGCAGTTCTCGCGGCGGACCAGGCCGGCGTTCTCCATGCGGGTGATCTGGTGGGAGAGCCGGCTCTTGGACTGAAGCGTCGCGGCGGCCAGGTCGCTCATCCGGAGGCGTCGGTCGGGCGCCTCGGAGAGGTTGACCAGGATCTCGTAGTCGTTGATGGTCAGGCCGAACGGCTGGAGGTCCTTCTCCAGCTGGTACGTCAGCAGCCTGTTGACGTCCAGATAGGTGCGCCAGGCGCACTGCTCGGCATCGGTCAGCCAGTTGGTGGCCGTCTCGGTCTCCATATATGGATTCTACCTAAGAAGTTGAATTCTGGACGAATGAGGGTCGGTGACGCCGGGCACGCCGGCCCCCCGTCCTCGCGGCCGCACCGGGTCAAGGGCGCAGACGTTCGAGGGCGTCACACTCAGCAGACTACCGCTCACAGTCCGAAGCGACGCTGGAGGTCCCCCAGCTGTCCGGGAAGACGCGGTGCCGACCCGTGGTGACCATGGCCGGATCCCGCCCCCGGCACCCCCGGCTCGTGCGGCACCGCACCCGTCGCCTGCTCCGGCATCAGCGCCTCCGTCGACTGGAGGATCACCGTTCCCGCCCCGGCGAACTCGAACTGGTGCTCCTCGCCCGACGCCCCGCCGAGCCCCGTCAGCGCCCGCAGGCCGCCCATCACACCCGTCATGTAGCCGTGGTCGTAGTGGTGGCACGGGGAGGGGCAGTCCGCCCAGCCGACCAGGGCCTGCGGGTCGGCACGGAGCGGAGGCTCCATGAAGACCACCGGGCCGTTGGAGGCCGCGACGAACTTCCCGGTGCCGATGAGGGTGAGGAAGCCCGGCACGATCGACTGCTTCAGGGCGAGGGAAGGCTGGTAGGCGAGGAGGTTGCCGGCCCGGATCGTGAGGTTGCCGTCGTCCAGGTCGAAGGAGTTGACGTCGAACGCGCGGTCCGCGAGCAGCATCTTGCCGCTGCCCTCCGCCACCACCCAGTCGCTCGCGTGGAGGGGCGAGTGGAAGCTGGAGCGGACGAGCCGGTCCAGGCGGCCGTGCCCGATGCCGTTGAAGTCGATCCGCCCGTAATAGGCGATCATCTTGCCCTTCTGCAGGAACCACTGGGAGCCCTTCAGCTCCACGCAGAAGGTGTACGGATTGACGTTGTCGTCGCTGGGGAGGGTGGTGGGGTCATGGATGACGGGCGTGCTCACAGCTTCTCCTCCGACGCCTGGACGTACACCGCACCATTGCCGCTCAGCTCCAGCTGGAACGCCTCGCCCGAGCCGCGCCCCACCATGTCGCGCCAGCCGAGCGCGGTGGACAGCTTGTTGCGTACGTCGCCGTGGTGGGCGACGTAGGCCTGCGGGTCGACGTGCACGGGGCGGTTCGGGGTGATGGGCAGTTCGATCACTCCGCCGTGCGCCATCACGGCGACCGCGCCATGGCCCTTGAGGGTCGTGGTGAACAGGCCCTGTCCGGTCACCTGGCCGCGCACCATGCCCATGACGCCGCCCTGGGAGCCCATGAACATCGTGCCCTGCTGGAGCGTGCCGTCGAAGGCGAGCAGGCGGTCGGCCTCGACGTACAGGGTGTCGCCGGTGAGGTTGACGACCTGGATGTGGTGGCCGCCGTGACCGAACATGACGGTGCCGCTGCCCTCCACGGTCATCAGGGGCGTCGCCTCGTCGGCCACGCGGCGGCCGATCATCGACATCACACCGCCCTGGCCGCCGGCCGTGTTCGGCGTGAAAGTGACGTCACCGCGGTAGGCCAGCATTGCGCCACGCTGGCTGAACATCTTCTGTCCGGGGGAGACGGTCGCCTCGACCATCTTCGAATTGACCTCGCGGAACGGCATCAGACGTCCCCTCCGACCGTGTTGCGCTCGCTCGGCTGTACGTACACGAGACCGTCGCCCTCGAAGCGGATCTGGAAGGCCTCGCCGCCACCCTCGCCCATGAGAGTGCGGAAGGTCACACCGGACTGGAAGTTCTGCTGGAGGTTGCCCTGATGGGCGATGTACGCGCCCGGGTCGACCGACAGCGGGTACTGCGGCGTCACGCGCAGCACCACGGCCGGTCCGTCCGACATGATCGCGGCCTGGCCGCTGCCCTCGACGGTCGTGGTGAACAGGCCGGTGCCGGTCGCCCCGCCGCGCAGGCCGGTGAAGCTGGTGCCGGTACGCAGGGTGCTGTCGGCGCAGAGCAGGTTGCTGGACTCGACGTACAGCTTGTCGCCGTGGAGGGAGACCAGGTTGATCTCGGAGGCGCGGTCGGCGAAGTAGCAGGTGCCCTGCCCCTTCACCTCCATCAGCTCCATCTGCTCGCCGGTGAGGCGGCGGGTGACCATCCCGCGGAGGCCCTCGCCGCCGCCGGACATCTTCTTGAAGGCCATCTGGCCGTCGTACGCGACCATCGAGCCGTTCTTCGCTTTGACGGCGTCGCCGGTCATGTCGACGGCGAGCACCTTGCTGCCTTGGAGTCGGAACGTTGCCACGCGACGACGGTAACCGGTGGGCGGGGGCGCGGGGAGAGACCTGGGGAGGATCCCGACCCCGACAAAGGGCGGGCACAGAGGCCTGTCACAATGGGCGGGTTGCTTGTGCATCGATTCACAAGATCGCTCACGACGAAGGTGCTGCCTCGTGGACATCAAGACCGCCGCCTCCCTCCACCGCCTCCGACTGGTCTCCGCCCCGGAGGCCGTGTCGTTCATCCTGCTGCTCGTCTGCTCGGTGCTGAAGCGCACGACGGAGTTCAACGCGGTCCCGGTCATGGGCGCGGTCCACGGCGTGCTGTTCATCCTGTACGTGCTCTTCTGGCTGGACGCCTGGAACCGTACGAAGTGGGACGTGAAGACCGCCGCGCTGTACTTCGTGCTGTCCGTGCTGCCCTTCGGCGGCTTCTTCGCCGACCGCAAGCTCCGGCGCGCCGCCGACGACGCGGTCATCGCCTCCCGCGCCCGCCGCGAGGGCAAGGTGAGCGCGTGATCGTCGCGTTCTCCGTCACGCCGCTCGGCGTCGGCGAGGAGGTCGGCGAGTACGTCGCGGACGCGGTGCGCGTGGTCCGCGAGTCGGGCCTGCCGAACCGTACGGACGCGATGTTCACGTCCGTCGAGGGCGAGTGGGACGAGGTCATGGACGTGGTGAAGCGAGCCGTCGCCGCGGTGGAGGCGCGCGCGCCGCGCGTCTCGCTGGTCCTGAAGGCCGACATCCGCCCCGGCGTCACGGACGGCCTGACGTCCAAGGTCGACACGGTCGAACGCCACCTGTCCGCCTGACCCCCTTGGAGAACCCCGGCCGGTGACCCTACGGCCGGGGTTCTTCCACGCCGCGCCCCGGTCCGGCCAGGGTGCCCACCTCGTCTCCGTACGGTCGGCACCCGGCCGAGACACCACCGCCGTGGCGGACGCCGGTGGTCGGGCCCCGTCGATGGGCGCGCAGCGCCGTGGCCGGGTGCCACCCCGTGACCCCGGCCGGTCCTGGCCGCGGGGACGCGCCCGCCGGTTGGCGAGCACCGCCGTGGCCGGGCGCCACCCGCCGGGGGCCGCGCACTCCGCGCCGACGTTCGTGGCGCGCCCGCCGCCGCGCTCCGGCCCAGGTTCCGTGCTGGTGGCCGCCTCGGGGGCGGCCGCCGCCGGTGGTGTGGCGCCCCGTGCCGGTGTCCGCGCCGCCGCGCTCCGGGGCGGGTTCCGTGCTGGTGGCCTTCGGGCCGGCCGCCGACGGTTGGGAATCCTCTGCCGTGCTCCTCCGACGCCGCCGCGCCTTCGGCCGGGTGTCGGGGCTGGCGCGCAGTGCCGGGGCGCCGTCACTGCCGTGGGGGCCCCGTCGGATGGGGGCCTTCGCCGGTGTGGCTTCGGGGCGCCGCTGCCGGGTTGGCGCCCAGCGCCGGGGCGACGCCAGTGCCGCGACCGGCCGCCGACGGTCGGGTGGCCTCCCCGCCGGTGTCCGACCCCGGGGGCGGCGGCACCGCCTGGGGTGGCCGCGCCTCCGGGCCGGGCGCCGCGGGGGCGGTCGGCCCACCGGCGCCCGACACGCGTCGGTCGCCGAGGCGGCCCGCCGGGCCTCGCCGGGGCGGAACGCGCCGCCTCAAACCTCGCGTACGGGAGAAACGCCCGCTCGGACGCCTCCAGTCGACACGTCGCCAAATCTCCCCTTTCGTGGGGGTATAGCGACCCGCTCGACAGCTGGAGGCACCGTGCGGCCGGAGGGCTACGACTACGACACCTACAGCCGTCTCGCCGGTCCCCTGACGGAACCGGACCGGACGGCGTATCAGGTCCGGTACCGCAGCCTGCTCTCCCAGGAACCGCACCGAATACGGGCGGTCCTGCTGATGACGCTCGCCCCGGTGCTCTCGGCCGTCCTGCTGGTGTACCTCGTCTGGCCCACCCACTGGACCACCCGCGAGGGCGGCGACCGGTGGCTGGTCAGGTTCGACGCCGTGATGCTCGTGTCCATCGGGCTCATCTGCCTGTTCATGCTGGTCAACGTCGTCTCCATCGCCCACGCCACGATGGTCGCCCGCGATCCCGTCCCGGTCTTCCCCAAGAAGGGCACCCGCGTCGCGTTCCTCACCACCTACGTACCGGGCAAAGAACCCCTCTCCATGGTCCGCGCCACCCTCGAAGGGGCCGTCCGCGTCACGCACGACGGACGGCTGGACGTGTGGCTGCTCGACGAGGGTGACGACGAACAGGCGAAGGCGCTGTGCCGGGAGCTCGGCGTACGCCACTTCACCCGCGCCGGCGTCCCCGCCTGGAACCGCCCCAAGGGCGTGCACAAGGCCAGGACCAAGCACGGCAACTACAACGCCTGGATCGCCATGCACGGCGACGACTACGACTTCTTCGCCTCCGTCGACACCGACCACATACCGCTGCCCAACTTCCTGGAACGCACCCTCGGCTACTTCCGCGACCCCGACATCGCCTTCGTCGTCGGCCCTCAGGTGTACGGCAACTACACCTCACCCGTCACCAAGGCCGCCGAGTCCCAGCAGTTCCTCTTCCACGCCCTCATCCAGCGCGCCGGCAACCGCTACCACGCGCCCATGTTCGTGGGCACCAACAACGTCGTACGCGTCGCCGCCGTCAAGCAGATCGGCGGGCTGTACGACTCGATCACCGAGGACATGGCCACCGGCTTCGAGCTGCACCGCACCAAGAACCCGCGCACCGGGCACCTGTGGCGGTCCGTCTACACCCCGGACGTGCTGGCGGTGGGGGAGGGGCCCGCCTCCTGGACCGACTTCTTCAGCCAGCAGCTGCGCTGGTCGCGCGGCACGTACGAGACGCTCTTCAAGCAGTACGGGAAGGCGTTCTTCCAGGTGCCGCCGGGGCGGCTGCTCAACTACACCCTGATGCTCGTCTACTACCCGATGACCGCCGTCAACTGGTTCCTCGGCATCTTGTCCTGCGTCCTGTTCCTCTGGCTCGGCGCCTCCGGCACCCAGGTGTCGTCCTCCGTCTGGCTGATGCTCTACAGCGACGCCGCCGCCCTCCAGATCGGCCTGTACCTGTGGAACCGCCGCCACAACGTCTCCCCCCACGAACCGGAGGGGTCCGGCGGTCTGGCCGGCATGGCGATGTCCGCGCTCTGCGCGCCCATCTACCTCAAGTCGCTCGTCTCGGCCCTGTTGCGCACCCAGGGCCGGTTCGTCGTCACCCCCAAGGGCGGCGAGGCGAGCCCCGACCGGCCCGCCACCTTCCGTATCCACCTGTACTGGGCGGCCGTGCTGGTCGCCTCGCTCGCCGCCTCCGTGTTCCTCGACCACACGCACGCCGCCATGCGCACCTGGGCGGTGCTCGCCCTCGCCATCGCGCTCGCCCCGGTCGGCGTCTGGGGCTGGGGCGTGCTCCAGGAGCGCCGGGCCCGCGCCCGCCTCCGCGCCCCGGAACCCGAGCCCGCCCCGCAGGTGGCGGCGAAGGCGAAGGTCACGCCGAAGACCGGCGACGAGCCCGAGCCCGCGTTCGCCACGACGACAGGAGGGAACTGAACCATGGCCTACCGGCCGTCGAAGAAGCTCAAGAAGACCCTGCTGGGCGGCGGAGCGGTGGTCCTGCTCGCGGGCCTCAACGCGCCCGCCGCGCTCTCCTTCGCCGAGGCGAAGTACCACGCGTACAAGATCTCCCAGCCCGGCTACAAGGCCAAGTACGGCTCCTGGCAGCAGCTCGACGTGCCCGGCGAGTACCGGCTCAACGCCATCCACGCCGCCCTGCTCCACACCGGCAAGGTGCTGCTCATCGCGGGCTCCGGCAACGACCAGAGGAAGTTCGACGCGGGCACCTTCGACACCATCCTGTGGGACCCGGTCAAAAACACCTACAAGAAGATCCCGACCCCGGAGGACTTCTTCTGCGCCGGACACAGCCAGCTCCCCGACGGGCGCCTCCTGGTGGCCGGCGGCACCGCCCGCTACGAGGTCCTCGACGGCGAGGTCAAGCGCGCCGGCGGCGGCATGCGCGTCAAGAACGAGAGCCCGGACAAGGCCATCACCCTCAAGAAGGGCACCGTCTTCCGCTCGCCGTCGGGCGTCGAGTACGTGTCGAAGTTCGACGTGACGGTCCCCAAGGCCAAGCGCGAGTTCAAGATCTCGTACTTCAAGAGCGGCCAGATGAAACCCTGGGAGACCAAGGTCACCGCCGCCGAGGCCCGTGTCTTCGTCGAGGCGAAGAAGGCGGGCCCCAAGGCCCTGACCACCGAGGCCGCCCAGTACAAGGTCGTCGGCCTCAAGGGCAAGGACGCCGGCAACGTCTACGGCATCGCCCAGAAACTCACCACCGAGAAGCAGGACTTCCAGGGCATCAAGGCGGCGTACGAGTTCGATCCCAAGGCCGAGAAGTACGTCCCCGTCGCGCCCATGAAGGACGCCCGCTGGTACCCGACGCTGGTGACGCTCCAGGACGGCAGGGTCCTCGCCGTCTCCGGCCTCAACGACGTCGGCGACGTCGTCCCCGGCGACAACGAGATCTACGACCCGAAGACGAAGAAGTGGACCAAGGGCCCCTTCCGCTACTTCCCCACCTATCCCGCGCTCTTCCTCACCCAGGGCGGCAAACTCTTCTACACCGGCTCCAACGCCGGCTACGGGCCCGCCGAGAAGGGCCGCGTACCCGGCCTGTGGGACCTGAAGAAGAACACCTTCCAGGAGATCGGGGGCATCACCGACCCCGACCAGCTGGAGACGTCCGCTTCCCTGATCCTGCCGCCCGCCCAGGACCAGAAGCTGATGGTGCTCGGCGGCGGCGGGGTCGGCGAGTCCGCGCTGTCGACCCCCCGTACGGCGGTCATCGACCTCAAGGCCGCCAGGCCCGCCTTCCGGACCGGCCCCTCGCTGCCCCAGGGCACCCGCTACCTGAGCAGCGTGCTCCTCCCCGACGACACCGTCTTCACCACCGGCGGGTCCAAGGAGTACCGGGGCCGCAGCGGCAGCGACATCCTCAAGGCCCAGTTCTACGAGCCGAAGACCGACTCCTTCCGGCAGGCCGCCGACCCGACCGTCGGCCGCAACTACCACTCGGAGGCGCTGCTGCTGCCGGACGGGCGGGTGGCGACGTTCGGCTCGGACCCGCTGTTCGACGACAAGGACAACACCAAGCTCGGGTCGTTCGAGCAGCGAGTGGAGGTCTTCACCCCGCCGTACCTGCACGGCGCCGGGGCCGACGCCCGGCCGGTGCTGGGCGAGGGCCCCCAGGAGCTCGACCAGAACGGCCGGGCCACCTTCCGTACCAAGGACGCCGCCCGCATCGCCAAGGCGCGGCTGATGCGGCCCAGCGCGGTCACGCACACGACGGACGTGGAGCAGCGCTCCATCGAGCTGGGCCTGACCAAGGGCGCGGACGCGGTGACCATCGAGGCGCCGCTGGACAGGACCCTGGTCCCGCCCGGCTGGTACATGCTGTTCGTGGTCGACAAGGACGGGCGGCCCTCGGTGGCGAAGTGGATCCAGGTCGACTGAGCCGGGTCACGCCTCGCCCCGGTGGTCACGCCTTGAGCCGCGTCACGCCTTGAGCCGCGTCACGTCCGGAGCCGCGTCACGTCCTGAGCCGGGCTACCCCTTCGCGCGGCGCGCCAGGCCCAGCGCGTATTCCGGCCACCACGTCCCGGCGGCCGGGCCGCCCCGGCAGGTGCCGTCCGATTCGCCGGGGCGCTTGATCCACAGGTAGGCGTCCACCCGCTCGTCGCCGGTGTTCTCGGTCGGCGGCGTGCCGAGCGCCCGCCCCGGCGGATTGCACCAGGCCTCCTCGCCGTCGCCCGCGAGCGGGCCGGCGCCATTGCGGCTGGTGTCGATGACGAAGTGGGCGCCGCCCAGGAGCGCCGACAGTTCCGTACCGAAGGCGGTGACCGTAGGCGTGGTCTGGAAGTTCGACACGTTCAGCGAGTAGCCGTCCGCCTTGGCGACACCGGCGCGCCGCAGCGGCTCCACCAGCTTGCCCGGGTCCTTGATCCAGGCCGGGTTGCCCGCGTCCAGGTACACCTTGGTGCGCGGCTGCCGCTTGAGCCGGTCCACCGCCTCGGCGAGCAGCTGGTAGCGCTCCTCGTGGTGCTGGGCGGGCGTGCAGCCGTCCACCAGGTGCGGCACGGCGTCCGGCTCCAGGACGACGATGGCGGGCGCGTCCCCGATGGCCTCGGCGAACGAGCCGATCCACTCCCGGTACGCCTCCGGGTTCGCCGCGCCGCCCGCCGAGTACAGGCCGCAGTCGCGGTGGGGGATGTTGTACGCGACCAGGACGACCGTCTGTTTCCCCGGTGCCGCCCCGCGCACGGCCTGCCGGATGTCCGCCGCCGGGTTGTTCCAGGCCGGCCACTGGGCGGCCGGCCGCTCGGAGATCCGCCGCAGCAGCTTGGCGTCCCCGGTGCGGCCCTCGGCCTCGTACGCCGTGACCTGGCGGGCCGCCGGGCTGTTCGGGTCGACCCAGAACGGCGAGCCCTTGGCGGGCGCGCTCCGGCCGACGGGTTCCTGGGCGGGTCCCTCCTCGCCCCCGCCGCCCCCGCCGGAGGAGCAGCCGCCGGCCAGGGCGGCGGCCAGGAGAAGGGCCGTGACAACGCGAAACGATCTGTGGCCGGACATCCAGCCCCCTCGTATGGCTGTGAGCTACGGACGGACAGACCGGGCAATCGTGACATAACGTTCACATGGTGTCGGGCTGCGACACCACGCCGTGACGGTGGCGCGGACCGAACCGCGAGACAGGGCTGACCAGCATGTGACCAGTCGGTAAGGTCGATGACGTGCCGAAGCCGCTCAGTCTCCCGTTCGACCCCATCGCCCGTGCCGACGAGCTCTGGCAGCGTCGCTGGGGCCCCGTCCCCTCCATGGCCGCCATCACCTCGATCATGCGGGCGCACCAGATCCTGCTCGCGGAGGTCGACGCGGTGGTCAGGCCCTACGGGCTGACCTTCGCCCGGTACGAGGCGCTGGTGCTGCTCACCTTCTCCAAGGAGGGCGAGCTGCCGATGTCCAAGATCGGCGAGCGGCTGATGGTCCACCCGACGTCCGTGACGAACACCGTCGACCGGCTGGTCAGGTCCGGCCTGGTCGCCAAGCGCCCCAACCCCAACGACGGGCGCGGCACCCTCGCCTCCATCACCGACAAGGGCCGCGAGGTCGTCGAGGCGGCGACGGCGGACCTGATGGCGATGGACTTCGGCCTGGGCGCGTACGACGCGGAGGAGTGCGCGGAGATCTTCGCGATGCTGCGGCCGCTGCGGATCGCGGCCCACGACTTCGAGGAGAAGTGACCCCGTAGGGGAGGCCCGCGCGAAGATCGCCCGGAACGTCACGTTACGCTCGACGCCATGAAGAGGAGCGTGCTGACCCGCTACCGGGTCATGGCCTATGTGACTGCCGTCATGCTGCTCGTGCTCTGCACGTGCATGGTGTTCAAGTACGGGTTCGACACGGGCGAGGACGTGACCTTCATGGTCTCCCAGGCCCACGGCGTCCTCTACATCATCTACCTGATCTTCGCCTTCGACCTGGGCTCCAAGGCCCGGTGGAAGTTCGGCAGGCTCCTGTGGATCCTGCTCTCCGGCACGATCCCCTTCGCCGCCTTCTTCGTCGAGCGCAAGGTCACCCGCGACGTCGAGCCGCTGCTCGCCGACGCGTCGCCGGTCGTCGCCAAGGCCTGACGCCCCCGGCCGTACGCCACGCGTACGGCCTTCGGCCATCGACATTTACTAGGACGTCCTAGTAAATTCGAAGGTATGGACGCTGACGCCATCGAGGAAGGCCGCCGACGCTGGCAGGCCCGCTACGACGCCGCCCACAAGCGCGACGCCGACTTCACCACGCTCTCCGGCGACCCCGTGGAGCCCGTCTACGGGCCCCGGCCCGGCGACACCTACGACGGCTTCGAGCGGATCGGCTGGCCCGGTGAGTACCCCTTCACCCGTGGCCTCTACCCGACCGGCTACCGGGGCCGCACCTGGACCATCCGCCAGTTCGCCGGCTTCGGCAACGCCGAGCAGACCAACGAGCGCTACAAGATGATCCTCGGCAACGGGGGCGGCGGCCTGTCCGTCGCCTTCGACATGCCGACGCTCATGGGCCGCGACTCCGACGACCCCCGCTCGCTCGGCGAGGTCGGCCACTGCGGCGTCGCCATCGACTCCGCCGCCGACATGGAGGTCCTCTTCAAGGACATCCCCCTGGGCGACGTCACCACCTCCATGACCATCTCCGGGCCCGCCGTCCCCGTCTTCTGCATGTACCTCGTCGCCGCCGAACGGCAGGGCGTCGACCCGGGCGTCCTCAACGGCACCCTGCAGACGGACATCTTCAAGGAGTACATCGCCCAGAAGGAGTGGCTCTTCCAGCCCGAGCCCCACCTTCGCCTCATCGGCGACCTGATGGAGCACTGCGCCCGCGACATCCCCGCGTACAAGCCGCTGTCCGTCTCCGGCTACCACATCCGCGAGGCCGGCGCGACAGCCGCGCAGGAGCTGGCGTACACGCTCGCCGACGGCTTCGGGTACGTCGAGCTGGGGCTGTCCCGCGGCCTGGACGTGGACGTCTTCGCGCCCGGCCTGTCCTTCTTCTTCGACGCGCACGTCGACTTCTTCGAGGAGATCGCCAAGTTCCGCGCCGCCCGCCGTATCTGGGCCCGCTGGATGAAGGAGGTGTACGGCGCGAAGAGCGACAAGGCGCAGTGGCTGCGGTTCCACACCCAGACCGCCGGCGTCTCGCTCACCGCCCAGCAGCCGTACAACAACGTGGTGCGTACAGCGGTGGAAGCGCTCGCCGCGGTGCTGGGCGGCACCAACTCGCTGCACACCAACGCCCTCGACGAGACCCTCGCCCTGCCCAGCGAGCAGGCCGCCGAGATCGCCCTGCGCACCCAGCAGGTGCTGATGGAGGAGACCGGCGTCGCCAACGTCGCCGACCCGCTGGGCGGGTCCTGGTACGTCGAGCAGCTCACCGACCGTATCGAGGCCGACGCCGAGAAGATCTTCGACCGCATAAAGGAACGGGGCCTTCGCGCCCACCCCGACGGGCAGCACCCCATCGGGCCGGTCACCTCCGGCATCCTGCGCGGCATCGAGGACGGCTGGTTCACCGGCGAGATCGCCGAGTCCGCCTTCCGCTACCAGCAAGCCCTGGAGAAGGGCGACAAGCGGGTCGTCGGCGTCAACTGCCACCACGGGTCCGTGACCGGCGACCTGGAGATCCTGCGGGTCAGCCACGAGGTCGAGTGGGAGCAGGTCAGGGTCCTCGGCGAGCGCAAGGCGCGCCGCGACGACGCGCGCGTGCAGGCCGCCCTGGACGGCATGCTGGCCGCCGCGCGGAACGGCTCCAACATGATCGAGCCAATGCTCGACGCCGTACGGGCGGAGGCCACGCTCGGCGAGATCTGCGACGCCCTGCGGGAGGAGTGGGGCACGTACACCGAGCCGCCGGGCTTCTAGGCTGGGCTCATGGCAGTCCTCCCCGTACCGGTCCGTGACGTCGCCGTCCGCTACTGGTACGTGGGGGCCTGCGGGCCGTTCGCGCTGTTCGACGCGGACTTCGAGCCGCCGGGACCGGACGGGGGGAGCGAGTTCCTCAACCTGGTCCCGGGGCGGCTGCTGGCGCCCGAGTACGCGGACGCCCTCTGGGCGGGCGTCCAAAAGGGGCTGGGCGGTACGGCCGCCGCCGTCCTCCTCACCCACGGGCGGCACCACGAGCTCGACTCCTCGGAGCGGGCCTTCCGGGACGCCGGGGTGATGGCCGGCCGCGCCGCCCTCGTACGGGCCGGGCTGCTGGCGCCGGAGGAAGGGCCGCCGGAACGGTTCGTACGCGTCGGTTGAAACCCGACTGCGCCCGCGGCAGGCGGCGGGGCATGCTGGGCGGATGCACATCAGCATCAGGGAAGCCACCGCCGCCGACTGGCCCGCTATCTGGCCGTTCTTCCACACCATCGTCGCCGCCGGTGACACCTTCACCTACCCCCTCGACCTGGGCGAGGAGGAGGGCCGCGGCTGGTGGCTGCTGCCCGCCCCGAACCGTACGGTCGTCGCCGTCGACGACGAGACCGGCACGGTCCTCGGCACGGCCAAGATGACCAACAACCAGGGCGGCAACGGCGCGCACATCGCCAGCGCCAGCTACATGACCGACCCTGCGCACGGCGGGCGGGGCGTGGGGCGGGCGCTCGTCGAGTACACCCTGGAGTGGGCGCGGGAGGCCGGCTTCCGGGGCATGCAGTTCAACGCGGTCGTGGAGACGAACGTGCACGCGGTACGGCTGTACGAGCGGCTCGGGTTCCGGGTGGTCGGCACGGTCCCGGAGGCGTTCCAGCACCCGGAGAAGGGGTACGTGGGGCTGCACGTCATGCACCGTCACCTCTGAAGGCGAGACGGAACAGGGCGCCGCCGCCCGGGGCGTTCTCGGCGGTCAGCTCCGCGCCGTGCGCGCGGGCGATCTGGCGGGCCATCGCCAGGCCGAGACCCGAACCGGGCAGGGCGCGCGCCGACTCGGCACGGTAGAAGCGGTCGAAGACGTGACGGAGGTCCTCGGGCGCGATACCGGGGCCGTGGTCCCGGACGGTCACCTCCCGCCCGGCCAGCTCCACTTCGACGGGCGCGCCGCCGGGCGGGGTGAACTTGGCCGCGTTGTCGAGGAGGTTGGTGAGCAGCCGGGACAACCGGGCGGGCACGCCCGGCAGGGACAGGGCGGACGCCGCCTCGTCGATCCGGAGCGTGAAGGCCACCTGGGGCCAGTGCGTACGGGCGGTGGCCACCGTGTGCTCCAGCAGCGTCGCCGGGCGCACCTCCTCGACCAGCGGCTGCGGTTCCTCGTCCCGGGCCAGCTCGATCAGGTCGCCCACCAGGCCCGTCACCTCGCGAAGCTGGCGGCCCAGCGCCGCCGACGCCCGCTCCCGCTGCGCCGGGCTGAGCCGGTCGGCGCGGGCCAGCAGCTCGGCGTTGGTCCGCAGCGCGGTGAGCGGGGTGCGCAGCTCGTGCGAGGCATCCGCGACCAGCCGGCGCTGGGCGGTCACTGACTGCTCCAGCTCGCCCAGCATGGTGTTGAACGTGGCCGCCAGCCGCGTCACCTCGTCCTCCCGGCCGGGCGGGCCCTCCGGCAGCTCGATCCGGTGCCGTGGATCGCGGGTCGCGGCGATCCGCTCGGCGGTCGCGGTGAGCCGGGCGACCGGGGCGAGCCCGGTCCGGGACACGCCGTACCCGAGGGCCGCCGCCAGCAGCACCCCGGCGCCGCCCACCGCCGCGAGCAGCCCGGCCGCCTGCCGCACGCCCTTCTCCACGGTGTCGGCGCGCAGGGCCACCTGGAGCGCCTCGCCCTTGCCGAAGGGCGTCGTCAGCATGCGTGCCGAGTGCCCGTCGTCCAGCGTGATGTTGCTGTAGTACGCGGCGCGCCGCCCGTCCGCCACCTCGCGCACCGGCGCGGTCACCGGCAGCAGATACGGCTCCGAGGGGTCGCCCTGCGCCTGTGCCGGCACGATCTGCGCGCACGCCGGCGCCGACAGGAAACGGCACTCGCCCGCGAGGACACCGGGCGGCTCGCCCCGGTCCTGCTGGGTGGTGCGGGTCGCCGACTGGGTGAGGTTCAGGTCCAGCTGGTGGTACATCGCGTACCGGATGACGAAGAACGCCGCCGTGCACACGCCCACCACGACGAGCGCCACCGCCGCCGACGCGGCGACCGCCAGCCGCGTACGCAGCGGCCGCCGCCTCCGCCACCGCGCGCCCAGCCGCCGCCGGGCGCTCACGCGTGCCCCTCCGGGCACCGCTCCGGGGCGCACCGGACACACACCGCGCCCGTCCGTTGTGCCCACCCTCCCCCGAGCTCTCGGCTTCGCTCGAGCAGGGGGGACCCCCATCGCCCTGCGGGACGACTGCCCACAACGGAATGGGCAGCGCTCGGACCCAGCGCCCCGCTCACGACTCGTCCAGCCGGTAGCCGACGCCGTGCACGGTGTGGACCAGGCGTGGTTCGCCCGCCGTCTCCAGCTTGCGGCGCAGGTAACCGACGTACACCGCGAGGGAGTTGGAGTCGGGCCCGAAGTCCTGGCCCCACACCCGCTCCAGGATCAGCTCGCGGGGCAGGACCTGGCCCGGGTGGTGCAGCAGCATCTCCAGCAGGGCACACTCGGTGCGGGTGAACTCCAGCGGGCGGCCCGCGCGGCTGCCGGTGCGGGTCGCCGGGTCGACCACCAGGTCCGCGAATGCCAGCGTGCCCGGCTCCGGGGCTTCCGGCGCCGTACGCCGCAGCAGCGCCCGTACCCGCGCGGTCAGTTCGTCCAGCGCGAACGGCTTGACCAGGTAGTCGTCGGCGCCCGCGTCCAGGCCGTCGACCCGCTCGCTCACCGAGTCCAGCGCGGTCAGCACGATGACGGGCGTACGGTCGCCGAGCGCGCGCAGCCGCCGGCACACCGCCAGCCCGTCCAGCACCGGCATCATCACGTCCAGCACGATCACGTCCGGCTGCCAGGCGGCCACCGCCGAAAGCGCCGCCAGCCCGTCCGCCGCGCCCCGGACCTCGTACCCCTCCACCGTCAGACCGTCCTCGACGGCCGCCCGTACCTCCGGATCGTCGTCGACCACCAGGACCTTCGCTGTGCTCATACGGGACACCCTGCCAAAACCCGTTCTTAGAAGCCTCTTAAGCCGCTCCGGAACCGTCCCCGTCCATGCGCACACCACTCTCCGTCGTGATCGGCGCCGGTGGCACCGGCGGCCACATCTACCCCGGCCTCGCCATAGCCGACGCCCTGCGCCGGGCCGTGCCCGACGCCGTGATCGCCTTCGTCGGCACGACCCGTGGCCTGGAGGGCGAGCTGATACCGGCCGCCGGATACCGCCTCCACACCGTCGACATGCTCCCCTTCGACCCGGCGCTCGGCGCCAAGCGGTACCTGCTGCCCGCCGCCCTGCTGCGCTCGGCCGCACAGGTGCGGGCCATCCTCCGCGAGCAGCGCGCCCAGGTCGCTGTCGGCATGGGCGGCTACCCGAGCGCGCCCGTCGTCCTGGGGGCCAGGACGGCCGGGCTGCCGAGCCTGATCCACGAGTCCAACGCCGTCCCGGGGCGCGCCAACCAGTTCGCCGCCCGCCTCACCCCGCACATCGCCGTCGCCTTCGACACCGGCCACCTGCCCGGCGCCGTCACCACCGGCATGCCCATCGCCGCCTCGCTCGCCGCCCTCGACCGGGACGCGCTGCGCCCCACGGCCCGCCAAGAGCTGGGCGTCCCCGCCGGACGGCGTCTGGTGCTGGTCAACGGCGGCAGCCTCGGCGCCCGGCGGCTCACCGAGGCCGCGCTCGGGCTCGCCGACCGGTGGCGGCACCGCACCGACGTACACCTGCTGGTCAAGACCGGCCCGGCCGCGATCGACGCCACCCGGCGCGCCCTCGCGGGCAACCCCGTCGCCCGCGCGGTGCCGTACCTGGACCGGATGGACCTGGCGTACGCGGCCGCCGACCTGGTGGTGTGCCGGGCCGGTTCGGCGACCGCCGCCGAGCTCGCCACCACCGGCGTACCCGCCGTCCTCGTCCCCTACCCGCACGCCCCCGGCGACCACCAGACCCACAACGCCCGCGTGCTCACCGACGCCGGGGCGGGCCTCCTGCTGCCCGACGCCGAAACGACCCCCGACCGCCTCGCCGCGCTCGTCGAGCCGCTGCTCGCCGACCCGGCGCGGCTGGTCGCGATGAACGGCGCGGCCGACCCGGGCCCGCACGCCCACGCCGCGGACCTGCTCGCCGAGCGGGTCCTCCGTCTCGCCTCGTACACAAGGGAGTACGCATCATGAACTGGACCGACCGCACCGTCCTCGTCACCGGCGCCGAAGGCTTCATCGGCTCCACCCTCGTCGACCTGCTCCTCGAACGCGGCGCCCGCGTCCGCGCCTTCGTCCACTACAAGCCGTACGGCGACAAGGGCGACCTCGCCCACCGGATGGACGACGTCGAGCTGGTCGCGGGCGACGTCCGCGACCCCGGGCGCGTCATGGACGCCGTCGCCGGCTGCGACACCGTCTTCCACCTGGCCGCGCTGATCGGCATCCCGTACAGCTACGACTCGCCCGGCGCGTACGTGCAGACGAACGTCACCGGCACCGAGAACGTCGCCGAGGCCTGTCGCCGGTACGCCGTGCGGCGGCTCGTCCACACCTCCACCAGTGAGGTGTACGGGACCGCCCGTACCGTCCCGATCGGCGAGGACCACCCGCTCCAGCCGCAGTCGCCGTACTCCGCGTCCAAGATCGGCGCCGACATGATGGCGCTGTCCCACTGGCACGCCTTCGAGCTGCCCGTCACGGTCGTCCGGCCGTTCAACACCTACGGGCCGCGCCAGTCCGCCCGTGCCGTCATCCCCACCATCCTCGCCCAACTGCACGCGGGCGCCCGGCAGATCAAGCTCGGCTCCCTCACCCCGACCCGGGACTTCACCTATGTCACGGACACGGCGCGCGGCTTCCTGGCGATGGCGGAGTGCGACCGGGCGCTGGGCGAGGTGGTGAACCTCGGTACGGGGCAGGAGATCGCGGTCGGGGAACTGGCGCGCAAGCTGATCGAGGCGTCGGGGCGGGACGGCGTCGAGGTCGTCGTCGATCCCGCGCGGCTGCGCCCGTCGGGCAGCGAGGTGGAGCGGCTGCTGTCGGACAACGGGCGGGCGCGGGAGTGGGCGGGCTGGCGGCCGGAGGTGCCGCTGGAGGAGGGCCTGAAGCGTACGTCGGAGTGGATCGCGGACCACCCGCACCTCTTCGCGGCCGGCCGTTATCAGGTCTGAGCGGCGGCTCCCAGGCCCCCCAGCAGCAGGGCGGTGAAGCGCTGGACCCACTCGGTGTCGACGGGTTCGGCGCTCACCAGCGCTCGGTGGACCACGGCGCCGGCGATCACGTCGAAGATCAGGTCGTCGGTGCCGGTCGTCGAGGCGGGGTTCGCGGGCAGCTCGCCGCGGGCCTGGGCGCGGCGCCGGCCCGCGAGGACGAGCCGCTTCTGCCGGTCCACGATCGAGGTGCGTATCCGTTCGCGCAGCGGCTCGTCGCGGGTGGACTCGGCGATGACGGCCATCAGTGCCGTCTTGGTCTCGGGCCGCTCCAGCAGGGCGGCGAACTGGAGCACCACACCTTCGATGTCGGCCATCAGGCTGCCGCGGTCGGGCAGTTCGAGCTCGTCGAAGAGGACGGCGACGGCGTCGACGACCAGTTCGTTCTTGCTCGCCCAGCGCCGGTACAGGGTCGTCTTGGCGACCCCGGCGCGGCCTGCGACGTCCCCCATCGTCAGCTTGGACCAGCCCAGCTCGACCAGGGCCGCCCGGGTCGCCTCCAGTATCGCGGCGTCGGCCTGTGCCGAGCGGGGGCGGCCGCCGGTACGGCTGCGGGCGGAAGGGCTGGAGCTGCTGCACATGACGCTCGACCATACCGGCGAGTACGCGCGGTGTTACCGGCCCGTACATGTGAGGCAGTTCACCGGGCGGTCCGGGCCCCGGGCGCCGTGCATCGGGGTTACGCTACGACCCGTAGCGAAAGGCTTTGAGCGGCCAGGAGCGACAACCACTGGCACCAGGGTGGGGACCCGGTGCCGAGAACACCAGCGAAACATCTGCTGGATCGCGTACGTCCGTACGCCCCGCACACCGGCGGGGGGCGCGCGGGCGGACGCGGTTCGGCCATGGCTTACCGGTTACGCGCGCGGAAGGGGGAGGATGTACCCATGCAGCCTAGGAACATGTCCATGAACGGCGTCGTCGACCTCGCCGCGGTGAAGGCGGCCGGAGAGGCCAAGGCGAAGGCGGAGCAGGCGCGCGCCCAGGCCGCCCGGCAGGGCGGCGGCGGAGCCGTACCCCCGTCGGCCCTGGTGATCGATGTCGACGAGGCGGGGTTCGAGCGCGACATCCTCCAGCGCTCCACCGAGGTCCCGGTCGTCATCGACTTCTGGGCCGAGTGGTGCGAGCCGTGCAAGCAGCTCGGCCCGCTGCTGGAGCGGCTGGCCGTCGAGTACAACGGCCGCTTCGTGCTCGCCAAGATCGACGTCGACGCCAACCAGATGCTGATGCAGCAGTTCGGGATCCAGGGGATCCCGGCCGTTTTCGCGGTGGTCGCCGGCCAGGCGCTGCCGCTCTTCCAGGGCGCGGCGCCCGAGGCGCAGATCCGCCAGACCCTGGACCAGCTGATCCAGGTCGGCGAGGAGCGCTTCGGCCTCACCGGTATCGCGATCGAGCCCGGCGCGGAGGGTCCCGAGGCGGCGGCCCCGGCGCAGCCGGCCGGCCCGTACGACGCGCTGCTGGAGGCGGCCGTGCGGGCGCTGGACGCGAACGACTTCGGCGGCGCGATCCAGGCGTACAAGAACGTCCTGGTCGACGACCCGGGCAACACGGAGGCCAAGCTCGGCCTCGCCCAGGCGGAGCTGCTCTCCCGGGTCCAGGGCATGGACCCCCAGACGGTCCGCAAGAACGCCGCGGACGACCCGGCCGACGTACCGGCCCAGCTCGCTGCCGCCGACCTGGACCTGGTGGGCGGTCACGTGGAGGACGCGTTCGGCCGGCTCGTCGAAACGGTGCGCCGCACGGCGGGCGAGGACCGCGACACGGCGCGGGTGCGGCTGCTGGAGCTCTTCGAGGTGATCGGCCCCGACGACCCGCGCGTCACCAAGGCCCGCGCGGCGCTCGCGCGGGTGCTCTTCTGACGCACTGACCCCGCACCGGGGCGCCGACGATTTGGCGACACAGTGACAAAAGGCGGCCGTGCTTTACCAAAACTTGGTAAACGCGGCCGCTGTTACTTGCAGTAAATCAACACCCTCTTTATGTCCGGCTTTTGCCTCCGAAATCCCCTTCTGTCGAACCGGCGGGTAGCACCCTGTGTGCCCGGGCGACATCACCCCGTCGTGGCGTGGTTATCCACCCGTTACTAGTGAGTAATGAACCCCCTTGTGTACGAGCCGTGAATGGACCACGATCGGCCACGCTCGGTCCAATCCCGTACCAGCCCGGCAACCAGCCGCGCCGACGGGAGCGGGTCCCCACCGAGTGGGCCGGCACACCTGATCGCCGGCCCCGGACAGGGGGGTTCCTGCCCATCCCGGCAGGGCCTGTCCAAGCAGGGTTGCGCGAAGGCGTGGCCAGTGGTTGTCGCTCGGGGGTGATCGCCGGTGATTCGGACGCGGCTCGCGCCTGATCTACGGGCGCTCTCCTTCCCGAGGACGTAGCACTTCTCCCATCCCAGGACGGGCCCTGGGCCCATCCGGAGATGTACGTCCGAGAAGGAGGAAATCTATGAAGTCCCAGGTTCGCGGTGGGACCAGATGGAAGCGGTTCGCCGTTGTCATGGTGCCGAGCGTGGCCGCGACGGCCGCGATAGGCATCGGCCTGGCACAGGGAGCGCTGGCGGCGTCGTTCAGCATCTCCGGCCAGGAGTTCAAGGTGAGGGCAACTGAGCTCACCGGTAAGAACTTCGTCCAGTACGGCAGCTACGCCGAGGGCACGAATCTCAAGGGTGAGAAGTTCGCCGCGCCGGTGGCGGTGTCGGGCTTCAAGTCGGCCACCATCACCAACATGTGCCAGTCCGTCGTGACGCCGCACGTGCCGCTCATCGGTACGGTCAGCCTGGAGCTGAAGGCCGGTACGGGTGACCGCAAGGTCGAGGCCACGGACATCTACCTGGATGTCTCGGACCTCGAGGCCGACGCCTACTTCGAGAAGATCGACATCGGTGTTGCCGCCGGTTCCCTGCCCAAGAAGAAGGGTGACCCCGGTATCCAGCCGGGTACCGAGGGCAAGGCAAGCCCGTTCGGCTTCGCCCAGCGTGCCGAGGACGTCACGCTGACCAACGTGCGACAGAAGGCGTGGGCGACCACGGCCGGCACCTTCCGGCTGCCTGACCTGGAGCTCAAGCTGCACCGTGGCACCAAGGAGTGCTTCCAGGACTAGCACGTGCCGGGCGGGCGGGAACGCGTCTGGCGAGCCTGCCCGTCCGGGTTACCTCTCCCTTCTTCTTTTTTCTTTCCAGCACCACCGCTTCCAGGGAGCTGTTTTCCATGAGCGCCGAGTCCACTGGTTCCCGCGGATTCACCTACTGGCAGCTGCGCTTCCGGGCGTGGCGGGGCAACCGGCCTTTCTGGGGCGGGTTGTTCACCGTGATCGGCGGTCTGCCGATCGCCTATCTGCCGTACGCCGACCTCCGACTCGGCAACATGACCATCGCCATGGCGACCACGGCCGGTGCCGGTTCGTTGATCATCGGCGTCCTGCTGGTCACGCTGGGCCTGACGATGTGGTTCCACTCCGTCGTGCGGGTGTTCGCGGGTGTCGCCGCCATCGTCCTGGCCCTCGTGTCCCTGCCCGTCGCGAACATCGGCGGCTTCCTCATGGGCTTCCTTTTCGCCCTGATCGGCGGCGCTCTTTCCGCCTCCTGGGCGCCTGGTGAGCCGGTGAAGGAGGAGCCGACGGATGAAGCAGGGCTGCCGGAAGGCGACGAAGGGGTCCCCGCGCCTTCCGACGAGCGGGCCGACGAACTCTCGGCCGCCGTGACCCCGCAGATGAACGCGACCGACAGCACGATCGACGCCAACGGCGGGAGGAACAGTGCGGGGTGACGACACCCAGCCGACGAGAAAGGGGCCGCGACACGCGGCTCCGAGGAAGTCGCTGCTGACCAAGCTTCAGGCACCGGCGGGCAAGGCGATGGCCCTGGCCGCGATGCCCACCGCGGTATTCGTCGGCCTCGGACTGACCCCCAAGCTCGCCATCGCCGACGAGAAGGACATCCCCTTCGCGCCCGGCCCGTGCGTGACGCGGTCGGACGAGCCGTCGGAGTCCGAGAAGCCGAAGGAGTCCGAGTCCCCGACGCCCAAGCCGTCGCAGAGCGCGACCGAGACTCCCGGGGCGGACGAGGAGAAGGAGCCGACACCCGGCGCCAGCCCGTCCGCGAGCGAGACGGAGAAGGGGACCACCGAGCCGAAGGCCGGCGCGACGAAGCCGCCCGCCGCCACGAGCCCGACGCCCTCCACGACTCCGACGCCCACGCCCACCCCCACGCCCACCGAGACCAGGAACCCCCTGGACCCGCTGGGCATCGGTGACGCGATCAAGGACGTCTTCGACGGCCCGGACAAGGACGAGCCGACGGCGACCCCGTCGACCACCGCCCCCACCACGCCGCCGACGTCCGCCAAGCCCTCGACCGAGCCGTCCACGGAGCCGTCGACCAAGCCCGCGGAGAAGCCGGCCGAGAAGGACGACGAGGCCGGCGAGGTCGACAAGGTCGTCGACAAGACCAAGGAAGCGATCAAGGACGCCGCCGACGAGGCAGGCGCCGAGGTGGAGGAGCTTCCGGAGGACGTCAAGGGACTCGACCCCAAGAAGGACGAGGACATCCCCGAGGGCGCCAAGCCGCGCTTCCCCTGCCCGACCCCCGACCCGGAGGCCCTCGACGCCGCCGAGCTGGAGCCCGGCATCCCGCTGCTCCCTGACGAGCCGTGGAGGCTGGAGAGCACGATGCTCACCCTGCGCGGGCTCGACTACCACGGCATCGTGGAGGTCAAGACCTACGGCGGCAAGGTCAAGAAGGTCCTGAAGTTCACCGCCAGCGAGGTCGACATCAAGGACCTCCACCAGCTCACGGTCCACTCGAAGGGCCACACGGGCCACGTGACGTCCCGACCGGGGTCCACTTCCACCATCCGCGGTGGCACGGTGACGATGTACACCGAGTCACTGAAGGGCAACCTCTTCGGCCTCATTCCGATCGAGTTCAGCCCCGAGACCCCGCCCCCGCTCAACGTGCCCTTCGCGTTCTTCACTGATGTGAACGTGACTCAGGCCGGCCAGTTCGGTGGCACCCTCACGGTGCCGGGGCTGAGGAACTTCATCGACGGCTGACCGAGCAGACCTTCCGGGAGCCGCACAGTCCGATGGCCTCCCCGCCGCCAGGGCGGGGAGGCCATCGGAATTCCCCTGTGATGTAGGGCCGTTGATGTATGTGAAGGCAGCTCACGACTTTTTCATACTCTCTTCACAACCCGGGTTTACACGTGCCTAGAGTGAGCGTGTCGCGGTCGCGGACCCGGCGCGCGGGCAGCCGGGGGGTGATCGAGATCGTGGTCCGTAACCAGGTGTGTTCGCGCTCGCGAACACACAAGGATCTCACACACTGATGCTCAGACACCTCAGCCGTTCCATGCGCGGGGCGGTGGTGTGTGCTGTCGGGCTCACGGCAGCAGCCGCACTGGCCTTCGGGACGGCGACAGCCCTGCCGTCCGCCCCCTGGGCGACCGAGAGCACCGCCGCCGCTTCCGGAACGGCCACGGCGGCCACCGGGGCACCGATGCTCCCGCTGTACGCCCGCACCACCGACGGACGGCTCTTCCTCTACGAGCCCAAGGGCACCGGCGGCGTCAAGGCCGCCGTGAGCCTCGGCGGAGGGTACGGCGACGCCACAACGTTCTTCCAGGCGCGCTTCTCCGAAGGCGGGACCGGCCGGGACCTGTTCTTCCAGCTGGACAGGACGCTGTACTACACGGCCGAGCGCGGCACCGACACCAAAATCCACGGCACCGGCTGGCACATCTACAACCTGACCATGTCGCCCGGCAACATGGTGGGGACCGCGGACGAGGACGTGATCGGCCGTGACGCGGCCGGCGCGCTGTGGCTGTACCAGGGCCGTTCGACCGCCACCCTCGCTCCCCGGATCCGTATCGGCACCGGCGGCTGGAACGGCATGAACGCCCTGGCCGGGAGGGGCGACTACACCGGCGACGGCAAGGCGGACCTGATCGCCCGGTCCACCACCGGCACCCTCTACATCTACCCCGGTACCGGCAACGCCACCGCGGACGCCGTGCTCGGAACCCGCGTCACGGTGGGCACGGGATGGGGCGGATACAAGGCGCTCGTCTCCACCGGGGACAACAGCGGCGACGGCAAGGCGGACCTGATCGCCAGCGATACGGCAGGCGCCCTGTGGTTGTTCAAGGGCACCGGCAGGGCGAGCGCGCCCTTCGAGCCCCGGGTGCAGATCGGCACTTCCGGCTGGGCCGCCTTCAACACCCTGTTCTGACTTCCCCCTTCCCCCGCGCACCAGAACGGTGACATCTCCATGCGTACCAACGCTCCCCCTCCAAGACGCCACCTCTCCGGCCGGTGGACCCGGCTGCTGAGCACGACGGCGCTCGCGACGGCCCTCGCCGTAACCCTCACAGGGAACCAACTCCCCTCCCCGCGCCAGCCGGTACAGCTCGTCGCCGACATCGACGAACCGATCGGTTACGACCTGGACAACGCCGCCCAGGTGCGGGCGGACCAGTGCACCATGAGCCTGATGCTGCGCAAGGGCGGCCAGGAGCTGAAGGCCGTCGCCCGTGGCGGTCTCAACGCCACCGAGGCGGAACTGCGCACGGCCGCGGACCTGGCGTTCTGGAAGGATCCGCCCCCGCCGCTCGACGTCGCCTTCCAGAAGGACAAGGACTGGGCCAGGGCCAAGCTCGACGAGCTGAACAACCGCTCCGAGGTGTGGGAGGAATCCCTCAGTCCGACCTTCGGGTCGACGCCGCTGAACCATTCGGTCGACGGTGTCTTCGAATGGGTGGAGGACAAGGACGATCCCTTCGTCAAGGTGGGGCTGTCGAACTGGGTGGCGGAGCGGTTCTGGCACTCCCAGTTCGACCTCTTCGACGAGGACCAGACTCCTCTCGCGAGCAAGGAATCCGTTGACGCGGTCAACGCGATCGGCGCCGTCCGCTACTCACCGGACGGGGGCGAGGTCCTCGAGGCCCGCCAGGCCTTCGAGCATCTGACGTGGATGCATCCGATGTACGCGGATGACGCGCGCATCTTCCTCCAGCACGGCGGCTTCCCCACCAGCGCTCCCGCGCCGGACACCATGGAGTTCCGTCTCGATGTCGAGGCGCTGAAATCGCGGTTCGCGTCGTGCGCCACGGAGAACCCGCAGGACCCGCACAAGGTGATGGGCCCCGCGTTGGTGGTCGCCTCCACCGAGTGGCAGGCCGAGCTGGCCGGGCAGCGGGCCCAGCGCGACACCATCCTGGGTGCCGAGGCGAACGCCTCCAAGCAGCTGACCGTGGCCGCTCAGGCGCTGGGCGAGGCACTGGGGCAGTCGATCATCGCCAGCCGGCTCACCGAGTGGCAGGCGTACTGGCTGAAGCAGACCGAAGACCGCCCCGACGAGGCGACCTTCACCACCATCAAGAACAACATCGCGCACGCGCAGGCCCGAGCCCAGGGGCGGGTGTTCGTCGCCGCGCGGGCGGCGCAGCTCGCCCAGCTGGAGGCGGCGAAGGCCGAGACGGCCAAGCAGCAGGCGTACGCGATCGCCGACGCGGCCGGTCAGCCACGCGGCCGGGGCCTGCTGTACGGGCAACAGGCCGTTCAGGTCACCAAGGCGTCCGCGGCCGCTGCTCAGGCGGTGTTCAAGGCGGCCGAGACCGCGTCGAACGCCACCCGCGCCTCCGCGGCCGACAGCAAGACCCTCATGGCGCTCGCCGAAACGCAGGCGCACGCGTCGAAGGCCGAGTTCCGCCGGATCGCCGCTCAGGAGGCCGCCGCCCAGGCGAAGGCCGCCGCCGAGGGCGCCGCGGCACAGGCGGTCAAGGCAGCCGAGAACGCCTCCAAGGCGAAGGCCGCCGAGAACAGGGCCAAGGCGGCCGAGGCGGAGGCGAAGACCGCTGCCGAGGACGCGGACGCCAAGCGCAGGACGGCCGAGGCGGAAGCGGCCTACGCCAAGTCGCAGAAGGAACTCGCGGAGGCGGAGCGCACCAAGGCCGCCAACGCCGAGGCGACGGCGCAGTCGCAGCGGCAGATCGCCGCGGAGCAGCTGAGCGCCGCCCAGAGTGCCGGTACCACCGCCGCCACGAAGAAGGACGCGGCGCTCAAGGCAGAGGGCGACGCGGTCGCGGCCCGGGACCGGGCGCTGGCCGCCGAGAAGAACCGTGACGCGCTCAACGCCAGGGCCGCCGCCCTGGAGGCCAAGGCGGCCGCCGACGAAGGAACGGCGGCGGCCGAAGCCTCACGAGCCGCCGCCACCCAGGCCCGTACCGCCGCCAACAACGCTACGTCCGCCGCCACATCGGCCCGTACCGCGGCCAACGAGGCCACCACGGCGGCGTCCAACGCCCGCGCGGCGGCGACCCGTGCCGACGCGGCGGCCAAGCGGGCTCAGTCCGCGGCCGACGGGGCCAAGGCGGATGTGGCCATCACCGAGGCCGCAGTGAAGAAGGCGCACGCGGCCGCGGCCGACGCCATCGACGCGGCGTGGGCGGCCAAATGGAACGCCGTCACGGCCAAGGCGCTGGCGGAGACGGCGCGGCAGAACGCCGTGAAAGCCAAGGCGGACGCGGCGGTGGCCCGTACGGAGTCCATCGCGGCGGGTGTCGACGCGGTCCGCACGGCCGGCTTCGCGTACGCCACGTCGCAGGCGGCCATGGCCGCCCGTGACTCGGCGGCGCAGGTCATCAAGCCGGCCAATGACGCGATCGAGCTCGGCTCACCGTACAAGGAGAGCGACTCCTCGGCCGGTCTGGCCGTATTGACCGGGCAGGCCGCCAAGACGCTGGCGGAGCAGCAGGCGGCCGTGGCGACGGCCAAGTCTGTGCAGGCTGCGAAGGCCGCGGCCGAGGCGAAGGCCCTGGCCGCACAGGCGAGTGCCGACGCGAAGGTGGCGGCGGAGGCCGCGGCCCAGGCGGCGGACTACGCGGCGAAGGCGGCGGCGTCCTCGGCGCAGGCGCAGGCATCGGCCAACGCGGCCGACGCTTCGGCGAAGGCGGCGCAGAAGGCCGAGGCCAACACCGTCGAGTACGACCGGCAGGCCAAGGAAGACGCCGAAGCCGCGCAGAACGCCGCCGACGCCGCGGGCACCCACGCCTCCGCGGCCGACGCGGCGGCAACGGAGGCCGAGCGCGACGCGGCCTCGGCTCGGGACGCGGCCACGGCCGCCGAAGCCGACGCGAGCAGCGCGCGCGGCGTCGCCGATCAGGCGGAGCGCGATGCGACGACGGCCGAGGCCTCTGCCGTGCGAGCGCAGGAGGCGGCGACCGAGGCGCAGGCGGCGGCGAGCCGCACCGAGGAGGACAAGCGCGACGAGGCACAGGTCCAGCAGGCGAGCACGACCGGTATGGCGGGCGCGGCGGAAGTGATGGGCGTGCCCTACGGGGTCTCGACCACGGCCTCGTCGGACGGGTTCTGCACGGGCACCAACGGCTGCGACTACACCGTCGACTACCACGTCACCGGCACGATGCTGTACTTCGTCGTCCTGTGCACCTTCCCGGACGTGCCGCTCGCGGAGTGCATCGGGGACCTGGAGGTCCAGTACGTCGACTCGGCGCCGATCGACATCCGCGAGCAGCGCAAGGTCCACGTCGACGGTTTCGAACTCACCAAAGCCGTGTTGGAGGGCTTCGCACGGGGGCTCACCCAGGACTTCGTGGACTGCTGGAACGACCTCAAGGTCAGCGCCTGTCTGTGGGCGGCGGCCATCGTCGTACCGGCGGTCATCGGTGTGGCCGCCAAGATCGTCAAGTCCATCCGGGCCGCCGCCGTGGCCGGCACGGGCATGACGGAGGCCGTGACGGCCGCGGGGCAGGCCGGCATGACGGCCGAGGCGACGGCGGGCGTGACGCGCGCGGCGACGACCGCGGCAGCGGTTGCCCAGGAGCTCGAAGCCGTGAACGCCGTGGCACGCGCCCATGGATACGCCAATGCGGCGGGCCTGGGCAAGGGTGTCCTGTGGGCGAACAAGCTCGACAACCTCAACTACATGAATGCCGCGCACGTCGCCAAGGTCAAGAACGCGGGGTTCACCAGAAGCCAGGTGGAGACCGTGTTCAAGTACTACGACAAGGTCCGCACGGTGACGCCGCAGAACCCCAGCGCGGGGCCCCGCGCGGACCTGATGGCGTACATCCTCAAGAACTGGTAGGCAGATGAAGTTCCGAGTATCGGCGGCAGAGGCGCCGCTCACCGTTCAGTTCGAGCCGTCGGGGATGGAGTACGAGCTGTCCCCCGGGGACCACCTGGACGTCGAGTGGCCGCCGGTCGCCCCCGGTGAGATCGCCGGCGACATCGAGTACGGGCCCGGAATGGTGACCATCGTGGAGCGGGGGCGCGGCTTCAGCCGCGCCTGGAACTCCGCGGGCGAGGAAGTCACCACCTGACCGACCAGGACGGCAGGAGGAGGGAGGCCCCCGGTCCACATGGACCGGGGGCCTCCCTCCTCTCATCTTGCTTTCCGTCCACGGCCCGTCAGTGGCGAGTGGCCTCCGCGACCGCTTGCACCACGTGCTGGGCGAGGGCGTCGACGTCCTCGCGGAAGACCCCCATGGCGTTGTGGAACGGCTCCTCCGAGAAATGCCGGCCCTTGACGAGGAACATCGTGGCCACCGTGGTGAGCGCACTGTGCACGACGTGCAGCTCACGAAGGCCCAGGCGGAGCTCGCCCGGCGCCTCGCGGAGCTCGCGCAGACGGCGGATCAGCTCCTCGGCCTCCGCGCGGTCGGCTCCCAGCTGTACGGCCAGTGCCTCATCCCCGAGGTCCCTGCTCCTGAGCGTTTCCAGCGCGTTGCCGATGGCCGCCGCCTGCGAAGGCGCGAGCCGGACGATGAAGGTCTCCCCCTCAGGGATGACACGGATCTGTGCTCTCATGGTGCGCTTCCTCGCCCTACTTGGGCAGTTCCTTGTACCGGCCCGAGTGCAGCCAGTCCGACTCCGACTTCTTGTGCCCGTGGATGTAGTTCTGCTTGATCACTATGACGAATCCCTTGTCGGGGTCGTACGCCACCTTGTTGTTCGTGTCGGTGTCCAGGTGCGTGGCCTTGCCCCGCCACTTCTCGAAGTATTTGGCCATGGCCTCGAGGTCACGGCCGATGCCCGGGATGTGGTGGTCCGCCGCGTCGCTCGACGAGGACATCATCCGACGCCACTGGTACTCGATGCCGTCCGCGACGTCTGTGCCGTACCGCTTGTCGATGTCCTCCAGCAGCTCGAAGGGCAGCTCCTCGTCCGGGTCGTAGTCGCACAGGCTGGGGTCGTTCGACGAAGCGGACGAAGCCGAGGCCGCCGAGAAGGCCGCGACCGACGCGCTCCGGTGCACCGCCGGGACGGCGGACTTCGGCTTGCAGCCCGGGGCGTCGGGTTCCTTCTTCGCCTTGTCGATCAGCTTCTTGAGGTTGTCGAGGATGTGCTTGGCCTTCGCCGACTTCTCGAAGAACCCGACGATCCCCGTGCTGATCTTCAGGATCGCCTTGCCGATGGCCGGGATCTTGGCGACCGGGATGGCCATGCCAACGACGTTGACCAGTGTCCACAGACAGCTCTCGATGTCACCCTTGGTCAGACAGTTCTTCAGGTCCGGCCAGCCGATGTAATCAAGGAGGATCTGACCACCGTTGGCCTTGAGCCAGTCCAGGAGGTCCTGACCGGCCAGTGCTCGGGCGGCGCGGAACTGGTCAACACACTCCTGGCCGCACAGCCGCAGCAGGATGGCCTCGTCGTCCTGGGAGAGGGCGGGGCCCACATCCGGGCTTCCGGCGTCGGCGCGCTGCTTGCGCAGTTCGGCCAGGCGCTGCCGCTCGGCTTCCTCGGCCCGGGTGGCCGCGGCGTCGGCGTCCTTGGCCGCGCCCTGTGCGTTGGCGGCGGCCGTCTCGGCCTTCGTCGCGTCCCGCTCGGCCGTCGTGGCCGCGCTCCGGGCGGCGGAGGCGTCGCTTTCGGCCGCGCTCGCGGCGGAGCGGGCACCGGCGGCGTCGCGTTCCGCCTCGGTGGCGTCCCGGTCCGCCTGGGCGGCGGCCGTCTCGGCGTCACCGGCGGCGGACGACGCGTAGAACGCGTCCGTGCCGGCCTGGGCGTCGTACTGCTGGGCCCTGGCATCCGCTGCCTCGGCCGCAGCGGCGGCCTTCGCGGCCTCCGCGGCGGAAGCCCGGGCCGCGGCTACCGACTGCAGGGCCTTCACCGCGTCCGCGGCGGCGGCCGCTGCCGCCTGGGCGGCGATCTTGGCGTCCCCGGCAGCCTTGTCGGCCAGGGCCTTCGCCTCGGCAGCGGCCTTTGAGGCCTCATTCGCCTTGGCCTGGGCGGCTGCCGCCTGCTGCTCGGCGAGCGTCTTGGACGTCTGGCCCACCAGCACGGCGAACGCCGCCGACGTGTCCGTCTCCCGGTAGGGCGAACCGACCGCGATGGCCTCGTTCGCCGCCTTGACCACCGCGTTCGCCGCGTCCCGGGCACCCTGGGCCGCCTGTCCGGCGGCATAGGCGAACCCTGCGGTCTTCGCGGCCCACGCGGCGGTCTTCTCTGCCTCGGCCTTCGCGGCCGTTGCTTCCTGGCGGGCCTTGACCGCGGCGGCCTGGGCCTTCTTGGCCTCCGCCTCGGCATTGTCTGCGTTCGTCTTCGCGGCTGCCGCGGCGTCGATGGCCTCGGCCGCCGCGGCGTGGGCGGTCGCCGCCGCCGCACGGGTCTTCTCGTAGGCGGACCAGGCCGCGTCCGACGCCGCGCGTGACCTGGCGGCCGCGCCCTCGGCCCTGGTTGCCGCCGCGCGCGCGTTGACGGCTGCCGTCGTCGCCTCGTTGGCCGCCGTACGGGCCCGGGTCGCCGCGCCGGACGCCTCGTTGGCGGCGCTTCGCGCCTCGGTGGCCGCCTGCCGGGTCTCGGCGGCTGCCGCCGTACCCACGGCCGCCGCGGCAGCGGCTTCCAAAGCCGCCGCTCGGGACGCCGTGGCGTCGCGAGCACGTTCGCCCGCCACCGCCCGGTCACGGGCCTTGTATGCCTCGATCTCCGCCTGCTGCGCCGCCTGCCGTTGCGTTGCGGCCGTCACCCCCGCCGCCTCCGCGGCGGTGCGGGCCCGGCCCGCCGCGTCGCGTTCGGTCCGGGCACGCTGTTCGGCGGCCGCTGCCTTCGCCCGCTCGGCGGCCGCGAGGTCGCGCTCGCGCTCGGCGTTAACCTTCTCCGCCTCCGCGATGGCGCGCTGTCTTTTCGCCTCGGCGGCCCCGGCCTTCGCGGTCTGCTCGGCCTTCTCGGCCGTGGCCTGCGCGTTCTTCGCCTTGGTGGCGTTCGCGGCGGCTTCCTTGGCCTGCGCGTCGGCGGCCGTGGCGGCGGCCTTGGCCTGCGTGGCTGCCTCCAGCGCGGCGGCCTTGCGGAACTCGGTGTTCAGGGCGTGCGCCTGCGTCTTGCTCAGCGCGTAGAGAGCGCTGCTGTCCGCGACGGTGGCCTTGGCCGCGTTGGACGCGGTCAGCGCCGTCTTGGCAGCCGCCTGTGTGGCGGCGTACGACGCCTTTGCCACCTGCACGGACTGCTGTGCGTACATCAGGCCGCGGCCGCGCGGCAGTTTGGCCTGGTCGGCGATCGCCCACGCGGCGGTCTGCTGGGCGGCTGCCTTGTCAGCGGCTGCCTTCGCCTTGGTCACTGCGTTGTTGGCGATGGGCACTTGGGCGGCTGCCGCGGTGCGGGCCGCGCTCAGGTCGGCGGTGGCCTTGGCGAAGGCGGCCGGCTTCGGGTAGCCAAGGGAATCCTTGTTGGCGGCCCAGTGCTTCTGCCAGAACAGGATCTGGTCCGCCTGCCATGCCTGCCGGATGGCCTCGATCATGGCGTCGGCGGCGATGCGGAGTTCCTTGGCCGCCGCCGCCTCGGCGGTGACGATCTCCTTGCGCTGCGCGGCCTGGGAGGCGTACTCCGCCTCCCACTCCGTGTAGGCCTGGAGGACCGTGCCGGACAGGACCCGGTAGTGGTCGATGGGGTTGTCGCTGTCGCAGCCGGCCCAGGCGAGCTTCAGCGTCTCCACCTCGGAGCGGAACTCGGCGGAGTCCGCCTCGGGCGCCTTGGTCGGGAAACCGCCGAACCGCAGGAAGGTGGCGACGTCGTTGGCCGACCCCGTCTCACTCCCCCCGAACCCGAACAGTTCGTTGCCCGCGACGGGCTTGTACGCGGTCGCCCATGAGTCGCCGGGCGTGGAAAGAGCGTCGAAGACCTGCTTGGCCTTGTCCAGTGCGGGCTTGCCGGGCCGCGGCGTGGGGTTTTCCGCCGTCTTGTTGTAGAACTCGCGCTGGGCCTTCAGGGTGAAGGAGAGGATGTCCGCACCGAACTCCGGTGCGTGGTACGACCGTCCGTTGAGCGAGTTCGTCGAAGCGTACGGCTTGTTCGTCTCGTTCAGCTTGATCTGACGCGCCTGGTACGCGTCGGCGTACGCCCCACCCGCATCGACGTCCTTCTGGTTGGCCAGGATTGAGGGCTCGTAATTCCAGTACATCGCCGCCTGGCGCAGGACCTCTGGTGGCCCGGACAGATTGCTGTTGGCCAGAGTCTTGGCCTCCGGGCCGCCGTAATGGACCGCCCGGGAGACCTGGCAGCGGTCCTTGCGCGCCTGTGCGCCCAGACTGATGCGCAAAGTGCGCTGGTAAGGGTCGGCCGGGTTGTCGCCCGGTTCGTCGGCCGCCGCCGGGACGGCCGTGACCAGGCCGCCCAGGAGGGCGGCGGTCGTCGCCAGGACGATGCCTGACGTCATCCTCTTCGCCGGTCCGGCGCGTCTGCCACGCCGGCGTCCGGACAGGGGTGCTGTTCGCACTTCACAGCCTGTCTGCTCGAAAAATGGGTCAGCCCAGGAGGAAGTACGCAAAGGAGCCCCACGCTGGAGGCGTTGGGGCATGCCGCATGGATGCGTGGTGGTCGACTGGAAGGGGCCGCTGGTCAGTGCGGCGTCCCTGGCTACGTGCGCTCTCCACACGCACGGTCCCCCGCCTTCCCCCCGAAGGCCGGGCGATCATCGCATGCCGGTCGCTGCGGTGGGAAGAGCGATTACCCGCCAGTATGCCGGTGGGCCGCACCCTCCGCGTACGGAAGATGCGGCCCACATGGGGAAAACCTCAAGAGGCGGACTGGCCGCCCAGGTGGTGGACCCGGACCATGTTGGTGGTGCCGGGGACGCCCGGAGGGGAGCCGGCGGTGATGACCATGGTGTCGCCCTCGTTGTAGCGCTGGAGCTTCAGCAGCTCCGCGTCCACGAGGTCGACCATCGCGTCGGTGTTGTCGACGTGGGGGACCACGAAGGACTCGATGCCCCAGCTCAGGGTGAGCTGGTTGCGGGTGGAGACCTCCGTCGTGAAGGCGAGGATCGGCTGCTGGGCGCGGTAGCGGGAGAGGCGGCGGGCGGTGTCGCCGGACTTGGTGAAGGCGATGAGGGCCTTGCCGTCCAGGAAGTCCGCGATCTCGGCGGCCGCGCGGGCGACCGAGCCGCCCTGGGTGCGGGGCTTCTTGCCGGGGACCAGGGGCTGGAGGCCCTTGGAGAGGAGCTCCTCCTCCGCCGCCGTGACGATCTTGGACATCGTCTTGACGGTCTCGATCGGGTAGGCGCCGACCGAGGACTCGGCGGACAGCATGACCGCGTCCGCGCCGTCCAGGATCGCGTTGGCGACGTCGGACGCCTCCGCGCGGGTGGGGCGCGAGTTGGTGATCATGGACTCCATCATCTGGGTCGCCACGATCACCGGCTTGGCGTTGCGGCGGCACAGTTCGATGAGGCGCTTCTGCACCATCGGCACCCGCTCCAGCGGGTACTCGACGGCCAGGTCGCCACGGGCCACCATCACACCGTCGAACGCCATGACGACGTCCTGCATGTTCTCGACGGCCTGCGGCTTCTCCACCTTGGCGATGACGGGGACCCGGCGGCCGACCTCGTCCATCACCTTGTGGACGTCCTTGACGTCGTTGGCATCGCGTACGAAGGACAGGGCGACCAGGTCGCAGCCCATCCGCAGCGCGAAGCGCAGGTCCTCGACGTCCTTCTCGGACAGGGCCGGGACGTTCACGGCGGCGCCCGGCAGGTTGATGCCCTTGTGGTCGGAGATGACCCCGCCCTCGACGACGATCGTCTTGACGCGCTGGCCGTCGACCTCGATGACGCGCAGTTCGACGTTGCCGTCGTTGATCAGGATCTGGTCGCTCTTGGAGACGTCTCCGGGCAGGCCCTTGTAGGTGGTACCGCAGATGGACTTGTCACCGGGGACGTCCTCGGTGGTGATAGTGAACTCGTCCCCGCGGACCAGCTCGACCGGCCCCTCGGCGAACGTTTCCAGACGGATCTTGGGGCCCTGGAGGTCGGCGAGGACACCCACTGCCCGGCCGGTGTCCTCGGCCGCCTGGCGGAGACGGTGGTACCGCTCCTCGTGCTCAGCGTGGGATCCGTGGCTCATGTTGAAGCGGGCCACGTTCATACCGGCCTCGATGAGAGCCTTCAGCTGCTCATACGAGTCGACGGCGGGGCCCAGTGTGCAGACGATTTTGGAACGGCGCATAAGGCGGATCCTATCGGTTTGTTTCACTGCGGAATATTCCGTCTGGTGGAATGTACAAATGGGCGCGGGTCCGCTCAGTCGTGGACCAGTGAGTAGGTTTGCTGCGCGATTTCCAGCTCCTCGTCCGTCGGCACCACCGCCACCGCCACCCGCGCGTACTCGGGCGAGATCAGCCGCGCCTCCTTCGAGCGGATCGCGTTGAGGCCCGCGTCCACCGCCAGGCCCAGCTCCTCCAGGCCCGCGACGGCAGCTTCCCGCACCGGGGCCGCGTTCTCACCGACACCCGCCGTGAACGCCACCGCGTCCACCCGGCCGAGCACCGCGTAATAAGCGCCGATGTACTTCTTCAGCCGGTGGATGTAAATGTCGAACGCGAGCCGCGCCCGCTCGTCGCCCGCATCGATCCGCCGGCGGATCTCACGCATGTCATTGTCGCCGCAAAGCCCCACCAATCCGCTCTTCTTGTTCAGCAGGACATCAATCTCATCGGTCGACATTCCGGCCACCCGCTTCAGGTGGAAAACGACCGCCGGATCGACGTCGCCGGAGCGGGTACCCATCACCAGCCCCTCCAAGGGGGTCAACCCCATCGAGGTGTCCACGCACCGGCCGCCCGACACCGCCGACGCCGACGCGCCGTTGCCCAGGTGCAGCACGATCACGTTCACCTCGGACGGGTCCTTGCCCAGCAGCCCCGCGACCCTGCGGGAGACGTACGCGTGCGACGTGCCGTGGAAGCCGTAGCGGCGGATACGGTGCGCGTCCGCGGTCTCGACGTCGATCGCGTACCGCGCCGCGTACTCCGGCATGGTCGTGTGGAACGCCGTGTCGAACACCGCCACCTGGGGAAGGTCCGGGCGCAGCGCCTGGGCGGTACGGATGCCCGTGATGTTCGCCGGGTTGTGGAGGGGCGCGACCGGGACCAGGCGCTCGATCTCGGCGAGGACCTCGTCCGTGATGACCGTCGGCGCCGAGAACTTCAGCCCGCCGTGCACCACCCGGTGCCCGATCGCCGCCAGCTCCCGCGAGTCCAGGCCCAGCCCGTCCGCCGCCAGCTCCTCCGCGACCGCCTTCAGCGCCGCCTCGTGGTCGGCGATCGCGGACGTACGCTCGCGCTGCTCCCCGCCGGCCAGCGGCGTGTGGACCAGGCGGGACGTTTCCTCACCGATCCGCTCCACCAGACCGACCGCCAGGCGCGCGCCGTCACGCATGTCGAGCAACTGGTACTTCACGGACGACGAGCCGGAGTTGAGGACGAGGACACGGGAGGCGGTGTTCACGTTGCTCACGGGGTTGCTCACGAGTGCGTTGCTTTCTGCTGGGACTGGATCGCGGTGATCGCGACCGTGTTCACGATGTCGCTGACGAGCGCGCCGCGCGACAGGTCGTTGACCGGCTTGCGCAGGCCCTGGAGGACCGGTCCGACGGCCACGGCGCCCGCCGAGCGCTGCACGGCCTTGTACGTGTTGTTGCCGGTGTTCAGGTCCGGGAAGATCAGCACCGTCGCCTGGCCCGCCACCTCCGAGCCCGGCAGCTTCGTCGCCGCGACGGACGGCTCGACGGCCGCGTCGTACTGGATCGGGCCCTCGATCTTCAGCTCCGGGTGCGCCTCGCGCACCAGCTTCGTCGCCTCGCGCACCTTGTCCACGTCCGCGCCGGAGCCCGACGTACCCGTCGAGTACGACAGCATCGCGATCCGCGGCTCCACCCCGAACCGGGCGGCCGTCGCCGCCGACTGGACGGCGATGTCCGCGAGCTGCTCCGCGTTCGGATCCGGGTTGACCGCGCAGTCGCCGTACACCAGCACCCTGTCGGCCAGGCACATGAAGAAGACGGACGACACGATCCGCGCGTCCGGCTTCGTCTTGATGATCTCGAAGGCCGGGCGGATCGTCGCCGCCGTGGAGTGCACCGAGCCCGACACCATGCCGTCGGCCAGGCCCTCCTGCACCATCAGCGTGCCGAAGTAGTTGACGTCCGACACCACGTCGTACGCCAGCTCCACGCTGACGCCCTTGTGGGCGCGCAGCTCGGCGTACCGCTCCGCGAAGCGCTGGCGCAACTCGCTCGCCGACGGGTCGATCAGCTGGGTGTCCTTCAGGTCGATGCCGAGGTCCGCGGCCTTCTTGCGGATAGCCTCCACGTCACCCAGCAGCGTCAGTTCGCACACATCGCGGCGTACGAGGACGTCGGCGGCGCGCAGCACCCGCTCCTCCGCGCCCTCCGGCAGCACCACCCGGCGCCGGTCCGCCCGCGCCTGCTCCAGCAGGTCGTGCTCGAACATCATCGGCGTGACCCGGCCGGTGCGCGCCACCGAGATCCGCTTCAGCAGGTCGCCGGTGTCCACGTTCCGCTCGAACAGCCCGAGCGCGGTCTCCGCCTTGCGGGGCGTCGCCGCGTTCAGCTTGCCCTCCAGCGAGAACAGCTCGGCGGCCGTCGGGAAGCTGTTGCCGCTCACCGACAGCACCGGGGTGCCGGGCGCGAGCCGCGCCGCCAGGGTGAGGATCTCCCGGCTCGGCCGCTCGTTCAGGGTCAGCAGTACGCCCGCGATCGGCGGCGTCCCGGCCGAGTGCGCGGCCAGCGCGCCCACCACCAGGTCGGCGCGGTCGCCGGGGGTGACGACCAGGCAGCCGGGCGTCAGGGCGTTGAGGAAGTTCGGCAGCATGGCGCCGCCGAAGACGAAGTCCAGGGCGTCGCGCGCCAGCCCCGAGTCGTCGCCCAGCACCACGTCCGCACCCAGCGCCTGGCGGATCTGCGCGACCGTGGGCGCGGACAGCGCCGGCTCGTCGGGCAGCACGTAACAGGGGACGGGCAGCCGGGCGGCGAGGCGCTCGGCGAGGGCGTCGCGGTCCTCGGGCGCCACCCGGTTGGCGACCATGGCGAGGATGTCGCAGCCGAGGCTCTCGTACGCCCGGAACGCGTTGCGCGTCTCGGCGCGCACCGCGTCGGCGTCCTGGCCCTTGCCGCCGACCACGGGTATGACCGAGGCGCCGAACTCATTGGCGAGCCGGGCGTTCAGCGCCAGCTCCTCGGGCAGCTGCGTGGCGTGGAAGTCGGTGCCGAGCACCAGCACCACCTCGTAGTCCCGCGCCACCCGGTGGAACCGCTCGACCAGCTGCGCGACCAGCTCGTCGGTGCCCTTCTCCGCCTGGAGCGCGGACGCCTCCTGGTAGTCCATGCCGTAGACGGTGGCCGGGGCCTGCGACAGCCGGTAGCGCACCCGCAGCAGGTCGAAGAGGCGGTCGGGACCGTCGTGCACCAGCGGCCGGAACACCCCCACGCGGTCCACCTGGCGGGTCAGGAGCTCCATGACTCCCAGCTCCACGACCTGCCGGCCGTCCCCGCGGTCGATCCCGGTCACGTACACGCTGCGCGCCACGCAAGCTCTCCCGTCGAATGTCGATCATCGAATGAACGTGTGAATAAAAAAGCCCATGAGGGTGGCAATGCCCTCTTGACAATACCTCTGCGGCTGGGTAGGGCGCCCCCCGGGCGTCTGGCCTGCGAAGACGGGGGAACCCGGGTACGGAAGCCCTTCGGCGCGGGCGGCGTGAACCCGAGCCGACCGCCTGCCGTGGGACAATTCGGGAAGGCTCACCCGTACCACTACCGAGCAGGAGACACAGCACGATGCGCATCGGAGTTCTCACCGCAGGCGGCGACTGCCCCGGCCTGAACGCAGTGATCCGGTCGGTCGTGCACCGGGCCATGACCGGCCACGGCGACGAGGTCATCGGCTTCGAGGACGGGTTCAAGGGCCTGCTCGACGGCCACTACCGCCCCCTCGACCTCAACGCGGTCAGCGGCATCCTCGCCCGCGGCGGCACCATCCTCGGCTCCGCGCGCCTGGAGCGCGCCCGGCTGCAGGAAGCCGCCGAGAACTGCGAGGAGTTGCAGAAGCGGTACGGGATCGACGTCCTCATCCCCATCGGCGGCGAGGGCACACTGACCGCCGCCCGGATGCTGTCGGACGCCGGGATGCCCGTCGTCGGCGTACCGAAGACCATCGACAACGACATCTCCTCGACCGACCGCACCTTCGGCTTCGACACGGCCGTGATGGTCGCGACGGAGGCCATAGACCGTCTCAAGACCACCGCCGAGTCCCACCAGCGGGTGATGGTCGTCGAGGTGATGGGCCGGCACGCCGGCTGGATCGCCCTGGAGTCCGGCATGGCCGGCGGCGCGCACGGCATCTGCCTGCCCGAACGGCCCTTCGAGGTCGACGACCTGGTGAAGATGGTCGAGGAGCGGTTCGCGCGCGGCAAGAAGTTCGCCGTCATCTGCGTCGCGGAGGGCGCCCACCCGGCCGAGGGATCGATGGAGTACGCCAAGGGCGCCATCGACCAGTTCGGCCACGAGCGCTTCCAGGGCATCGGCAACCGGCTCGCCGTGGAGCTGGAGAAGCGGCTCGGCAAGGAGGCCCGACCGGTCATCCTGGGCCACGTCCAGCGGGGCGGTGTGCCGACCGCGTACGACCGCGTCCTCGCGACCCGCTTCGGCTGGCACGCGGTGGAGGCGGCGCACCGCAAGGAGTTCGGCAACATGACGGCGCTGCGCGGCACGGACGTCGTGATGGTCCCGCTCGCCGAGGCGGTCACGCAGCTGAAGACGGTGCCCGAGAACCGGATGTACGAGGCGGAGTCGGTCTTCTGACGTCCTGGCCTTCCGCCTCCGTGCCCGCGAGCGGCCTTGATCGCCTCCCCCGCTGACGATCAAGGCCGTTCGCCTTCCCCCGTGGCAGTCCCAGCCCCCACCGGAATTGCCGGTTTCCACTCTTGAGCCGGTTCGCGGATTCAACAAGGCTTGTGCCTGTCCGGGACATGTCCCAACTCCGCCCCAGGGGCGGAACGGGGAGAGGGAGGGTGGCGCATGGCCGACGGGGAACTGGCTCCCGACCCCCGGGAGGCGCACGACCCCGCCGGGTTCATCGAGCGGCTCCAGGCCCTCAAGGACTGGTCGGGCCTGACCTACCGCGAACTCTCCTCCCGTGCGGAGGCGGTCGGCGACGTCCTGCCCCGCTCCACGGTCGGGAACATGCTCGCGCGTACGACGGTGCCGCGCGAGGAACTGCTCACGGCATTCGTCCGCGCGTGCGGCGCCGGCCCGGAGGCGCTGGAGAACTGGCTGACGGTCCGGAAGGAACTCGCGGTACGGGGGTATTACGCCGGCGCCGCGGCCGCGGCCGGGGGAGTGGGTGAGGGGGCCGGCGGGGCGGGGGTGCCGGACGGTTCCGCTCGGCCCGGGGCGGATGCGGGCACCGGTGCCGGTGCCGACGCCGGTGCCGACGCCGGGGGCTCCGGCTCCGGCGGTTCCAGCGGTTTCGGGCGCTCCGGGGCGGGACGCGAGGCCGCGGCGGCGGGCGATGCCGGGTCCCTCGCCCCGGCCGCGGACGGGCGCGGAACCGACGCCGGGACGCCGGCGCCCGGACCCCGGCGGACGCGGTGGCGGGTGCTCGTGCCGGTCGTGGCCGTCCTCGCGCTCGTGATCGCCGCCCTCTCGGTGGTGGCGTTCGTCCGGGGCGACGACACCGACCACGTACGGCAGCGGGCCGCCCGGGTGACCGCGCCAGCCGCCGGGAGCGTGGACGTACGGGCGGTCCACTCGGGCCTGTGCCTGAACGAGCGGCGGGGGCAGCGGAGCGGCCAGGTGTACCAGGTGCCGTGCGCCGGGGCGGTCGTGCCGCGCTACTCCCTCGTACCGCTGAGCGGCGGGCTGTGGCGGCTCCACTCGGACCACCCCGACTACGGGCCCGGCTGCTCCGGCATCCCCGTGGAGGCCGTCGAGCAGGACGGCGCGCCGCTCATGGACCAGGAGTGCGGCAAGCGGGGCCCGCGCGAGGCGTTCCGTATCGAGCCCTTCCCGGACCCCGCCCAGGGTTACCGCATCCGGTCGGCGCACTCCGAGCTGTGCCTGGAGGTACGGGACGCCTCGGCCGAGCCGTGGACGGACGTCGTCCAGCGCGCGTGCGACGACGACACCGGCGCGGGTCAGCTGTTCAGCTTCGACCGCCGGTGAGTCACAGCCGGGCCAGCTCCCAGAAGTGCTCCACGATCCGCGCCAGGTACTCCCGGCCCGCCTGGCCGCCGCTGTCGCCGGTCACGTCGGAGCCCCAGCTGTTCGTCGCCACCATCCGCGACTGGTAGTCGGCGTGCAGCTGCTGGAGCACGTCCTCCAGGTGGCCGCGGTCCATCGGCAGCAGCTTGGCCGCCGGTTTCACGTACGCCTGCCAGCGCGTCGTCGCCGCGCTGCGCAGCAGGTCCGCCAGCTCCTCGTCGCGGCCCGTGGCCTGGATGAGCTCGCGCGGCCCGAGGGACAGCGCCTCGGCGAGCGCGGCGGTCTGGCGCTCGTTGCCGCGCCAGCGGCCGGACTCCTCCATGCGCAGGTACGCCTTGAGGTCGAGGCCGACCCGGCGGGCGAGGTCCTCGGGCGCGATGGCCCGGGCGATGCGGTGCTCGCGCAGGGTCGTGGCTGCGGCCAGCAGTTCGCCGGGCGAACACCACAGGACGCCGGCGAGGGCGGTGAGCTCGCGCGCGTCGGGAGCGGCCACGCCGCGTTCCCAGGCGATCACCGTTTCGGGAGGGACACCGAGGCCGTACTGGGCGCGCAGGCCGTACGCGACGTGGGCAGGGGCCATTCCCAGCGCCTCACGCAGTCGGCGCGCGGCGAGGGCGTTGAACGGTGGAGACGGGGGAGAGTGCACGCGCACAAGGTAGATGCACAGGGTCACGTTTGGCTACGGTGCGTTCACCCAAGGCCAAATGTCGTAGGAACGTCCAGATGCGCCCGCTAGCGCCCTACCTGTCGGTAATTTACCGTGCCCGGGCGCCGGGTGTCACCCACCGGTACTGCAGCTCCGGGCGCCCGACGTGGCCGTACTGCGGGCTGCGCTCGGCCTGCCCGGCGGTCACCAGGTGCTCCAGGTAACGGCGGGCGGTGATCCGCGAGATACCGACGGCCGCCCCGGCCTCGGTGGCCGTCAGCCCGGTGGCCGACTCGCGGAGGGTACGGGTGACGGCGGTCAGCGTCGGTGCGCTCAGGCCCTTGGGGAGGGCGGCGGGCTGCGGCGTACGCAGGGTGGCCAGCGCCCGGTCCACCTCCTCCTGGCCGGACGCCTCACCGGCGGCCGCGCGGAACTCGGCGTACCGGGTGAGGCGGTCCCGCAGGGTCGCGAAGGTGAACGGCTTCAGTACGTACTGGACGACGCCGAGCGAGACGCCCTCGCGCACGATCGCCAGGTCGCGGGCGGAGGTGACCGCGATGACGTCGGCGTGGTGCCCGGCGGCACGCAACGACCGCAGCAGGTGCAGACCGTGCCCGTCGGGCAGGTACAGGTCGAGGAGGATCAGGTCGACCGCCGTACGCTCCAGCAGCCGCCCGGCCGCCGCGCGCGAGTGGGCCACCCCGACCACGGTGAACCCCGGCACCCGCCCCGCGTACAGCGCGTGCGCGTCCGCCGCGACGGGGTCGTCCTCGACGACCAGGACTCTGATGGACGGCCCGGTCGCCGCCGTCACGACGCCACCCCCGCGACCCGGCCGCACTCTCCCGGCCCGTCGCGCCCCGCCACCCCGGCGGCCCGCACCGGTGCCGGTGCCTGGCCCACCCCGGCCGCCTCCGCCGCCCCGGCGGCCCGCACCGGTCCTGCCGCCCGGCCCGCCCCGCCGGCACCAGCGGCACCAGTGGCCCCGCCGCCGTCCGCCGCACCGGTCGTCTCCGCCACCCCGGTGGCAGCAGCGGCCCCGGCGGCACCAGTGGCCCCGCCGACGTCCGCCGCACCGGTCGTCTCCGCCACCCCGGTGGCAGCAGCGGCCCCGGCGGCACCAGTGGCCCCGCCGACGTCCGCCGCGCCGGTCGTCTCCGCCACCCCGGTGGCAGCAGCGGCACCAGTGCCCCGCGTCACCCCGGCACCCGCTGCCGCACCGGCACCCCCTGCCGCCCCGGTGGCGGCGACCGTCCCGGCGGCGCCAGCGGCCCCGGTTGTCTCCGCCGCACCAGTGCCCCCCACCGCCCCCGGTCCCAGGGGCAGCCGGACCGTGAACTCCGCGCCCCCGTCCGGGCCGTGGCCCAGCTCGATGACGCCGCGGCCCCGCTGGGCGGCCTGGCGGACGAGTGCGAGGCCGAGGCCCCGGCCCGGGCCGCGGGTGGACCAGCCGCGTTCGAAGACCGCGTCGTGGTCGTCGTGGCCGACGCCCGGACCCGAGTCGGCGACCCGCAGCAGCAGCTCACCGGCGCCCTCGTCCGCCCGCGCGGTCACCGTGACCCGCGAGACCCGGCTGCCCTGGGCGGCCTCCAGGGCGTTGTCGATCAGGTTGCCGAGAATCGTCACCAGGTCACGCGCCGGGAGCGTCGGCGGCAGCACACCGTCGTCGATCCGGCTGTCCTCCGTCAGCACCAGCTCCACGCCCCGCTCGTTCGCCTGGGCCGCCTTGCCCAGCAGCAGCGCCGCCAGCACCGGCTCGGCGACCGCGTCGACCACCCGGTCCGTCAGCACCTGCGCCAGCTCCAGCTCCGCCGTCGCGAACCCGACCGCCTCCTCGACCCTCCCGAGCTCGATCAGCGACACCACCGTGTGCAGCCGGTTCGCCGCCTCGTGCGCCTGGGAGCGCAGCGCCTGCGTGAACCCGCGCTCCGAGTCCAGCTCACCCGAGAGCGCCTGCAACTCCGTGTGGTCCCGCAGCGTCACCACCGTCCCGCGCCGCTCCCCGCCCACCACCGGCCGGGTGGACACCACCAGCACGCGATCGGCCGTCAGGTGCAGCTCGTCCACCCGCGGCTCGGCGGCCAGCAGCGCCCCGGTCAGGGACACCGGCAGGCCCAGTTCCGCCACGGGCGTGCCCACCGCGTCCTCGTCCAGCCCCAGCAGCTCGCGCGCCCCGTCGTTGACCAGCGCGATCCGCCGCTGCCCGTCCAGCATCAGCAGACCCTCGCGCACCGCGTGCAACGCGGCCTGGTGGTAGTCGTGCATCCGGCTCAGCTCCGCGGCGTTCATGCCGTGCGTGTGCCGCCGCAACCGCGCGTTGATCACATACGTACCGACGCCGCCGAGCGCCAGCGCCGCGCCCGCCATCCCGAGCAGCGCGGTGACCTGCCCCCGCAGCTGCTCACTGATCCGGTCGACGGTGATGCCCGCACTCACCAGCGCGACGACCTCGCCCCGGTCGTACACCGGCGTCACCGTCCGCACCGAGCGCCCCAGCGTTCCCTTGTAGGTCTCGGAGTACGTCGCGCCACGCCGCGCCTCCTCGATGTGCCCCAGGTACTTCTTGCCGATCCGGTCCGGCTCGGGATGCGTCCAGCGCGTCCCGTCCGGCGCCATGATCGTCACAAAGGTCACTCCCGGTTCGCCGACCAGGGAGGCGGCGTACGGCTGGAGGGCGGCGGTCGGGTCGGCCGAGCGGGCCGCCTCGACGACCGCGGGGGAGCGGGCGACCGCCGTCGCGGTCGCCGTCGCCTGCCGGCGCGCGGTCTCCTCCGCCTGGCCGCGGTCGTCCACGTACGCGAAGAGCGCGCACCCCGCCACGATCGCGGCCACCAGCACGACCTGCATCGCGAAGAGCTGGCCGGCGAGGCTGCGGGGGCGGGTGTGCGAGAGGCGCATGGGCTCAGTCTGCCTGTCCGAAAATGTGTGAACGAAAGGTACGCAACGGTGACCGCCCTCACAAGGTGAGAGATGGTCTCGGGGATCCACAGGGACAGTGGAGCGACTCACCGAGGAGGACCCCGTGGCCGCACGACGGGACCGTACCCACTATCTGTATCTGGCCGTCATCGCGGCGGTCGTACTCGGCATCGCCGTGGGGTTCGCCGCCCCCGGCGTGGCCGTCGAGCTCAAGCCACTGGGTACCGGCTTCGTGAACCTGATCAAGATGATGATCTCGCCGATCATCTTCTGCACGATCGTGCTGGGCGTCGGCTCGGTGCGCAAGGCCGCCAAGGTCGGCGCGGTCGGCGGACTGGCGCTGGGCTACTTCATGGTCATGTCGACCGTCGCCCTCGCCATCGGCCTGGTCGTCGGCAACCTGCTGGAGCCGGGCGCCAGCCTGCGCCTGACGGACGAGGTCGCCGCAGCCGGTGAGAAGCAGGCGTCGGGGGCGAGCGAAGGCACCGTCGACTTCCTCCTCGGGATCATCCCGAAGACACTGGTCTCGGCCTTCACCGAGGGCGAGGTCCTCCAGACCCTCCTCGTCGCGCTCCTCGCGGGCTTCGCGCTCCAGGCCATGGGCCGGGCCGGTGAGCCGGTGCTGCGCGGCATCGGACACATCCAGCGCCTGGTCTTCCGCATCCTCGCGATGATCATGTGGGTCGCCCCGGTGGGCGCCTTCGGCGCCATCGCCGCCGTGGTCGGCGAGACGGGCGTGGACGCGCTGAAGTCCCTCGCCGTCATCATGGTCGGCTTCTACCTCACCTGTGCCGTCTTCGTCTTCGTCGTCCTCGGCGCCCTGCTGCGGCTGGTGGCGGGGGTGAACATCCTGACGCTGCTGAAGTACCTGGGCCGGGAGTTCCTGCTGATCCTCTCCACCTCCTCCTCCGAGTCGGCGCTGCCGCGCCTCATCGCCAAGATGGAGCACCTGGGCGTGAGCAAGCCCGTCGTCGGCATCACCGTCCCGACCGGCTACTCCTTCAACCTGGACGGCACCGCCATCTACCTGACGATGGCCTCGCTCTTCGTCGCCGAGGCGATGGGCAACCCGCTCTCGGTCGGCGAGCAGGTCTCCCTCCTCGTCTTCATGATCATCGCCTCGAAGGGCGCGGCGGGCGTCACCGGCGCCGGGCTCGCCACCCTGGCCGGCGGCCTCCAGTCGCACCGCCCCGAACTGGTCGACGGTGTCGGCCTGATCGTCGGCATCGACCGCTTCATGAGCGAGGCCCGCGCCCTGACCAACTTCGCGGGCAACGCCGTCGCCACCGTCCTCGTCGGCACCTGGACCAAGGAGATCGACAAGGTGCGGGTGGCTGAAGTCCTCGCCGGGCGGGTGCCGTTCGACGAGCAGACCCTGGTCGACGACCACGCCCCGGCGGCCGGCGACGCGGACGACACCGACGACCTCCCCGAGGCGCGGGAACCCGTCAAGGTCTGACGTACGGACACACGACCGCGCGGGAGGCCGTCTCCCGCGCGGTTTTGTGCTTCCCCGGTCTTACCGGCGGTAACGGGAGCGTGTCATCGTAGGGACCCCTGTCCTGGCATGTGCATGAAGGGGCATCCCATGGCACGTCTTCCCGCACTGCTCGCCCTGACCCTCACCCTGGCCCTCGGTTCGGTCACCGCCTCCTCCGCCGAGGAGCCCCGGTCCCCCCTGCGCGATGTCGTCGTCGTGGGCAACAGCGCCGACGGCACGGTCAGCTTCCTCGATTCCCGTACGTACGAGAACCTCGGCTCCCTCGACGTCATCCCCGACCTCGACGAGATCCTCGCCGGCATGGACCCGATCCGCCGCGCCGCCTACGAGGTCGTCAAACAGCAGGCAGGCGGCGACAAGTTCGTCGACGACGCCCATCTCTCACCCGACGGCCGCACCCTGTACGTCTCGCGCGGCAACCTCGGCGACGCCGCCGCGTACGACATCGCCTCCGGCCGCCAGTTGTGGCGTACGCACCTCGACGGCCTCAAGGCCGACCACGCCGCTCTCTCCCCGGACGGCTCCACCTTCGTCGTCTCCGCCATCACGGCGGCGAAGTCCCAGACCCTGGACACCGCGACCGGCCGCATCACGGGGGAGTTCCCGACCGGCACGTACCCGCACGAGAACATGTACTCGGCGGACGGCAACCGCATCTACAACATGTCCATCGGCATCACGTCCCTCCCCAAGGCCCTCAACCTCCTCAAGGGCACCAAGCAGGTGACGGTCGCCGACGCGAAGACCCTGAAGGTGCTACGGAAGTACACCTTCGACAAGGGCGTCCGCCCGGCCGTGATCACCCCGGACGAGAAGACGATGTACGCCCAGCTCTCCTACCTCAACGGCTTCATCGAGTACGACCTGGTGGCCGGGCGCACGGTGCGAACGATCGAGATGCCGTTCAGCGCGGCGGGCGCGGCGCTCAAGCCGGACGACTACCCGCAGAACTCCGCCCACCACGGCATGGCCATGAACGGCGCGGGCGACAAGCTCTGCGTGGCCGGAACCATCGACGACTACACGGCCGTCGTCTCCCGCCCCGCCCTGACCACCGACGGCTTCGTCCACTACGAGCCCGGCGCCCTGCCCTACTGGTCCCTCACCGCCCCCGGCGGCCACCACTGCTTCGTCACGCTCTCCCACCGCGACGAGGTCTCGGTCGTCGACTACCGCACGGCCAAGGAGGTCGCCCGCGTGAAGGTCGGCGACTTCCCGCAGCGCGAGCGGGCGGGGAAGGTGGCGGAGGCGGCGCTGCCGGGTCTGGACCGCTGAGCCTACGGTTCCAGGGATTCCACCAGCTCCGCCGCCCGCCCGGCCGGGACCCCGGCCGAGATGAGCATCGTCACCGCGGCGGACCGCCCGGCCCGGTCCGCCGCGAGAGCGCCCGCGTTCACCGCCTCCATCAGCCCGAACAGCACCTGCTCGTGTACGTACGCGAGGGCGGCGGCGGGCAGCGGGGAGGCGAACACGCCCTTGTCCAGACCCCGTTGGAGCACCGCCGCGCACGCCTCGCGCACCGGCGTGAGCCGCTCCCGGATGCCCTCCATCGTGACGCTGCGCTGGGCGAGGGCCACCAGCAGCCGGTAACGGTCGGCGATCTCCCACACCGCGAGCGTGGCCCTCGCCAGCGCCTCGGCCGGATCGTCCACGCCCGCGCGCCCGCCGGCGTGCGCCTGTGCCACCGACTCGACCGCGATGTCCACGAGTGCGGCGATCAGCGCCTCACGGCTGGGGAAGTGCCCGTACACGGTCCGGCGCACGACGCCCGCCGCGCGGGCGATCTGGTCCATGGAGGCGTCCGGGTCGCGCAGCAGCTCGGTGAGGGCCACCTGCTCGATACGGCGCCGGTTCGCGTCGGCTCGTCCTGAGGTCACGGGTTCATTTTGCACATGCCTGTGCAGTCCCGTAAATTGCACAGCAGTGTGTAATTGCACAGTGCTGTGCAAGATCGTAGACCGTACGGAAGGGTGAACTGGGCATGCGCCTCGTCATGAACGAGCCGGTCGAGAGGATGGAGGGGCCCTACTCACGGCGCTGGTGGGCACTGCTCGTGCTCTGCCTGAGCCTGCTGATCATCGTGATGGCGAACACCGCGCTCACGGTCGCCGCCCCCGACATGACCCAGGACCTCGGCCTCACCAGCTCCGACCTCCAGTGGGTCATCGACGGCTACACCGTCCCGTACGCGGCGCTGATGCTGCTGCTCGGCGCGATCGGCGACAAGTACAGCCGGCGCGGCGCCCTCGTCCTCGGACTCGTCGTCTTCGGCGCCGGCTCGGTGGCGGGCTCGCTCGTCGACTCCGGGGCCGGAGTCATAGCCGCCCGCGCGGTCATGGGCGTCGGCGCGGCGATGATCATGCCCGCCACGCTGTCCCTGCTCGCCGCGACCTTCCCGCGCGCCGAGCGCGCCAAGGCGATCGTGCTGTGGACCGCCACCGCCGGCATCGCCATCGCCGCCGGGCCGCTCGTCGCCGGCGCCCTGCTGGAGAACCACGGCTGGGCGTCCACCTTCCTGATCAACGTCCCGGTCGCCGCGCTCGCGATCATCGGCGCCTTCACCCTCGTACCGCCGTCGAAGGCCGCCCGGCACGGCCGCATCGACTACGTCGGCGGGCTGCTGTCGGTGGTGTGGATCGGCGCCCTCGTCTACATGATCATCCAGGGCCCGCACTTCGGCTGGGACGCCAAGGCGGTCGGGGCGGCGGTCGTCGCGGGCGTCGGGCTCGTCGCCTTCGTCGCCTGGGAGCTGCGCCACCCGCGCCCGGTCCTGGACGTCCGCCGCTTCCTGAACCGCGGCTTCGCCGGCTCCAACCTCGCCGTCGCCCTCTTCTTCCTCGCCGTCTTCGGCGCCTTCTACTACCTGACCCAGCACCTGCAGTTCGTGCTCGGGTACGACCCGCTCGACACGGGCGTGCGCATGCTGCCGCTGGCCGGCGCGGTCTTCGTCGGCTCGGCGCTGACCGGGTTCCTCACGCCACGCCTCGGCATGAAGGTCACGGTCACGGCGGGCATGGCCTTCGGTACGGTCGCCCTCGCCCTGCTGACGCGGGTGGACGCGGCTTCCGGGTACGGAGACCTCGTCGCCCCGCTCGTCATCCTGGGCGTCGCGATCGGCCTGGCGCTCTCCCCGTGCACCGACGCGATCATGGGCGCGTTCCCCGAATCGGAACTGGGCGTCGGCGGCGCCGTCAACGACACGTCCCTGGAACTCGGCGGCTCGCTCGGCATCGCCCTGCTCGGCTCGGTCCTGGCGTCCTCGTACTCCTCGAACCTCGCCGACGCGGCGCGGGGCACCGGACTGCCCGCCTCGGCGCTGTCCACCGCCCAGGACTCGGTGGGCGCCGGGTACGCCGTCGCTCACGGCATCGCCGACCGGGCGGCCCACGCCACCACCCCGCAGCAGGGCGCCCAACTCGGCGAGGCCGCCCGCCGGATGACCGACGCGGTCGGCTCCGCCTTCTCCGACGCGGTCGCCCACACCAGCCTCGTCGGCGCGGCGATCCTGGCGGCGGGCACGGTACTGGTGGCGGTACTCCTGCCGAGGCGAGCCGCCCGCTGACGACCCGGCCCGTTGACGTGCTGCCGGGGGGCCGCACGTCACGGGCCGGGCGTTCCGGGTGTTGGTGGGCGTGTGGGCCGCCCTCCCCGTGCGGGGCCACTTACGCCCTGGGGGTGGGCGTGCTGGTCATGGTGGGCGTGTGGGCCGCCCTCGCTCCGAGTGTGGCGGGCTCCGGCGCCCCCTCAAGGGCGCTCCCTTCGGTCGCGTCGCTTCGCGATGTCGCTGCGCTCCACCCTTGACCGGCCGCCTCCGCCCGCCTTTTCCCACTCGGAGGGCGGCCCGGGGGAACGGGTCCGGGAGGGGCGCCCTTTGCCCGTGCCGTTCATGGCCGGGAGGCGGGTGCCGCCGGGGGCGCGGCAGTGGTGTGGGGCGGTGCTGCTTGGCTTGGGCGGCGGGCGGCCGTCTTTCGGTTGCGGTGCAGGACCTCGCTTCGGTGGGTGGTGGGTGCGCGGGAGTGGTGTGGGGCTTCCGGGCTCGGTCCGGCGACTGCGGGCGGGTGGTGGGTCGGGGTTCAGGCGGGTGGCTGGGGTGGGTGCCGGGCTGGGCCTGGGTGTCGCCCTGGCGGAGGGGCGCCCGGTTGCCCGGCCTGTTGGCTCACGGGCCCGGTCCAATCCTCTGCTGCCCGTGGTTGCTCCCGGGCACCTCACCGGCCGCGCCTGCCATGCAGGGAGGTCTCACCCGTCGCCTTGGTCACGCCAGCACCGGGATCGGGTCGTTGTGTGCGGTGTGGGACACCTTCCCGCCGTGGTGTGCGGGCTGTGGGTGTCCGATCCCGCCCACAACTCCGGCAGGGCGATACGGCTGGGACTGGAGGGGCCGGAGGGGCCCGCCCTGTGGGTCAGATGACGTGTCCGGGGCCCCCGGACTGCCCGGGAAGGCCGCGCCCCGGGCCTGTGCCGGGTGCCGGGTGCCGGGCCGACCTTGCGGGGCACCGGTGTCCGGATCCCGCCCGACTCCGGACACGACGGCCGGGCCTGACGTCTCGCGGGCGCGGCGTGCGGGGCGCGAGAGTCCCCCTGGCCTCACCTGGCTCACCAGGGCGCCTCACCAGCCCCTACCGTCACACCGGCACCAGGGCCAGGGAGTTGTGTGCGGTGTAGGACACCTTCCCGCCGTGGACGTCCGGCTCTGGGTGTCCCATTACGCACACAACCCGGGTGCTCCGACACGGGTGTGAGCGGAGGGGCCGCCCCTTCCGGACTTCGAGCGCCCCGCGCAGGGGAGCAGGGGGGGCGTGCCCGCCGGCCAGTGTCGGGGGCCGGACCGACCCGGCCGCGCCCGAGTGGCCAGGAGGCCGTGGCCCCAGGGCCCGAGCCGGAGGCGGGCCGCGCCGGGAACTTCACCGTCCAGACGCCCGACGCCCCCGCCGTGTCCCGCCCGGGCGGGGCTTCGCCCTGGCCCAACCCCCGCCCCACGCCAGCCACCTGCCTGAACCCCGACCCACCACCCGCCCGCAGTCGCGGGCCGAGCCCGGATGCCCCACACCACTCCCGCGCACCCACCACCCACCGAAGCGAGGTCCCGTACCTCAGCCGGAAGACGGGCCGCAGCCGCTTAGCCAAGAGGCCACCGCCCCATTCCACTGTCGCGCCTGCCCCGGCCGGGCCGCCTCGGCAACGAACCCCCGCACAGCGGTGGGCCCTCCGGATGCCTGCTCCCCGGGGCCGCCCTCCGAGAGAAAACGCGCGGGTGGAGGCGGCCTGTCAAGGGTGGGCGAAGCCCATCGGCGAAGCCGACGCGAAGCGCCCTTGACAGGGTGCTGGAGCCCGCGACTCTCGGGAGGGAGGGCGGCCCGGAACGGTGACCGATACCGCACGGCCCGCCCCCGGGGCGTGGGCCGGGCCGGTTGGCGCCCGTACGGGACGCCTCCACGCCCTCCCCGCCCTGGGCGTCCGGGCGCTGGGTGTCCCATCCCGCCGGGCGCGCCCGTCCTTGCCCTGACGTCCACGTCAACCTCTACCGTCGGCGGCATGCGAATCGGCGAGCTGGCGAAGCGCGCGGGTACGTCCACGAGGACGCTGCGCTACTACGAGTCCCGGGGCCTGCTGCGGGCACGGCGTGCGGAGAACGGTTACCGCACGTACGACGAGGACGACCTGCGGCTGCTCCAGCAGATCCGGACCCTTCAGGACTTCGGGTTCGAGCTGGAGGAGACCCGCCCGTTCGTGGAGTGCCTGCGTGCCGGGCACCCGGCCGGGGACTCCTGCCCGGCCTCGCTGGACGTGTACCGGCGCAAGCTCGCCGAGCTGGACGGCCTGATCGACCAGCTCCAGTCGGTACGCGCAGAGGTCGCCGCCCGGCTCGCGCTGGCGACGGAGACACCCGAACCCCGCTGCGAATTCGAGAGGACGACGGAATGATCCACGCCGACGGAGTGGCGGAGGTGACGGACGCGGACTTCGCCATGGAGGTCCTGTCCGCCGACCGCCCGGTCCTGGTCAAGTTCACCGCCGACTGGTGCGGCCCCTGCCGCCAACTCGGGCCGGTGCTGCGCGCGGTCGCCGCCGAGGAGGCGGACCGGCTGAAGGTGGTCCGGCTCGACGTCGACAGGAACCCGCAGACCACGGCCCGGTACGCGGTGCTGTCGACGCCCACGCTGATGGTGTTCCGCGCCGGCGAACCAGTGAGGTCGATGGTCGGCGCCCGCCCCAAGCGTCGCCTGCTCCAGGAGCTGGACGACGTACTGCCGCCCGCTCACCCCTGATCCGCCGGGACGCGCCACGCGAACCAGCCGGGGAACCCGGCCACGAGACCGGGTTCCCCGTCGAGCCGGACCAGGCCCGCCCGGCCGGCGGCGGCGAGCGTCGTGGTCCCGGCCACCACTCGGTGCAGTTCGGCGAGATCGGCGGTCACCCACAGGTCGGTGTCGTGTCCGGGGTGGCGGCGGCACACGCTGACGTCCCCCGGGGGCGAGGACCAGCCACACAGGGTCCTCCGCGCGCCCCCGGAACGCGAACCACGCGCCCGACGCCCGCCTGGCCGCGGCCTCCATGGTGCGGTGCTGCGGGCCGGGAGGCCTGGTGGTGTCGGCGGCCTGGACGCCCGACGGCTTCATGTCCGCGGCGAACCGGGCCGTGGGCCGGTACCTTCCGCCGCCCCCGCCGGGCGTGCGGCCTCCGACCCGCTGGGGCGACGAGGCCTTCGTGTACGAGCAGTTCGCGGCGGCCGGCCCGGCCGAGGTGACGGCGACCGTGGAGCACGTACGTCTGGACTTCGCCTCGCCCGTGGAGGCGGCGGCCTTCTGGGTACGGGCCGCGGGCCATGTGCAGGTGGAGCGGCGGCTGGAGGCGAGCGGCGCGTGGGAGGCCCTGCACGACGACGTGGCGGCGGTCTTCGCCGAGTGGAACCGGGAGCCGGGGCCGGCCGTACGGGTGGAGTCGGCGTATCTGTCGGCGGTGGTCCGCGGCGGGGCCGCTGCCACATCTCATGGCCGCCGGGTGTCGGAGCGATGACCGACCCACTCACGATCCGACGGGAGCAACCCCTGATGTCCACCGCCTACGTTGTCGTCACCCTCCTCGCCGCCGCCATGGCGGGCTTACTGCGGTGTGCCCCGGTCGTGGTGGCCCCGGCTCGGCGCGGCCGAGGCCGCGGGGGCCGTGGGCCTGCTGGTGGGCCTGTTTGCGCCGGTGGTCGGTGCCCTGACGCTCTGCTGACGGGGGACGAGGCCTATGGCGCGTATGAACGCATACACGCATACACGCAGACAAAAATGCCCCGGTCGAATTGACGGCCGGAGCGTTTCGTCGCGTATATTTGATGGTTCGTGTGCGGGAACGCAAAAGCACACGGAAGTTCAATAAACGCACTGTATCGCGTCAGGAGTCGGATTGTCAACCGAGGAATATCGGAAAGAGCAGCAATTCATCAATGAGCTCTACGCGCGACTCGACCACCTGCGGGACCAGGCCGAAACCGCCGTCCAGGCCGCCCTCAAGGACGTAGGCACCGGGTTCCAGGCGCGGCTGGAGCGTGATGTGCTGGTCGCCGAGCAGTCCGGGCTGCTGGCCGCGTTCGACGCCGGGGAGAACGGGCTGTGTTTCGGGCGGCTGGAATTCCAGGACGGGCGGGACCACCACATCGGGCGCATCGGAATCCGCGAGGACGACGAGGAACACACCCCGCTCGTCGTCGACTGGCGCGCCGAGGTCGCCCGGCCGTTCTACCTCGCCACCGGGTACGAGCCCATGGGGCTCAGGCGCCGGCGCCACATCAGCACCGAGGGGCGCGAGGTCACCGCCCTGCACGACGAGATCCTGGACCTGACCGACACCACCCGCACCGGGCACGAGAGCCCCGACGCCGACGAGGTCCTGCTCGCCGCGCTCGACGCCGCCCGCACGGGCCGTATGCACGACATCGTGCAGACCATCCAGGCCGAGCAGGACCGCATCATCCGCGCCCCGCACCACGGCGTCCTGGTCGTCGAGGGCGGGCCCGGCACCGGCAAGACCGCCGTCGCGCTGCACCGCGCCGCGTACCTGCTCTACGCCTACCGCGAGCAGCTCGCCCGCCGGGCGGTGCTCATCGTCGGGCCCAACCCCGCGTTCCTCGGCTACATCGGCGAAGTCCTGCCCGCGCTGGGCGAGACGGGCGTGCTGCTGGCCACCATGGGCGAGCTGTTCCCCGGCGTCCGCGCCACCGGCACCGACACCCCCGAGGCGGCCGAGATCAAGGGCCGCGCGGGCATGGCCGACGTGCTCGCCCAGGTCCTCCGCGACCGGCAGACCGTGCCACCCACCGACGCGCCCCTCGAAATCGGCCACGACGACTACGGCACCCTCCTGCTGGACCGGAACATGGCGGAGGACGCCCGCTGGGACGCCCGGGGCACCGGCCTGCCGCACAACCTCGCCCGCCCGCGGTTCGCGTTCCGGATCATCGACGCGCTCACCGACCAGCTCGCCGAACGGCTCGGCGCCGACCCGTTCGGAGGGCCGAACCTCCTCGATCCGTCCGACATCACCCAGATGCGCAAGGAGATCGCCGCGAGCCCGCAGGTCCACGCCGCGATCGAGGAGCTGTGGCCCACGCTCACCCCGCAGCGCCTCGTCGCCGGCTTCCTCGCCGACCCGGAGGGCTACCTGCCGGACGGGGAGGCGGAGTTCGTACGCCGCGACGAAGGGCCGTGGACGGAGGCCGACGTACCGCTGCTCGACGAGGCCGCCGAACTGCTCGGCGAGGACGACACCGCCGCCCGCGCCGCCGCCGAGCGCGAGCGCAGCGCCCGGATCGCCTACGCGCAGGGCGTGCTGGACGTCAGTTTCGCGTCGCGGACGTACGAGTTCGAGGACGAGGAGTCGGAGGTGCTGGGCGCCCACGACATCATCGACGCCGAGCGGTTCGCCGAGCGCCACGAGGAGGCCGACCACCGCAGCGCCGCCGAGCGCGCCGCCGCCGACCGGACGTGGGCGTTCGGCCACGTCATCGTCGACGAGGCGCAGGAGCTGTCCGCGATGGCGTGGCGGCTGCTGATGCGCCGCATCCCGACCCGTTCGATGACGCTCGTCGGCGACCCGGCCCAGACCGGCGACGCGGCGGGCTGCGGCTCCTGGCAGGACATCCTCGGCCCGTACGTCGGCGACCGCTTCGCGCACGTACGCCTCGGCGTCAACTACCGCACGCCCGCCGAGATCATGGAGGTCGCGGCAGCGGTGCGGCGGGCGGAGGACCCGGCCTTCGAGCCGCCGCGCTCGGTGCGTTCCACGGGCGTGCCGCCCTGGGAGAAGACCACGGGCGACCTGGCGGGCGAGGTCGCCGAGGCGGTACGCCGGGAACGGCCCGCCGAGGGGCGGCTCGCCGTCGTCGCCCCGGCCGCGCACCACCCGGCGCTGGCCGCCGCGCTGACCGGTGCCGCGCACGGGCCGGACCCCGACCTCACCCGGCCGGTCGTCCTGCTGGAGCCGAGGCAGGCGAAGGGCCTGGAGTTCGACACGGTGATCGTCGCCGACCCGGACGGCATCCGCTCCGGCGGGCCGCACGGCGTCAACGACCTGTACGTGGCGCTGACCCGGGCCACCCAGCGGCTGGGGGTAGTACGCGTCAGCGGTTGAGGTGACAGTGGGCCAGCTCTTCGGGGGTGGGCGCGGGCGAGCCCGAGCTGCGCCGGATGCGCTCCCGCAGTGCGGCCATGTCCCGCTGCCCGGTCGCCTCGACGACGACCGGGCCCCGCCAGCCCCCGGGCGCGGTGAGGGCGACCCGCTCGCCGTCGACCGTGAACGCCTCGTACGCCCCGTCCGCCACGTCCACCGCTTCGAACTCCAGAGTCGCGGCTTCGAAGGAGGGCACGACGTACACCCAGTCGTCACGGTCGAACACCAGCAGGGTCTGTGCGGGAAGGTCGGTCATGGCGGTCATGGTCACTCGCCCGCCGGCCTTCCCGCACCCCAATTTCGTACCGGTCGTCAGGCAGGCTTCAGCCACACCGTCGCCAGCGGCGGCAGCGTCAGCTGCACGTGCCCGGCCTCCGGCTTCACCGGATCCGCGTTGCGTACGTCGCTGCCGCCGTACCCGGCCGCGTCGGTGTTCAGCACCTCCGCCCACGCCGAGATGCGGTCCGGCACCCACAGCCGGTAGTCGTGCCGCACCACCGGCGAGAAGTTGCTCACCGACAGCAGCGGCGCCCCTTGGGCGTCGTACCGCAGGAAGGCGAACACGTTGTCCTCGGCGGCGTCACCCAGCGACCACTGGAAGCCCTCGGGGACGGTGTCCCGCTCCCACAGGGCGGGGGTCGCCGCGTACACCGCGTTGAGGTCGCGGACCAGGTCCCGCATGCCGCGGTGGTCGCCCGCCGAGTGGTAGTCGTCCTCCGTCAGCCACCACTCCGGGCCGTGCGCCTCCGACCACTCCGCCCCCTGGGCGAACTCCTGCCCCATGAACAGCAGTTGCTTGCCGGGGTGCGCCCACATGAAGCCCAGGTACGCGCGCTGGTTGGCGCGCCGCTGCCACCAGTCGCCCGGCATCTTGGTCACCAGGGCCTGCTTGCCGTGCACCACCTCGTCGTGCGAGATCGGCAGGACGTAGTTCTCGCTGTACGCGTACACCATCGAGAACGTCATCTCGTTGTGGTGGTACTTGCGGTGCACGGGCTCCTTGGAGACGTACACCAGCGAGTCGTGCATCCAGCCCATGTTCCACTTCAGGCCGAAGCCGAGGCCGCCGCTGTCCGTGGGGCGGGTGACGCCCTCCCAGGCGGTGGACTCCTCCGCGATGGTGACGACACCCGGGCAGCGGCGGTAGACGGTGGCGTTCATCTCCTGGAGGAAGGCGACCGCGTCGAAGTTCTCCCGCCCGCCGTACTCGTTGGGTGCCCAGTCGCCGCCCTCGCGCGAGTAGTCCAGGTACAGCATGGAGGCGACGGCGTCGACGCGGAGGCCGTCGATGTGGAACTCCTCGCACCAGTAGACGGCGTTGGCGACGAGGAAGTTACGCACCTCCGTGCGGCCGTAGTCGAACTCGAGGGTGCCCCAGTCGGGGTGCTCGGCGCGCCGTGGGTCGGGGTGCTCGTACAGCGGGGTGCCGTCGAAGCGGGCCAGCGCCCAGTCGTCCTTGGGGAAGTGGGCGGGCACCCAGTCGACGAGGACGCCGATGCCGGCGCGGTGGCAGGCGTCGACGAAGTACTTGAAGTCGTCGGGGGTGCCGAGGCGGGCCGTGGGCGCGTAGAAACCGGTGACCTGGTAGCCCCAGGACGGGCTGTAGGGATGCTCGGCGACCGGCATCAGCTCGATGTGCGTGAAGCCGAGGTCCTTGACGTACGCGGGCAGCTGCTCGGCCAGCTCCCGGTAGGTCAGGCCGGGCCGCCAGGAGGGCAGGTGCACCTCGTACACGGAGAAGGGGGCCTCGTGGACAGGGCGGTCGCCGCGGTGGGCCAGCCAGTCGGCGTCCTGCCACTCGTAGTGGGAGGCGGTGACGATGGACGATGTGTCCGGCGGGCACTGGGTGCGGCGGGCCATCGGGTCGGCGCGCAGCGAGCAGTGTCCGTCGGGCCCGGTGACGGCGAACTTGTACAGCGCCCCCTCGCCGAGGCCCGGCACGAACAGTTCCCACACCCCGGTGCGGCCCAGCGAGCGCAGCGGCAGGCCCGTGCCGGCGTCCCAGTAGTTGAACTCGCCGACGAGCCGCACCCCACGCGCGTTGGGCGCCCACACCGTGAAGCGGGTGCCGGTGGCGCCCTGGTGGGTCATGGGGTGGGCGCCGAGCGCCTTCCACAGCTCCTCGTGCCGGCCCTCGCCGATCAGGTGCAGGTCCAGCTCGCCCAGGGACGGCAGGAAGCGGTACGGGTCGTCCACCTCGATGACGCCGGAGTCGTACGCGACCTGGAGCGTGTACGCCGGGACCTCCGGCAGCGGCAGTACGGTCGAGAACAGTCCGTCGCCGTCGTCGTGCAGCTCGGTGCGCGCCCCGTCGACGAGCACGGCAACGCTCCGCGCGCAGGGGCGCAGGGCACGGATCGCGATGCCGCCGTCGACCGGGTGGGCGCCCAGCAGGGCGTGCGGGTCGTGGTGCTCGCCGGCGAGCAGCCGCCCCCGGTCGGCGGGGTCGAGCGGCGGGGCGCCGACGGTGGTGGCGCCGCCCGTGCGGGGCCTGGGCGTCGCGCCGGGCGGCGGCGTGGGCAGGGAGGTGGCGTCCCCGACGGGTGTCTGCTTGGTGGCCGGGGCCTTCTTCGGGGGCGCGGCGGGGTTGCGGGTGGGACGACGGGGGGTCACGGGGGAGGGCCTCCTCAAGGGCGTTCACTCACGGGGTGGTGGTCTGCGCGGCCAGGCGGCGGATGGCCGCCATCGGGACCGGGAGCCAGTCGGGGCGGTGCCGGGCCTCGTACACGACCTCGTACACGGCCTTGTCCGTCTCGTACGCGCGCAGCAGCGCGGGCTCGGCGCGCGGGTCGGTGCCCGAGGCCTCGGCGTACCCGGTGCAGTACGCGTCGCGGCACCGCTCGGCCCAGTCCGGGTTCCAGGGGCGGTAGGAGCGGGCCGCGTAGTCGAAGGAGCGGAGCATGCCGGCCACGTCGCGCACCGGGGGCTGGGGGCGGCGGCGCTCGGCGAGCGGCTTCGCGGGCTCACCCTCGAAGTCGATCACCGACCAGTCGCCGTCTTGGGTACGCAGGGTCTGGCCGAGGTGCAGGTCGCCGTGGACCCGCTGGGCCCGCCACAGCCGGCTGCCCGACGGCTGGTCGCCGACCGCCTCGAACGCGGCGCGCAGCCCGGGGACGTACGGCATCAGGGCGGGCACCGCCTGTGCGGCGGCGTCCAGGCGGCGGCTCATCGCGTGGACCAGGTTCTCGGTCTGCGGGCGGCCGAGCGCGACCGTCGGCAGGGCGTCCGCGAGCGCGGTGTGCACCTCGGCGGTGGCCCGGCCGAGCGCCCGCGCCTCGGCGGTGAAGTCCCGCCCGGCGCCGAGTGCGTCCAGGGCGAGCTGCCAGCCGTCCTCGGAGCCGCGCAGATAGGGTTGGAGGACGCCCAGGGTGCTGGCCTCGGGGCGGCCGTTGCCGGTCTCGTACCAGGCGACGGGCGCGGGGACGCGGGTGCAGCCGGCGCGGGCGAGCGCGAGCGGCAGCTCAAGGTCCGGGTTGGCGCCCGGGTAGACCCGGCGGAAGACCTTCAGGATGTACGAATCGCCGTACACGAGGGAGGAGTTGGACTGTTCGGTGTCCAGGGCGCGGGGGGCCAGCCCCTCCGGGATGGCGACGGTCCGGGAGAACCGCAGCGGACCCATGGGGCCGGGAGTGCGCAATCGTTCCAGCAGCAGCGCCGCGAGCCGGGGGTCGCTGAGCCCCTCGTAGATCGTGCGCCCGGCGAGCGGCCCGTCCGGGACGTGGCCGATCAGCGCGGAGGCGAGCTGGGGCGGCAGGTTGTTCCGTACGCCCAGCAGCAGCTGGTAGCAGTCGGCCTGGGCGGCGGTGGTGGTGAGGCCCGGCTGCTGGACCCGCACGAGCAGGTGGAGCAGGCCGGGGGCGGTGGTGTCGAGCGGGAGCAGTTCGGTGGCCGAGACGAGGGCGAACCCCGTGACGGGCCGCCCCTTCCCGGCGAACCAGCGCTGGCGCGGCAGCCATTCGTGGAGCAGGGGTACCAGGGAGGGGAGCAGGGCGACCGGGGCCCGGGCGGTGGATGCGGTCTCCGACATGGCAGCGCGTCCTTTCCCCGGGCACTACGAAATGCACAGAACGTGCAGAGTGTCCCGGAATGCGGCGAGTGCTGTCCGGCTGTGCGGGACGTGTCGGGCGGGGATGGTCGAGATAGACCCGAATCGACGTATGAGGGGGAGAGTGCCCAGGGCGGGGCGCCGGAAACGCCCCGCCCCGATGTCACTCACCCCTTCCCGGCCGCCCGGGCCGCCGTGCGGGCGGCCCCCGCCGCGTCGTCCTTGCCGGCCGCATGTGCCGACCGGCCCGGCGCCGTACCGAGCGCGGCGCCCGGGGAGCCCGACGGTGCCGGTGCCCCGCCGTCCCGGGCCGGCGCGGGCGCCAAACGCGGTGACGTACGGTCAGAAACAGCCGCGCGCGCGGACGTGCTGGACGCGTCAGCCTCGCTGGACCCGCCGGGTACTCCGGGCGCTCCGGCCGGCAGTGCGGCGGCGGCCGGGGTCACCGCCGTGCCGCTCGTGGCCACGGGGCCGCCGGCGCCTGCCGTCGTGCCCGCCCGGGGCGCCGACGACCCGTCGGCCGCCGTCGTACGGGCGTACGCGCCGGATACCCCGGCCGGCGCCTTGACGCCGGTCACGGCCGACCCGCCCGCCCCGGGCGCCGCCCGGTCACCCGTGTCCGGCCCAGCCCCCGGCGCCTGGGCCGCCGCGTCCGTAGCCGGGGCGGCCGCTGCCTCCGCCGCCGTCACGGCGGTCGCGCCGTCGGCCCGGCCGGGTGCCGTGCCCGTCGACGCCCCGTCAGCCGACGCCCCGGCGGGCACCGTGTCCGGCGCGGCTACGGCCGCCGCGCCGGTCGCGCCGGTCGCGCCCGGCGCCGCCAGCCGCGACGGGGCCCCACCGGCGGGGATGGACGTGGCCACCGTCGCCTCCGTAACCGTCTTGCCCTTGGCGGGCTTCGCCGCGTCCTTGCGGAGGCGGAACCAGTAGAAGCCGTGACCCGCGAGGGTGAGCAGATACGGCCATTCGCCGATCGCGGGGAAGCGGACCCCGCCGATCAGCTCCACCGGGTGCATCTCGTTGAAGCGCCGCAGGTCCAGCTCCGTGGGCTGCGGGAAGCGGGAGAAGTTGTGCACGCACATCACCAGGTCGTCCCCGTACTCCCGCAGGAACGCCAGGACCGCCGGGTTCGACGACGGCAGTTCGGTGTACGAGCCGAGGCCGAAGGCGAGGTTCTGCTTGCGGATCTCGATCATCCGCCGCGTCCAGTGGAGCAGCGACGACGGCGACGCCATCGACGCCTCGACGTTGGTGACCTGGTAGCCGTAGACCGGGTCCATGATGGTCGGCAGGTAGAGCCGGCCGGGGTCGCAGGACGAGAAGCCCGCGTTGCGGTCGGGCGTCCACTGCATGGGGGTGCGTACGGCGTCCCGGTCGCCGAGCCAGATGTTGTCGCCCATGCCGATCTCGTCGCCGTAGTACAGGATCGGCGATCCGGGCAGGGACAGCAGAAGGGCGGTGAACAGCTCGATCTGGTTGCGGTCGTTGTCGAGCAGGGGCGCGAGCCGCCGCCGGATGCCGATGTTGGCGCGCATCCGCGGGTCCTTGGCGTACTCCGCGTACATGTAGTCACGCTCTTCGTCGGTGACCATCTCCAGCGTCAGCTCGTCGTGGTTGCGCAGGAAGATGCCCCACTGGCAGTTCGCCGGGATCGCCGGGGTCTTGGCCAGGATTTCGGAGACGGGGTAGCGGGACTCGCGGCGCACCGCCATGAAGATGCGCGGCATGACGGGGAAGTGGAACGCCATGTGGCACTCGTCGCCGCCGGCCGGGAAGTCGCCGAAGTAGTCGACGACGTCCTCCGGCCACTGGTTGGCCTCGGCGAGGAGCACGGTGTCGGGGTAGGCGGCGTCGATCTCCTTGCGTACCCGCTTGAGGAAGGAGTGGGTGGCGGGGAGGTTCTCGCAGTTGGTGCCTTCCTCCTGGTAGAGGTACGGCACGGCGTCGAGGCGGAACCCGTCGATGCCCAGGTCCAGCCAGAACCGCAGGGCGGAGAGGATCTCCTGCTGCACGGCCGGGTTCTCGTAGTTGAGGTCCGGCTGGTGGGAGAAGAACCGGTGCCAGTAGTACTGCTTGCGGATCGGGTCGAAGGTCCAGTTGGACGTCTCGGTGTCGACGAAGATGATCCGCGCGTCCTGGAACTGCTTGTCGTCGTCGGCCCAGACGTAGTAGTCGCCGTAGGGGCCGTCGGGGTCGCTGCGGGATTCCTGGAACCACGGGTGCTGGTCGCTGGTGTGGTTCATCACGAAGTCGATGATCACTCGCATGCCGCGCTGGTGGGCGGCATCGACGAACTCGACGAAGTCGGCCAGGTCGCCGAATTCGGGCAGTACGGAGGTGTAGTCCGACACGTCGTAACCGCCGTCCCGCAGGGGGGACTTGAAGAACGGCGGGAGCCAGAGGCAGTCGACCCCGAGCCACTGCAGGTAGTCCAGCTTGGCGGTGATGCCCTTGAGGTCGCCGACGCCGTCGCCGTTGCTGTCCTGGAAGGAGCGGACCAGAACCTCGTAGAAGACGGCTCGTTTGAACCAGTCGGGGTCACGGTCCTTGGCCGGCGTGTCCTCGAAGGTGTCGTGGACGGGCTCGTTGACGATCATGATGTGGGTGACCCTCCGATCGGCGGGGACGGTCGCAGGACGAGGATGTGCGCGGGCGTGACACCCGGCTCGAGGCGCACATAGTTGGCCCTGCCCCAGTGATAGGTCTCGCCGGTGAGCTCATCGCGCACCGGCACGGTCTCGTGCCAGTCGAGGCCGAGCTCCGGCATGTCCAACGACACCGTCGCCTCGTGGGTGTGGCGCGGATCGAGGTTGACGACCGTCAGAACAATGTTCGAGCCCGCTCGCTTGCTGTACGCGATGACGGCGTCGTTGTCGGCGTGGTGGAAGCGCACCGAGCGCAGCTGCCGCAGCGCGGCGTTGCGGCGCCTGATCCGGTTGAGGGTGGTGATCAGCGGCGCGATGGTGCGGCCCTCACGTTCGGCCGACTCCCAGTCCCGCGGGCGGAGTTGGTACTTCTCCGAGTCCAGGTACTCCTCGCTGCCCTCCCGTACGGGCGTGTTCTCGCACAGCTCGTAACCGGCGTACACGCCCCACGTCGGGGACATCGTCGCGGCGAGGACGGCGCGCGCCTCGAAGGCGGGGCGTCCGCCGTGCTGGAGGTAGGCGTGCAGGATGTCCGGGGTGTTGACGAAGAAGTTGGGCCGCATGCAGGCGGCGGCGTCGCCGGACAGCTCGGTGAGGTACTCGGTCAGCTCCTGCTTGGTGTTGCGCCAGGTGAAGTACGTGTACGACTGCTGGAAGCCGATCGCGCCGAGGGTGTGCATCATCGCGGGACGGGTGAACGCCTCGGCCAGGAAGATCACGTCCGGGTCGGTCTTGTTGATGGCGCCGATGACCTTCTCCCAGAAGACGACCGGCTTGGTGTGCGGGTTGTCGACGCGGAAGATGCGTACGCCGTGGGCCATCCAGTGGCGCAGCACGCGCAGCGTCTCGCGGACGATGCCCCGCATGTCCTTGTCAAACGCGATCGGGTAGATGTCCTGGTACTTCTTCGGCGGGTTCTCGGCGTACGCGATGCTCCCGTCGGCCCGGTGGTGGAACCAGGCCGGGCGCTTCTTCACCCACGGGTGGTCCGGGGAGCACTGGAGGGCGAAGTCCAGGGCGACCTCCAGGCGCAGTTCGCGCGCACGTTCGACGAAGGCGTCGAAGTCCTCGATGGTGCCCAGGTCCGGGTGGATCGCGTCGTGGCCGCCTTCGGGGGAGCCGATCGCCCACGGCACGCCGACGTCGTCGGGGCCGGCCGTGAGGGAGTTGTTGGGTCCCTTGCGGTGGGTGGTGCCGATGGGGTGGATGGGCGGCAGGTATACGACATCGAAGCCCATCGCGGCGATGGCCGGAAGCCGCTCTGCTGCGGTACGGAAGGTCCCCGAGACCAGCCGGCCGTTCTCGACGCGGGCCCCCTCGGAGCGGGGGAACATCTCGTACCAGGACCCGAACAGCGCCCGCTCGCGCTCCACCAGCAGCGGCAACGGCCGTGACGCGGTGACCAGTTCGCGCAACGGGTGCGCCGCCAGTGCCTCGACCGCCTCCGTGCCGAGCGCGGCGGCGAGCCGGTCCTCGGGGGAGCGCCGCTGGTCGCGCAGGGCGTCCACCACGGCGAGCACGGCCTCGCGGCCCTCGCCCTTCGGTACGCCGTCGGCGGCCCGCTCGTGCAGGGCGGCGCCCTCGGCGAGGACCAGGCCGGTGTCGATACCGGCCGGGATCTTGATGCCGGCGGTGTGCCGCCAGGTGGCGATCGGGTCGCTCCACGCCTCGACGAAGTACGTCCACCGCCCTTCGGCCGTTGGAGTGACCTCGGCGCCCCAGCGGTCGGTGCCGGGCGCCAGTTCCCGCATCGGGGTGAACGGGCCCGGGTGTCCGGCCGGGTCCGTCAGCACGACATTGGCGGCCACGGCGTCGTGACCTTCACGGAACACCGTGGCCGTAATCTGGAAGGTTTCGCCGACCACCGCCTTGGCGGGCCTTCTGCCGCAGTCGACGAGCGGGCGTACATCGAGAACGGGAATGCGACCAATCAGCGAGTTCACGGCATCACCTGAGGGTTGCGTACGGGGTATCGCTCTTTGTACTTGCTCCGTTGGCGAGTGGCAGGGCGCAGGCATCACCGCTCCTGTCCGGGTTCACTCGGGTGGGCGGGTACCGGAGGAGCCCTACCCACACCCTTCGGGTGGGCAATCCGGCGCGTTGTTAACTACTCAGGCGTAGCCGGACACGACGAGAACCGGCCCCGTTCGAGTGGAAAAACGGGACCGGTTCGCGCTCGGGTGTGTCCAGTGGCGTTCAGGTGAGCGACTGGGCGTCCTGCTCCTCCGGGTCGTTCGCCCAGATCTGCCACGGCTGACGCGACACCCACTCGTCGACCGGCGCGGGCGCCAGCGTCAACGCCGAGGCCGACACGCCGTCGTCGCCCGCCATCAGCAGCGGCTCCCGACCCGACGCCATGTAGTGGTAGATGCCCGCCACCCCGGCCGCCGCGGCCGGGCCGATCGCCTGCGCCAGGCCCTGCTCGAAGATGTGCGGCGCCAGCGCCCGGTAGCGCACCACGCGCCCCAGCCCCCGGCCGAACGCCTCCGCCAGCTCATCCCCCGTCAGGGCACGCACGCCGCCGATGTCGTACGTCCGCCCCTCCGCACCGTCCACGGTGAGCGCCGCGTACACCGCCTCCGCCAGGTCCCGGTGCGACAGCCACGCGGTGGGCACATCGGCCGGCAGCGGATAGGCGAGGACGCCCTCATTGACCAGATCCGGGCCGTTCCACGGGCTGAAGAGGTTGTCCAGGTAGACCGGCGGGCGCAGCACCACCAGCGGTACGCCGCTCTCCCGCAGCACCTCCTCGGCGATCCGGCGCGTCTCGAACGCCGTCACGTCGGTGGACGTGCGCGGGACGCGGGTGTTGGCGTTGTAGACCAGCCGCCGCACACCGGCCTCCACGGCCGCCTCCGCGATGTTGCGGGCGTAGGCGCGCACCTGCTTGGCCTCGTACACCAGCGGCATCACCACCGCGGCGTGCGTCGCCCCGGTGAACAGCTGACGCACGGCCTCGGCGTCGCCCAGGTCGCCGGTGGCGCACGAGACGCCGGGCAGCGGCGGCCGGTCGCCCTCGGGGCGCCGGGAGAGCGTACGCACCCGGTGGTCACGCTCGGTCAGCAGGCGGGCGACCGCGCCGCCCTGGAAACCGGTCGCGCCGACGACCGCCACGCGCATCTGATTCTGCTCGGACATTGGCTCCGACGTCTGCTCCGACATATGCCTGATTGGCCCTTCGATAGGGTGTGACTGCTGCCATGACGGCTCCTCACAGGCTGGCGGCGGCGGCTTTGGCCGATCAATTAACAATTCGGGGCGGGGGTTGAAGGATCGTCCATGGACACCGTGCGCACCGAAACCGGTAACAACGACGCCCGGAACGACGACCTCCTCAGTGAGCTGCTGCAACCGCTGCGGCTCACCGGCGTCTTCGACAGCCGCTGGCACGTCCGCGCCCCCTGGGCGATCGAGGGCGACGCCGAGCAGGGCTGCGCCATCCTCCACTACATCGTCGAGGGCGGCTGCTGGATCACCGCCGAGGGCCAGCCGGCCCATGAACTGCGAGCCGGTGACCTGGCGGTCTTCCCCACCGGGACCGCGCACCGGCTCTCCGACCGGCCCGACCGGCAGGGCGTGCCGCTCAAGGCGGTCCTGCCCGAGCGGCAGCCCGGCACCTCCGGCGAGATCCGCATCGGCGGCACCGGGCCGGAGAGCCGGCTGCTGTGCGCCGGGCTGCACTACGACGCCAGCGCCGCCACAGGTCTCTACAAGGCGCTGCCCTGGGCGCTGGTCCTGGACGGCACCCAGGTCGACCGCGAACCGCTGCTGCGCGACACCCTGCGGCTGCTCGCGGCCCCGGACCGGCCCGTCGGCCCCGGCGACCGGCTGATCACGCTGCGGGCCTTCGAGATGGCCCTGGTGCTCGCGCTGCGCCCGCTGCTGCGGGAGTTCGCCGAGAACCCGGCCTCCCTGCCGGTGCTGCGCCACCCGGGCGTCAGCCGCGCCCTGGTGATGATCGCGACCCGGTTCGCCGAGCCGTGGACCATCGAGTCGCTGGCCCGCGAGGTCGGCATGTCCCGCTCCGCGTTCACGGCCGCGTTCCGCGCGCTGGTCGGCGAGGCCCCGGCGCGGCACCTGACCGGGCGGCGCATGCAGGAGGCGGCGCGGCTGCTCGGAGAGACGTCCCTGCCGCAGTCGGCGGTGCCGCAACGGGTCGGCTACCAGAGCGCGGTCGGTTTCCACCTTGCGTTCCGCAAATGGTTCGGTGTCACTCCGGGTGAGTACCGGGCGGGTGCGGCAAGTGCCGCGTAATGGTTTCCGGAAGCTGACTGGCCGGTTCTTAAGGACCATTGGACGGACGTTCATTGCCGAAGGTGTGGACCAACGGACAGGCTCTGCTGCGGCAATGGCATCCGCAAGAGGAGAAAAGGTGACGAGGTCCGGTCACGAGTATCTGGCGTCGCTGCGCGACGGCCGGGAGATTTGGCTCGACGGGGAGCGGGTCGAGGACGTGACCTCGCACCCGGCGTTCCGCAACACCGCCGCCTCGATCGCCCGCCTGTACGACCTGGCGCACGACTCCGAGCACACCCCGGTCCTCACCCAGGGCGGCGTCCACCGCGCGTACGCGATCCCGCGTTCGTACGAGGACCTCGTCGCGCGCCGCGAGGCGTACAAGGTGTGGGCGGAGGCGAGCTTCGGCTTCCTGGGCCGCACGCCCGACTACATGGCAGGCGGCGCGGCGGGCTTCGCGGCGCTGCCGTCGCTGTTCCGGACGGAAGGCTACGACGGTTCGGCCGCCGCCCTCGCGTACCACCGGCGGCTCGCCGAGGGCGACCTGTACCCGACCTTCACCATCACCAACCCGCAGATCGACCGGACCAGGTCCGCCTCCGAGCAGGAGGAGGACGACCTGGTGGTGCGGGTGGTCGCCGAGAAGGACGGCGGGATCGTGGTGCGCGGCGCCAAGATGATCGGCACCGCGGCGGTCTTCGGCAACGAGGTGATCGTCGGCACGATCGAGCCGCTCGCCCCGCAGGACGTCGAGCACGCGGTGTGCTTCTCGGTCCCGATCGACACCCCGGGCCTGAAGTTCATCTCCCGTACGTCGTACGAGGCGCAGGCGCGCAGCGTCTTCGACAACCCGCTCTCCTCGCGCTTCGACGAGAACGACGCGCTGCTGGTGTGCGACGACGTGTTCGTGCCGTGGGAGCGGGTGCTGGCCTACCGGAACGTGGACGTGTCGTTCGGCATGTGGTGGCGGACCCCCGCGTACCTGAACTTCGTGCACCAGGCCGCGACCCGCTTCTGGACGAAGCTGGAGTTCCTCACCGGTGTCGCGATCCTGCTCACCAAGGCCAACAACACCTACCAACTGCCGCCGGTCACCCAGGCGATCGGCCGGCTCCTCGGCCGTGTCGCGCAGGCCAAGGCGTTCGTGCTGGCGGCGGAGGCGTCGTACGAGGAGGTCGACGGCGGGCGTGGCGGTGTCGCGCCGGGCAAGGACATCTCGCTCGCGCAGCGCATCATGGCGGGCGAGCTGTACCCGCAGGCCGTCCAGGAGATCAAGCTCCTCGCGGGCGGCGGCGTCATCCAACTGCCCGCGTCCGGCGAGGACCTGCTGCACCCGGAGCTGGGCCCGCTGGTCCGCAAATACATCCGCTCGCCCGGCACCCCGGCCGAGGACCGCGTGAAGCTGCTGAAGCTGGCGTGGGACGCGCTGGGGTCGGAGTTCGCGGGCCGCCACGAACAGTACGAACGCTTCTACCACGGCGCCCCGCACGTCTACCTCATGCAGCAGGCCTGGGAGGGCGACGCCCCGGCGTGCGAAGCCCTGGCCCAGGCCTGCCTGGACGGCTACGACCTGAGGAGTACCCGATGACCGGGCGGGCGGCGGCCATGGACCGGCTGGACCGCGCGCTCCGGGCTTCCCGCCCCGCCCGGGGTGCGCGCACCGCCCCGGCGCGGCTCCGCGCGGCCGACCCCGGATGGCACCGTGGCGGTTGCGCGGGTGATCCGGGGTGGCACCGTGGCGGTTGCGCGGCTTGCGCGGGTGGCGCGGTGGAGTCGGACCGCGTGGGCGGTCCGGGGCGGTGCGCCCGGGCCGGCCGTCGGGAGCGGGCGGCGAGCGGTCCGCGGCGGGCCATACCGCGCGCGGCGTGCCCCGGTCGGTCCCGCGGCCGTGGCGCCGGTGATCCCGGTCGGTCCCGCGGCCGTGGCGCCGGTGATCCCGGGTGGGACCGGAGCCGTAGCGCGGGTGATCCCGGGTGGGACCGGGGCGGTGGCGCCGGTGATCCCGGGTGGGACCGGAGCCGTGGCGCGGGTGATCCCGGGTGGGACCGGAGCCGTAGCGCGGGTGATCCCGGTTGGGACCGGGGCGGTGGCGTCGGGTGTGCGGAGCCGGGGCGGGCGCGTGTGGCCGATCCTGGTTGGCACCGTGGCGGTTGCGCGGCTGATCCTGGTGGCGACCGGAACCCTGGCGCGGGTGCCGGTGTGCGGCGCCCGGGGCGCGGGGCGGCCGTGTCCGGCTGCCCGGTGGGGCACGTGCTCCCGGCGGCCGGGCGCGCCCGGACCGGGCTGCCTGGGCTGTCCGGGCCGTCCCTGCCGGGCGCGCCGTCGCGGTTGAGCCCGGCGGACCCGGGGTGGCATCGCCGCCCGGGGCGGGGGAGCCGGCGATGAAGGGGACGTCCGGAAACCGGCGCGGCGCGCTGGGGCTGCTGGCGGCGACGCAGCTGTTGATGATCATGGATACGGCGATCATCAACGTTGCCCTGCCGTCCGTCGGTGACGACCTCGGGGCCGGGTCCGCCGGTCTGTCCTGGGTGGCCAACGCCTACCTCATCACCTTCGGCGGGCTGCTCCTCCTCGGTGGCCGCACCGCCGACCTGTTCGGGCACCGGCGGCTGTTCATCGGCGGGCTGGCCCTCCTCGCGGCCGCCTCCGCCGTCGGCGGGCTCGCGCAGTCCACGGGCGCGCTGATCGCCGCCCGCGCCGTGCAGGGCGTCGGGGCGGCACTGGCCGCCGCCGCCGCGTTCGCGCTGCTGCTGATCCTGTTCGCGGACGGCCCCGCCCGGCACAAGGCGCTCGGCGCGTTCGCCGCGATGGGCGGCCTCGGTGGCGTCCTCGGCACCGTCCTCGGCGGGGTCCTCACCGACCTGCTCGGCTGGCGCTCCACCTTCTGGCTGAACGTCGCCGTCGCCGCCGTACTCGGCCTGCTCGCCCCGCGCCTCCTGGAGGGCGGCACCCGGGGCGCCGAGCGCGGCTTCGACCTGCTCGGCGCGCTCACCGCCACCGGCGGCCTCGGCCTCGTCGCGTACGCGCTCGTCGGGCGCAGTCCCGTAGCGGGTGTGGCCGGCGCGGGGCTGCTGGCGGTCTTCGCCGTGACCGAGACCCGCGTCGCCCGGCCCCTCGTCCCGCCCGCCGTACTCAAGCGGCCCGCGCTGCGCCTCGCCAACGGCCTCAGCGCCCTCGCCCAAATGGCGCTGTTCCCCATGTTCTTCCTGGTCAGCCTCTACCTCCAGAGCGTGCTCGGCCAGTCGCCGCTCGCCGGCGGACTCGGCCTGCTGCCGCTGTCCCTGGTCGTCGTCGCCACCGCCCCGCTGACCGGCCGCCTCATCTTCCGCCTGGGCCTCGGCCGGACCATGACCCTCGGCTTCGGGCTGCTGCTCGCCGGCATGGTCTGGCTCGCCCTGGCCCTGAGCGCCCACGGAACTTTCGCCACCACCGTCCTCGCGCCCAGCCTCGTGCTGGGCGCCGCCCTGCCGCTGGTCATGGTCACCACCAATGTGGCCGCCACGGCAGAGGCCACGCCAGAGGAGACCGGCCTCGCCTCCGGGCTGATCAACACGAGCCAGCAGTTCGGATCCGTCCTGGGCCTGGCCGTTCTCGTGGCCGTGGCCACCACCCGTACCGGCACGGCCACACCCCAGGCCGAAACCGCGGGCTTCCAGGCGGCGCTGCTCGTCGGCGCCGCGTTCGCCGCCGCCGCCGCACTACTGTCCGTACGGCTGAGCCTGCCCGCGCCCGCCCCGGCGCCGCCACGCCAGGACCGGGTGGGCGACCCGCGGTGACCGCCTGACCAGCGACCACCGCGCCACTCCCGAACCCACACTGCCCGAGGGGGGCATCCCGTTGACCCTGTACGACCTTGTCGCGCCCGGTCTCGATACCTGCGCCGAACCGCGCTACCGCATCACCGAGATACGCGACGCCGACCCGCTCGGCGCCGACGCGCTGCTCGCCGCGCTCCCCGCGATGAACCGTGACGCCGACGTCCCCGCGCTCACCGTCGCGCTGCGCACCCTCGTACCCGACCTCGACCGGGTCTCCGAGTGGTGCGTCATCGAGGCGCTCGCCGCCATGCGCGACCTCGGCATGCTGCTCGGCTCCCTCAAACGGCACGGCGTCCAGCCGGTCGCCGCCGTCCCCGAGGTCCTGCCCGTCCTGGAGGAACTGGCCCGCCGCACAGACATGGTGCCCCGCGACACCGTGCACCACTACACCACCTGGAACCCGCTCGGCCACCGCCAGCGGATGTACACCGGGGACGAGATGGAGGCCCACCTCCAGGAAGCCGTCCGGATGGTCTTCCCCAGCCTCGTCGCCGCCCTCGACACCTGCGGCCAGCTGGCCGGCCTCGAACCGTACGACCCCGGCTTCGCCCTCGCCCTGGACCGCACCGCACAGCACGTCCAGGCGATGGTCGACGCCATCGACTTCACCATCGCCAACGTCTCGCCGTCCTACTTCGCCCGCACCCTGCGCCCGTACTTCGAGGAGGTCGACGTCGCCGGCCGCGACTACCTCGGCCCGGCCGCCGCCCAGGTGCCGCTGTGGCTGGTCGACCTGACGGTCTGGCAGTGCGACCGCCCACACCCCGGCTACGACACCTTCCTCGACGAATCGGTCGAGTACAGCCTCCCGTCGTGGCGCGCCTTCCACGCCACCCACAGGGGCGGCGTCTCCGCGGTCAGCAAACTGTCCGCCGCGCTCAGCTGGGAGACCGTCCACCAGCTGCCGCCCCAGCTCCTCGCGTCCGCCCACTCCCTGGCGCAGGTGCTGCGCATCCTCAAGACGTTCCGCGCCCGCCACATCGGCATCGCCCGCAAGGCCTACAGCGACGAGGTACGGCTGTACGACGAGGGCAGCGGCGGCGCGCCGGTCGCCCTGCTGCGTTCCGTGCTCGACCTCACCAGGGACAACGAGACGCTGGTGCGCCAGGCCACGGAGCGGCCGCGCCCCAGCGCCGCGTGAGGGGGTGACGGCATGACCCCGCACATACTCGTCGCCGGCGGCGGAGTCGCCGGCCTGACCACCGCGCTCGCCCTGCACGCCGCCGGGTTCCCCCATGTCACCGTCGTGGAGGCGGCGCGCGAGATCCAGCCCGTGGGCGCCGGGCTGAACATCATGCCCAACGCCGTACGCGAACTCGACGCGCTCGGGCTCCTCGACGACCTGGAGGCCGACGCCGTACGCACCCGGGAGCTGCGCTACTACCACCGCTCGGGCGGGCTGATCTCCCGTGAGCCGCGCGGGCTGCGCGCCGGCTACCACTGGCCCCAGCTGTCCATCCACCGCGGCCGGCTCCAGCAGGTACTCGCCGACGCGGTACGCCGCCGGCTCGGCCCGTCCGCGATCGTCACCGGTGTCCGGGTGACGGGGTTCGAGCAGCTGCCCGACGGCCGCCCGCGCGTGCGCCTGGAGCACCGCGAGGGCGCCATGGGCGGCCGGGCGTCGCTGGAGCCGGACGTCCTGATCGGCGCCGACGGCATCCGCTCGGCGGTCCGCGCCGCCCTCAACCCCCGCGAGGGCGAGCCGCCGTGGAACGGCATGCTGGTGTGGCGCGGCGTGTCGTGGATGGACGCGCGCCGGGCCGGAACGTTCATGCTCATCGCGGGCGACGACCGGCAGAAGGCCGTGGTGTACCCGATGGCCGAGCGGCCCTCCGGCGACGTCCTCGTCAACTGGGCGCTGGCGATGCCCGCCGACAGCATCGCCGGCCCGGCCGCCCGGGGCGACTGGAACCGTGCCGTCCCGGTGTCGGACTTCCTCCGCCACTACGAGGGCTGGGAGTTCGACGGCGTCAGCGTCCCCGAGGTGCTGCGCGCCGCCGACGCCGCGTACGAGTACCCCATGGTGGACCGCGAGCCCCTGCTGCGCTGGAGCCACGGCCGCACCACGCTCGTCGGCGATGCCGCCCACGCCATGTACCCCATCGGCTCCAACGGCGCCACCCAGTCCATCGTCGACGCCCGGGCCCTCGCCCACGCCATGTTCCTCCACCCCGGCGACCCGGCCGGCGCCCTCGCCGCCTACGAGGCCGAGCGGCGACCCGCCATGACGGAGCTTCAGCGCGCCAACCGGCGCCTGGGCCCGGAAGTCGTCATCAATCTGGCCCACGAACGCGCCCCCGGAGGCTTCACGCACATCGACGACGTGATCCCGGCGCACGAACGGCGCGAGATCGCCGCCCGGTACGCCGCGACCGGCGCGTTCGACCCGGAAACGGTCAACGCGGGTTCCCCGTACGAGGTCCCGGTGAGTGTGACGTGAACGCGCTCCCCTGAGTGCGCCGTGGTTGCGGAGGGCGGGGTGCCGATAACGTCGGAGGGTGAAGGCGGACGCACAACGCCCGTGCGTTCCGCCCCGATACGTACCTGCCCTGCGAAGGTGGAACACGTGAAGGCAATCCGTCGATTCACCGTGCGCCCCGTCCTCCCCGACCCGCTCCGGCCGCTCAGTGACCTCGCGCGCAACCTGCGCTGGTCCTGGCACGCCGAGACCCGTGATCTGTTCCAGGCCGTCGACCCCGAGGGGTGGCGGGCGGCCGGCGGCGATCCCGTCCGGCTGCTGGGCTCCGTGTCCGCGGCGCGGCTCGCCGAGCTCGCCCGCGACCGGCGGTTCCTGCGCCGCCTGTCCGCCGCCGCCGACGACCTCGACGACTATCTGCGCGGCCGCCGCTGGTACCAGCAGCAGAACGGCGACCTGCCCGCCGCCGTCGCCTACTTCTCGCCCGAGTTCGGGGTCACCGCCGCCCTGCCCCAGTACTCCGGCGGCCTCGGCATCCTCGCCGGTGACCACCTCAAGGCCGCCTCCGACCTCGGCGTACCGCTGATCGGTGTCGGACTGCTCTACCGGCACGGCTACTTCCGCCAGTCGCTCTCCCGGGACGGCTGGCAGCAGGAGCACTACCCGCTCCTGGACCCCAACGAGATGCCCGTCAGCCTGCTGCGGCAGCCGAACGGCACTCCTGTCCGGGTCTCCCTCGCCCTGCCGGGCGGCCGCTGCCTGCACGCCCACATCTGGGTGGCGCAGGTCGGCCGCGTACCGCTGCTGATGCTCGACTCGGACGTGGAGGAGAACGGCCCCTCCGAGCGGGACGTCACCGACCGGCTGTACGGCGGGGGCAGCGAACACCGGCTGTTGCAGGAGATGCTGCTGGGGATAGGAGGTGTCCGGGCGGTACGGGCGTACTGCGAGCTCACCGGCCACCCCGCGCCCGAGGTGTTCCACACCAACGAGGGGCACGCCGGATTCCTCGGCCTGGAACGCATCCAGGAACTGAGCGAGGAGGGCGTCGAGTTCGACGCCGCCCTGGAGGCCGTCCGCGCGGGCACGGTCTTCACCACCCACACCCCCGTCCCGGCCGGTATCGACCGGTTCGACCGCGAGCTCGTCGCCCGCCACTTCGGCGACGGCGCCGAACTGCCCGGCGTCGACGTCGAGCGCATCCTCCGCCTCGGCATGGAGACCTACCCCGGCGGCGAGCCCAACCTCTTCAACATGGCCGTGATGGGACTGCGCCTCGCCCAGCGCGCCAACGGCGTCTCCACCCTCCACGGCGCGGTCAGCCGGGGGATGTTCGCCGGCCTGTGGCCCGGGTTCGACCCGGACGAGGTGCCGATCACCTCCATCACCAACGGCGTCCACGCCCCGACCTGGGTGGCGCCCGAGGTCTTCCGGCTCGGCGCGCGCAAGATCGGCACCCAGCGCGCCGAGGACGCGCTCAGCGTCGGCGGCTCCCAGCGGTGGGACGCCGTCGGCGAGATCGCCGACGCCGAGATCTGGGACCTGCGGCGCGAGCTGCGCGAACAGCTGGTGACGGAGGTACGGACGCGGCTGCGCGCCTCGTGGCGGCAGCGGGGCGCGGGGGCGGCGGAGCTGGGCTGGATCGACGGGGTCCTGGACCCCGACATCCTGACCATCGGGTTCGCCCGCCGGGTCCCCTCGTACAAGCGGCTCACCCTGATGCTGCGGGACCGCGACCGGCTGATGGAGATGCTGCTGCACCCGGAGCGGCCGGTGCAGATCGTGGTGGCGGGCAAGGCCCACCCGGCGGACGACGGCGGCAAGCGGCTGGTCCGGGAGCTGGTCCGGTTCGCCGACGACCCGCGCGTACGCCACCGGATCGTCTTCCTGCCCGACTACGGCATGGGCATGGCCCAGAAGCTGTACCCGGGCTGCGACGTCTGGCTGAACAACCCGCTGCGGCCACTGGAGGCGTGCGGGACGTCCGGGATGAAGGCGGCGCTGAACGGCTGCCTCAACCTGTCCGTCCTGGACGGCTGGTGGGACGAGTGGTACGAACCGGACTTCGGCTGGGCCATCCCGACCGCCGACGGCCCGACCACGGACGAGGACCGGCGTGACGACCTGGAGGCGGCGGCGCTGTACGAGCTGATCGAGCAGCGCGTCGCGCCGCGCTTCTACGACCGCAACGGCAGCGGGCTGCCCGAGCGGTGGATCGAGATGGTCCGCCGTACGCTCGCCAACCTGGGGCCCAAGGTGCTGGCGGGGCGCATGGTGCGCGAGTACGTGGAGCGGCTGTACGCCCCGGCCGCCCTCGCCCACCGGTCGCTGGACACCGGCGCGGCCCGTGAACTGGCCGCGTGGAAGAGCCGGGTGCGTGCCGCGTGGCCGCGCGTAGCGGTCGACCACGTCGAGGTGGACGAGGCCAATGGCGTCGCCGAGCTGGGCTCCACGCTGGCGCTGCGGGTGCGGGTCGCGCTCGGGGACCTCCAGCCGGAGGACGTCGAGGTCCAGGCGGTGGCGGGCCGGGTCGACACCGACGACCGGCTGAGGGACGCCCAGACGGTGCCGCTGAAGCCGGCGGGCGGGCCGGACCAGCAGGGCCGTTGGGTGTACGAGGGCCCGCTGACCCTCGACCGGACGGGCCCCTTCGGGTACACGGTCCGGATACTGCCGACGCACCGGCTCCTCGCGGCGGGCGCCGACCTGGGGCTGGTCGCGCTGCCGACCGAGGCGACGGGGGAGGGCGCGGGCGTCCTGATGCGGTAACGGTCTCCTCGGCTCGTCGCCCCCTCCCCTCGTGGGGGGCGACGAGCCGTGCGCCGCTCAGCCTGCCGCCCCCGCCGTGCCGGGGCATCGGCCGCCGAACCGATTCCACCTGGGCCGTTCGGCGTATGGCCCCTGCCCGCGAGGAGGAGACGGTCCAGCCATGGGTGGCGCGAACTGACGGGTTGGAAAAGGGGTGGGGACGGAAGTGAAGAGCACGCTGTGGGCGGAGGCCGGGGGCGGATTTCCGCGGCCCGTGTGGTTCTGGGCCGGGGTGGCCGCCAGCACGGCGGGCACGGTGCTGCACCTGCCGATGTTCTGGCACGCGCGCCACATGGGCTACCGCATGGCGGGGATGACGCCCGACCCGGCCATGGTGGCGGGCATGGTCCTCGTCGTCGCCGGGGTGGGCGCCGTGCTGGTGGGGCTGTGGCCGCCCCGCGCCGAGGCGCTGCGCCGGCAGGCGGCGGCCGTCCGGGTGCGCGCGGACGACGACGCCGGGCTGCGGCCGGCCCACGTGATGCTGCTGATCGTGCTGTCGCTCGCCGTGACGGTCGACGTCATGAAGCCGCTGACGCTCTCCCTCGTCGTGCCCGGGGTCGCCGCCGAGTACGGTCTGGCCTCGCCGCTGCGCGGCGGGGGCGGGAGCGGGGTGCCGGTGGCGTGGCTGCCGCTGGCCGGGATAACCGGGACGATGGTGGGCTCGTTCGTCTGGGGCCGGCTCGGCGACCGGATCGGGCGGCGGAACTCGATCCTGCTGGCGGGCGTGCTGTTCGCCACGACGTCCGTGTGCGGGGCCATGCCGGGCTTCTGGTGGAACGTCCTGATGTGCTTGGTGATGGGCATGGCGGCCGGCGGCATGATCCCGATCGCGTTCACGCTGATGGCCGAGACGGTGCCGCGCCGGCACCGCGGCTGGCTGATGGTGCTGATCGGCGGGAACGTCACCGTCGCGTACGCCCTGACGAGCTGGCTGGCGGCGGTCCTCACCCCGGAGTTCGGCTGGCGCGTCCTGTGGCTGGTGGGGCTGCCGACGGGGCTGTTGCTGCTGATGCTGAACCGCTGGATCCCGGAGTCGCCGCGCTTCCTGCTCGCCACCGGCCGGGTGGAGCAGGCGCGCGAGGTGCTGCGGCGCTACGGCTCGACGGTGGCGCCCGTGCCGGAGGCCGAACCCGCGCCGGTGTCCGGTCGTCCCCGGCTGTGGGACCGGGGGTTCGGCGGCCGTACGGCGGTGCTGACCCTGCTGGCGGCGGGCGCCGGGCTGCTGACGTACGGCTTCCAGATGTGGCTGCCCGTCAATCTCGGCCGGGCGGGGTACCTGGAGGCGTCCTCGGCCCGCATCCTGCGGGACAGCGCGCTGATCAGCCTGCCGCTCAATGTGCTGACCGCGCTGCTGTACGGGCTGTGGAGCAGCCGGCGTACGGCGGTCGTCGTGGCGGGGGCGGCGGCGGGGGCGCTGGTGGTGCTGGCGGTGGCGGGTGAGGGGGTCGCCGGTGACGAGTCGCTGATGCGGCTGCTGTTGTTCGTCCCGCTGTGGGGGATCAGCGCGACCGCGGCGGTGGTGGCCGCGTACAGCTCCGAGGTGTACCCGACCGCGCTCAGGGCCCGGGGGACGGGCTGGGCGGCGGCGGTGAGCAAGGTCGGCGGGGTGGTCGTCCTCGCGCTGGCGGTGGGCGCCGCCGCGGTGCCGCCGATGGAGGTCACGGCTCTGGTGGCGGCGGTGCCGCTGGCGCTGGCGGCGGTGGCGTTCGTGTTCCTCGCGCCGGAGACGCGGGGGCGGCGGCTCGACGAGGCCTGAATTTCCGACCGCGCCATTGAGGCCCGGCCTTTTCCCGGCCGAATTTTATTGGCCGACCCCTTTCTGTCCAGTTCTCGCCAATGGACGGTGTATTCGCCACTCGGATGGGTGAATGCTGCCCGGACAATGGTCCGAATGGAGGTACTCGGGAATGTCAGGAGTGCACCCCACCAACTCCCCGAGTAACGTTCGGAGGTTCTTTCCGTGCCCACAACCACTGCGCTTCCGCGAGTCGGTGCAGAAGTCCCCTGCAGCTGCTACGCGGCCAACGTCCCGCTCAAGATCCGTACCTCGCTCGTCACCGTCGACTTCAAGGGCGGGATCAAGGTCAGGGTCGAGGCCCACCCCGACGAGCCGGCCCACAAGGCCGTCGTGCTGAAGGTCGTCGGCCACGAGGTGTCGGCCGAGCACGAGAACCTCGGCCGCATCACCATCAAGCAGGACGACTCCGAGGCGACGCCGGACAGCCTGCTCAAGGTCGTCCAGCACTTCCCGCCGCAGCTCAGCGCGACGATGTTCCTGTCGTTCACGCTGACCATCCAGTCGCCGCCCGGCGCCACGGCCGCGCGGGAGCCGTTGGTCCTGCGGACCAAGGAACCGGCGGTGCTCCAGAGCCCGAACCTCGACCGGTTCCCGCCGGACGGGGACCTGTACCGGCTGCAGAACCCCATCCAGCTGGTCAGCCCGGACAACCTCGACGACGTCATCGCCACGATCGACAAGTTCCCGGTCTCGGTCGGCGGCTGAGCCGGACAGAGCGGACGGCGAGGGCGGGGTACCTGTGATGAGCCATGCCGACATTCCGGCGGCGACGGCGGTCGCCGGAGTCGTACGGGGCGTGCGTATCTGCCTCGTCCTCATGGTCCGGCTGGTCCTTCTGGGCTGCCTCGCCCTCCGCTGTTCGCTGGTGCCGGGGAGGGGCGGTTTCGCACCACGGCGGGACGCCTGGCTCCTGGCCACGGTGACCGCTCTCGGACCCGCCTTCGTCAAGGCCGCTCAGATCCTCAGCACCCGTGCCGACGTGGTCCCCCGTCATGTCGCCCGGGTGCTGAGCACCCTGCACGACCAGGTGCGCCCGCTCCCGCTCGGCGACGCCTCACGGCACTTCGGCCCCGAACTGAGAGGCGCGCTGCGGGACGACGGCCCCGCCCTGGCCGCGCGCCGCCCGGTGGCGGCCGGCACCATCGCCTGCGTCTACCGGGCCGACCTGACGGACGGCCGGACCGTCGCCCTGAAGGTCCGCCGGCCCGGTGTCGTACGCCAGTTGACCACCGACCTGGCCATCATGGTGGCTCTCGCCCGGCTCGTCGCCCCGCTGCCGCCGCTGCGCGGCGTGCCGGTGACCGACATCGTGCGGCAGCTCGCCCAGTCCCTGCGCGGACAGCTCGACTTCCATCGGGAACGGCGCAGCCTCCGCTTCCTGAAGGAGAACCTGGCCGAGGTGGACCAAGTGCGGGTGCCGGCGGTGTACGAGGAGCTGTGCGGCCCCGACGTCCTCGTCATGGAGTACCTCGACGACCTGCACCGGCCGCCGCCCGAAGGGCCGGACGGCGCACGGGCCGTCGTCACCGCGCTGCGCGCCGCGTACCACATGCTCTTCCTCGACGGCCTCGTCCACTGCGACCTCCACCCCGGCAACCTGATCTGCGGACCGGGCGGCGCCGTGACCATCGTCGACGCCGGGTTCACCGTGCGCCTGACCGAGCACGCCCGGGACAGGTTCACCGACTTCTTCGACGCGATGAGCCGCGGGGACGGACCGGCCTGCGCCGACATCGTGCTGTCCACCGCACGCCCCGGCCGGGACACCGACACCGCCGCGTTCCGGCGCGACCTCGCCGCCCTCGTCGACTCCTGCGGGGGAGCGACCACCGCCACCTTCGACCTGATGGACTTCGCCGTCCGGCTCTTCGCCGTTCAGCGCCGCCACGGACTGTACGCCGACCCCCAATTCGTCTTTCCCATTCTGTCGCTGCTGGTTCTGGAGGGCACGGTCCGCTCCCTCGGCCCCGATCTGGATTTCCAGGCCGTGGCGAAGCCGTATCTGATGATCGCCCTCATGGAACGCGCCATTGCCGCCGCTCAGAGAAAACAGGAGTCCGGCTGACATGCTTTCCACCTTCTCCGCCTCTCCCGCCGTCGTGCCGCGTCCCCTGCGCCGCGTCGTGATTCCCCTGCTGCGCCAGGACACGGCGCAAGTCGACTTCGGCGTACGCCGCTTCCGGCTCCGCCCCGGACCGGCGCGCGACATCCTGCAGGCCGCCGGGCAGGCCTTCCTCTGCGGCTTCCACGCCGCCCTGCGCGCCCGCACCCTGTCCGACCTGGCCGGAGAGGTGGAACTGCTCCCGGCCGAGCGGCGCGGATTCGCCTACGAGGGCGCCGGCATGGCCTGTGGCGTACTGGACCTGCTCACCGCCTCGCGCGGCCGCCGGTTCGCTGCCCTGCTGACCGGTCCCGCCGCCCGTTACCCGCACCTCGCCCAGGTGGGCGCGGGGTGGGCGTACGCCCGGCTCGGGCTGCGGCCACGGGGCGGGATCCCCGGCGCGGGCCCGCCCGAGTGCTGGCTCGCCTGGGACGGATACGGCTTCCACCAGGGCTTCTTCCACCCCGACCGGGTCATCGGGCGGCAGCACGTCGAGCGGGGGCTGGCCCCCGACGAGCGGGCCATCCGCGACCAGGGCCTCGGGCGGGCGCTGTGGTTCCACGAGTGCGCCGACCCCGACGGCATCGCGCTGCGGATCGCGGAGTTCCCGGCGGCGCGGCGCGGCGACCTGTGGAGCGGCGCCGGACTCGCCGCCACGTACGCGGGCGGCGCGACGTCCGAGGAGCTGCGGCGCCTTGCCGAACTGGCGGGAGAGCACCGCCCGGACCTCGCCCAGGGGGCCGCCTTCGCCTGCGAGGCCCACCGCGTCTCCGGGCACGTCCCCGAGCACACCGCCGAGGCCGCGCCCCTCCTCACTGGCACCGGCGCCGAGCAGGCGGCCGACTGGACCGTCCGCTCCCTCGCCGCCCTCGGCCCCGAGGCCACCGGCACCGGCCACTACCAGCGGTGGCGCGCCGGTATCCGGGCCGAGTACGTCCACAGCCGCAGAGGGGACCGCTGACCATGACCGCACTGGTACGCCGGAACCTCGCCCGGATCACCGCGCTCCTCGCCTGCCTGCTGCTGTGGCACCTCACCCAGCCGCCCGCCGCCTCCGACGCCCAACGCGACCGCCTCGCCCAGCGGTTCGCCTTCTCCCCCCACTCGGTGTCACCCGCCCACCGGGCCGGGGACCGGAGCCTGCGCCCCGTCGCCCCCGCGTACAAGGACATCCCGGCCTGGATCTCGTCCGTGGGCGCCGGGGTGGCGCTCCTCGCCGCCGACGGGGGCAGCGTGTCCCGTGACATCTGCCTGGTCGACCCGCGCACGGACACGGTGACCGTCCGCCCCGCTCCCGGCACCGGCCGCCGGTACGCGCCCTTCGTCCTCCGCCCGCCGGCGCCCACCATGCCGGCGTATGCCGCGCCCATGGGGTGCCTGCCCGCCGACCTCAACGAGGACGGGTGGCAGGACGTCATCGTCTACTACTGGGGCCGCTCGCCCGTCCTGTTCATGCGCCACGCGGGCCGGCCGCCGACCGCCGGAGCCTACGTCGCCCGCGAACTCGTCCACCCCCGTGCCGTGTGGAACACCAACGCCGCGACGGTCGGCGACTACGACGGCGACGGGCACGTCGACCTCGTCTTCGGCAACTACTTCCCGGACGGCGCCCGCGTCCTGGACCCCACGGCCCACCAGCCGGACCGGCTCGTGATGAACGCCTCCCTCTCCAACGCCCGCAACGGCGGCACCAACCGGCTGCTGCGCTTCACCGGCGCCACCCGCGGCCCCGCCCCCGACGCCCGCTTCACGGAGGTCCCGGACGCCTTCGACCCCCGCGCCGCACGCGGCTGGACGCTCGCCCTCGGGACGTACGACCTCGACGGCGACCACCGCCCCGAGCTGTACGTCGCCAACGACTTCGGCCCCGACCAGCTGCTGGTCAACCAGTCGTCACCCGGCCACATCCGGTTCCGCGAGGCGGTGGGCGTCCGGCACGCCACCACCCCCAAGTCCAAGGTGCTGGGCCGGGACTCCTTCAAGGGCATGGGCGTGGCCTTCACCCACCTGGGCGCCGACCGCGTACCCGACATCCTGGTCGGCAACATCGCCGAGAACTTCGCCCTGCACGAGAGCAACTTCGCCTTCACCGCCGCCGGCAGCCCGGCCGCCGCCGGGCGGGCCCTCCACCGGGGCACGGCCCCGTACGACGACGACAGCGAACCGCTGGGCCTCGCCCGTACCGGCTGGACGTGGGACGTGAAGGCGGCCGACTTCGACAACGACGGCGGCCCGGAAATCATGCACGCCACGGGTTTCGTCGCCGGACGGACCAATAGCTGGGCCCAGTTGCAGGAAACGGCCATGTCCAATGACCTGATCCTGGACAACCCCCGGCTGTGGCCCCACTTCCCGGCCGGCACCGAACTGTCCGGCCACGACCGCAACACCTTCTTCGTACGGGCCGGCTCCGGCGGCGGCTCCGGATCCGGCGGCCGCTTCACCGATGTGGCGGGTGAGGTGGGCGTCGGCACGGACACCGTCAGCCGCGCCTTCGCGGTCGGCGACATCGACGCGGACGGCCGGCTCGACTTCGTGGTGGCCAACCAGTGGGCCCCCTCGGTGATGTTCCGCAACACCGGCCCGGCACACCCCGCCCTGGGGCTCCGGCTGCGGCTGCGGACCGCCGACGGCGCCACACGGCCCGCCATCGGCGCCACCGCCACCCTCACCCTGCCGAACGGCACCGTCCGTACCGAGCAGGTGTACCCGGCCAACGGCCACAACGGAGTCAACGCCCCGGACATCACCTTCGGACTCGGCAAGGCGGTCACCTCGCGCGCGCTCCCCGTACGCCTCACCTGGCGCGACGGCCACGGCCGCGTCCACACCCGCACCACGACGCTCCGCCCGGGATGGCACGAGCTGGTCCTTGACGAGGAGGCAGCACGATGAACGGACTCGGCCGCACGATGGGCCGCGTGCTCGGCGGCCCCGACGACCCGCGCAGCGCCGCACTGCGCCGGTTCGGACTCTCCATCACCGTACTGACCGTCATCGGCCACACCGTGCTGGGCTTCGAACAGGCCTACCTCACCCCGGTCGTCGCCGTGGCGTCCGGCCTGGCCGCCGAGGGCGTGCTCGGCGCCATCGACGCCCACGCCCGCCGCGTACGCCCCTGGTACGCCGCCGGCTCCCCCGGCGCCGTCGTGGACCTGCTGCTGCCCGCCTACATCACCGCCCTGGCCTGCGCGATGCTCCTGTACGCCAACGACCGGCTGATGCCGACCGTCCTGGCCACCGTCGCGGGCGTGGCGAGCAAGTACGTCGTCAGGGTGCGGGTCGCAGGGCGCCCGCGGCACGTCCTCAACCCCAGCAACACCGGCATCGTCCTCGTCCTGCTGCTGTTCCCGTGGGTGGGCATCGCGCCGCCGTACCAGTTCACCGAGTTGACCTCCGGCGCGGTGGACTGGGTGATCCCGCTGGCGGTGCTCGCGGCCGGGACCATGCTGAACGCCAAGCTGACGCACAAGATGCCGCTGATCGCCGGCTGGGCGGGCGGATTCGTGGCCCAGGGCGTCATCCGCTGGGCCCTGACCGACATCTCGCTGGCGAGCGCCCTGCTGCCGATGACGGGCGTCGCGTTCGTCCTGTTCACCAACTACATGATCACCGACCCGGGCACCACCCCGTCACGCCCACGCCACCAGGCCGTCTTCGGGGCGACGACCGCCGCCGTCTACGGCGTGCTCGTCCAGTTCCACATCGTCTTCGGCCTCTTCTTCGCACTGGTGATCGCGTGCGTACTGCGGGGGCTGGTGCTGGTGGCCGCCGAGCGCCTCGCGCGGATGCCGGTGCGGTCCCCGGCCCGGGTGCCGGCCGCGGCCGGGCCCGCCTCGCTGCTGCCGGAGTCACGATGAGCGACGCGTACGACGCTCCCGCGCTCGCCATCGTCGGCATGGCCTGCCGCTACCCGGACGCCGACCGGCCGGACCTGCTGTGGGAGACGGTTCTGGACCAGCGCCGCGCCTTCCGCCGCCTGCCCACGGAACGGCTGGACGCCGACGACTACTACGACCGCGACCCCACGGCCCCCGACCGGACGTACAGCCTCTACGCGGCCGTCCTGGAGGGCTGGACGTTCGACCGGTCGGCGTTCCGCATCCCCGGCCCGGTGTACCGGGCCGGCGACCCCGCCCACTGGCTCGCCCTGGAGACCGCCGCCCGCGCCCTGGAGGATGCCGGGTTCCCCGGCGGGACGGGCCTGGCCCGCGACCGGGTCGCCGTCATCCTCGGCAACAGCCTCACCGGCGACGCCACCCGCGCCGGGACGCTGCGGCTGCGCTGGCCCTACGTACGCCGGGTCCTCGCCGCCGCCCTGGAGGCCGCCCAGATCACCGGGGACGTACGCGACGACGTGGTGCGCCGGGCAGCGGCCGGCTACCTGGCGCCGTTCCCGCCGACGACCGAGGAGTCGCTCGCCGGGGCCCTGTCCAATACGATCGCCGGCCGCATATGCAACCACTTCGACTTCCACGGCGGCGGCTACACGGTGGACGGCGCCTGCGCGTCCTCCCTGCTCGCGGTCGTCGAACTGTGCCGGGCGCTGCGGGACCACAGCGTGGACTTCGGCCTGGCGGGCGGCGTCGACCTGAGCCTGGACCCGTTCGAACTGGTCGGGTTCGCCAAGACCGGCGCGCTCGCCGCCGACCGGATGCGCGTGTACGACGAGCGGTCGGCCGGGTTCTGGCCCGGGGAGGGCTGCGGCATGCTCGCGCTGATGCGGGCGGCCGACGCGCGGGTCGCCGGACTGCCCGTGTACGCCGAGATCCGCGGCTGGGGCATCTCCTCCGACGGCAACGGCGGCATCACCCGCCCCGCCCGTGACGGGCAACTGCTCGCGCTGCGCCGCGCGTACGACCTGGCCGGCGCCGACCCGGCCGGCGTGCTGCTCCACGAGGGGCACGGCACCGGGACGCAGGTCGGCGACGAGGTCGAGCTGACCGCCCTGACCGCGCTGCGGGAGGACGCACGCGCGCGTGCCGCGCTCGGGACGGTCAAGGCCAACATCGGGCACACCAAGGCGGCGGCCGGCGCGGCGGGCGTCATCAAGGCGGCGATGAGCCTGCACACCGGGGTGCTGCCGCCGACGACCGGCTGCGAGACCCCGCACCCCGTCCTGCGGGCGCCGGGCTCCCCGCTGCGTATCCTCCGCAGGCCCGAACCCTGGCCGGAGGGGCCCCGCCTGGCCGGCGTGAGCTCCATGGGCTTCGGCGGCATCAACGCCCACCTGGTGCTGTCCGCCCCCGAAGAGCCGGCGCACGGCACCGTACGGCAAGGGCCCGCGGCGGGCCGTCAGCGCGTGGCCGGGGCCGGTCTGCCCGTGGCCGAAGCCGCCGGGTCCGTGGCCGAATCCGCCGTGCCCGAGCCCAGCATGGCCGTGCCTGAGTCTCGTGGCCCCGTGTCCGGGACCGGGTCCGCCCGGTCCGTGCCTCGTACCGGCGTGCCGGAGCGTCGCGCCGGCCTGTCCGTGCCCGGAGCGGCCGTGCCCGCGCCCGGGGCTGCCGACCCGGCCGTGGCCGGAGCCTCCGTCCCCGTGACCCGAGCCTCCGTCCCCGTGACCGGGGCCGCTGGGCCCCTGCCAGGCGTCGGGCTGTCCGTACGGCGTTCCGCGCCCGAGCATGCCGTCGTCGGCGCCGCCGGGGCGGAGCCCGGTGAACTGCGGGCGTTCTTCGCGAGGGTCGCCGAGGTCGCGCCCCGGCTGTCCTTCGCCGAGATCCACGACCTGGCCGCCCAGTCGGCCCGCGAACGGCCCGCCGGGCCGGTCCGCGCCGTGCTCGTCGCCGCCACCCCTGACGAACTGGCCGCCCGGGCCGCATCCGTGGCCGCCTGCCTGGCGGCGGGTCCGGCGCCCGGCGGCCTGACGCGCCTGCCGGGCGGGTGGGTCGGGCAGGGCGTACGCGGCCGGGTCACCCTGCTGTTCCCCGGCCAAGGCGCGCCCGGCCTGACCGGCACCACGAGCACCGGGACGGCCCAGCCGGCCATCCACCGCGCCTCGCTGGGCGGTCTGCGCCTGCTGGACGCCCTCGGCGTCACGGCGACGGCCGCCGTCGGGCACAGCCTGGGCGAGATCACCGCCCTGGTGTGGTCGGGCGCCCTCTCCGTACGGGACGGCTTCCGGCTCGTCCGCGCGCGGGGCAGGCTCATGGCCGCCCTCGGCGCGTCCGGGACCGGCATGCTCAGCCTGCGTACGGAGCCGTCGGCAGCGCTCGCGCTGTGCGCGGGCACCGGACTCGTCGTCGCCGCGTACAACGGCCCGCGCTCGGTCGTGGTCGCAGGGCCGGTGGCGGACCTGCGGGAGGTGGCGGAGCGAGCCGAGCGGGCGGGCGTGGCCCGCACGGTGCTTCCCGTGTCGCACGGCTTCCACTCCCCGGCGGTCCAGGCGTGCGTCCCGCCACTGCGCCGGGTGCTGGCCGCCGTGGACTTCCGCCCGCCCGCGCGCCGCCTGGTGTCCACCGTCCACGGCAGGGCGCTCACCCCGGACGACGACCTGGCCGCTCTGCTCGCCGACCAGGTCACCGCGCCCGTGCGATTCTGGGACGCGGTCAGCGGCGCCCTGCCGGACACCGACCTGCTGTGCGCCTGCGGGCCGGGCCAGGGCCTCGCCGCCCTCCTCGCCGACCAGGGCTGCGGCGTCCCCGTGGTCACCGTGGGCTCCGGTGACCCGGACGCCGCGACCACCGCCCACGCGGCGGCCGCCCTGTTCGCCGCCGGGGCGTGCGAGGGGCTCGACGCGCTGGCGGCCGGCCGGGCGGCCCGGCCGATCGACCTGTGGCGGGAGAGGACCTTCCTCGCCAGCCCGTGCTCGGCGCCGCCGCCGTTCAAGGAGCCGCGCGGCCGCCATCCCGAAGACCCGCCCGCAGCACCGGCCACCCCCACCGCCCCGGACACCGCCACCGCCGTGCGCGGCCTGCTCGCGCGGGCCACCGAACTGGACCCCGGGCTGATCGACATGGACACCCGGCTGCTGACCGACCTGCACCTCACGTCCCTCACGGTCACCCAGCTCGCCGCCACCGCCGCGCACCGCATGGGCCGCCGCCCGCCGGCCGCCCCGCTCTCCCTGGCCGACGCCCGGGTGCGCGACCTCGTCGAAGCCCTCGACGCGCTGCCCTCCGCCGACGACGCCGCGCCCGACACGGTCGCCACCGGCGTCGACACCTGGGTCCGCTGCTTCACCGAACGGCTACGCCCGGCCGGCCACGGCGGCCTGCCGCGGCCGAGCGCCGGATGGCGCACCACCGTGCTGGGCGACGGCGAACTCGCCGTACGGGCGCAGGAGTTGTACGGCGCCACCACCGGCGAGGACACGGAACTGCTGTACGTACCGAAAGCCCCGGGCCCGCCCCCGATCGCCCGCCTCCTGGCCACCGCCCGTTCCGCGCTCCGCACCGGGCGCCTGGTCGTCGTGGCGCACGACACCGCCCTCGCGGGGTTCCTCGGCAGCCTCCACAAGGAACACCCCGGCCTGGGCGTCACCCTGATCCGCGTCCCGCCGACCGAGGCGGGCCTCCGCCACGCCACCCGCTGGGCGGGCGCCGAACCCGGCCGCTACCAGGAGCTGGTCCTCGACGAGCACGGGACACCGCACGTCCCGGTGGAACACGTCCTGCGGCTTCCCGAGCGGGGGGCGGGGCGTCCGCTGCCCCTCGGCCCCGAGGACGTCCTCCTCGTCAGCGGCGGCGGCAAGGGCATCGGCCACACCTGCGCCATGGCGCTCGCACGGCGCACCGGTGTGCGGCTCGCCCTGATCGGCCGGGCCCGGCCGGAGGACGACGAGACGCTGCGTACGAACCTGGCGGTGCCGGCCGCGGCGGGGGCGAGCGTCGCGTACGAGGCGGCCGACCTCACCGACGCCACGGCGGTCGCCGATGCCGTGGGCCGCCTGACCGACCGGCTCGGCCACCCGGTCACCGGCGTCCTGCACGCCGCCGGTATCAACGAACCGGCCCGCTTCGCCGACCTGGACGAGGCGCGCGTCGAGGCCCACGTCGCCGTGAAGGTCGCCGGGCTGCGCCACCTCCTCGCGGCGCTGCCCGCCGAACGGCTGCGGCTGCTCGCCGCGTTCGGCTCGGTGATCGGCCGTCACGGCCTGCCCGGCGAGGGCCACTACGCCCTCGCCAACGGCCTGCTGCGTACCGAGACGGAAAGAATGGCGGCCGAACTGCCGCCGCACTGCCGGGTCCTGAACGTCGACTGGTCGGTGTGGTCCGGCGCGGGCATGGGCGTACGCCTTGGCGTGCTGGACGCGCTGGCGCGCGAGGACGTCACGGCGATCGCGCCCGACACCGGCGTGGACCTGTTCCTGCGCCTCCTGGCAGCCGGTGGCTCGACGCCTGCCACGGTCGCCGTGCACGGCAGGCTCGGGCGGGACGTGCCGGTGCCCGCCGTGCCCGGCCCGCCGCAGCGGTTCCTGGAGGAGGCCCGCGTCCACTACCCGGGTGTGGAGCTGGTCACCGAGACGCGGCTCGCCCTCGGCACCGACCCGTACCTGGCCGGCCACCGGCTGGACGGCGTCGTCTGGCTCCCCGGCGTCCTCGGGCTGGAGGCCATGGCCCAGGCGGCCTCCGCCGTGGCCGGCGGGCCGCTGTACGGGGCCCGCGACATCACCTGGGCGAGCCCGGTGACCGTACCGGAGGAGGGGTCCCGCACGGTGCGGGTGTGCGCGCTGCACCGGGGGGACCGCGTCGAGGCCGTGCTGCGCAGCGACGAGGACGACTTCTGTGTGGACCACTTCCGCGCGGTCTTCCCGCTCGCGGCGCCCTCCCCGAACGGGCACCGGCCGCAACCCCCGGTGGACGGCGACGCGCTGCTGTACGCCGACGAGCTGTACGGGCCGCTGTACTTCCACACCGGCCGCTTCCGGCGGGTGCGGAGCCTGACCGCACCCTCCGCGCGCGGCTGCCTGGCCACCCTGGGCGCCGGGGGGCCCGCCCCGTGGTTCCCGGCGCCGCTCGCCGCCCCGTTGCTGGGTGATCCGTCCGCCAACGACGCCACGCTGCACGCGCTGCAGGCCTGCGTGCCGCACCGCCGGCTGCTGCCGGTGGCCGCCGAATCGCTGACGGTCCGGCCGGGGGACGGGCCGGTGGAGCGGGTGCGGGGCGCCGAGATCTCCGCCGCGGACGGGGAGTACGTGTGGGACGTGGAGGGCCAGGACGCCTCGGGCCGTCCCGTCGTCCGGTGGCGCGGCCTGCGGCTGAAGGACGTGGGCCCGTTGCCGCGCGGGGAGTGCCCCTGGCCGGTGCCGCTGCTGGCCGTCCTCCTGGAGCGGGCGGCGGCGGCGCTCGGCCTGGGTGACGGGCTGCGGGTGACGGTACGGCCCGGTGAACGGTCCCCGGCCGCCCGCCCCCCTCGCCCCGGCCTGTCCCGCAGCCACCTGAACGGACTGGTGCTCCAGACCGAGAGCGGTGCTCACGGTGAGGTCGCCTGCGACTGGGAGGCCGTGACGGCGCGCGGCGAGGACGTCTGGCGCCGGGTGCTCGGTACGGACCACCTGGCCCTCACCGCGTTGCTGCGGCGCCAGAGCGGCGAGCCGTTCGAGGTGGCGGCCACCCGGGTGTGGACGGCGGTGGAGTGCCTGGCCAAGGCGGGCCGCCCGCCGGGCGCGCCGCTCTCCCTGGGCGGCGTCTTCGACGGCGGGTGGGTCCTGATGCGCTCCGGTGACGCCCTGATCGCCTCCGGAGTCGTACGGGTGGTCCAGGTGGAGGGGCCGGTGGCGGTGGCGGTGCTGAGGACCCAGGAGGGCAGCCGATGACGACGGTGACGACACCCACGTACACGTACGAACATCTGGTCACGCTGGAGGAGACCAACCTCGTCGGGAACGTCTACTTCACCAACTACCTCCGCTGGCAGGGTCATTGCCGCGAGCGGTTCCTCGCCGAACGGGCGCCCGGGGTGATGCGGGCGCTGCGGGGCGGGCTGGCGCTGGTGACGGTGGACTGCCACTGCGCGTACTTCAGCGAGCTGTACGCCATGGACCGGGTCGGCATCCGGATGTCGCTGACCGCGTCCGGCGACCACCAGGTCGGCATGGGCTTCGACTACTACCGCACCAACTCCGCCGTGCCGCAGCTCGTCGCGCGCGGCGGCCAGACCGTGGCGTGCATGCGCCGCACCGAGCAGGGGATGCGGCCGGTTCCGGTGCCGGACGAACTGCGCGCCGCGCTCACCCCGTACAGGAGCCCGGAATGACGCCCGAGGCCGACGCCTTCCGCGCCACGATGGCGCACATGCCCACCTGCGTCACCGTCGTCACCGCCTCCGCCCGCCACGGCGGCCCGGTCGGCTGCACGGCCAGCGCCGTCCTGTCCCTCTCGCTGCACCCGCCCGGCCTGCTGGTCTCCCTGTCCGCGACCGGCCGCACCGCGCGCGAGATCCGGCGGGTCGGTGCCTTCGCGGTCAACGTGCTGAGCTGGGAGCAGCGCGACCTGACGCGGCGGTTCGCCGAGGAGCCGCCGTGCCGTCGTTTCGTGGGCGTGCCGTGGGCGGTGCAGGACGGCCAGCCGGTGCTGATGGGCGCGGCGGCCAGTGTCGTCTGCGCCGTCGACCGTTGTTATGACGTGTGGGACCACACGCTGTTGGTGGGGCGGGTGGTGCACAGCGCCCACGATCCGGACCGTACGCCCCTGCTCCACCACCGCCGTACGCACGACCGCCCGGCGGCACAGGGAGTGCCACCGGGCGGTCGTTCCCATCCCTCCCGGCTTACGGGAAGGTCAGCTTGACGCTGTTGATGTAGCCGGTGTCCTGGGCGGCGACGTCCTGGACGCGCAGCTTCCAGGCGCCGTTGGCGACCTCGCTGGAGGCGTTGACCGTGTAGGTGGCCTTGACGTTGTCGGCCGAGTCGTTGCTGCTGGAGTTCTTCAGCCGGTACGCCGTGCCGTCGGGGGCCACCAGGTCCACGACCAGGTCACCGCGCCAGGTGTGGACGATGTCGACGTCGACCTTGAGCGCGGAGGGGGCGTTGCCGGTGATGCCGGTGACGTTCACCGTGGACGTCACCGCGGCGCCGTTGTCCGGGATGGCGACGTCGGCGGTGTTCTCGAACACCTTGCCGGTGCCGGGGTCGCCGCCGCCCGGGCGGGAGCCGACGTTGATCCCGGCCCAGGCGTGCTCGACGGCCTTCACCTCGGCGCTGCCGGCACCGTACAGCTCGGTGGCGACCGCGACTGTGCCGGTGCGGGCGCCGGCGTAGTTGGTGGTGGAGGTGAACTTGGTGGTGAGGGCCTTGTACCAGATCAGCGCGGCCTTGTCGCGGCCGATGCCGGTGACGGGCAGGCCGTCGAAGGTCGGCGAGTCGTAGGTGACGCCGTTGATGGTCTTGGTGCCGCTGCCTTCGGAGAGCAGGTAGAACCAGTGGTTGGCCGGTCCTGACGAGTAGTGCACGTCTATGCCGCCGATACCGGAGTACCAGTAGTCCTTGGACGAGCCGTCCTTGCTGGGCTTGTCCATGTAGCGCAGCGGGGTGCCGTTGCCCCGGATGTCGATCTTCTCGCCGACGTAGTAGTCGCCCTTGTCCTGGGCGTTGTTGGCGTAGAACTCGACGGCGGCGGCGAAGATGTCGGAGGTCGCCTCGTTCAGGCCGCCCGACTCGCCGCTGTAGACGAGCTTGGCGGTGTTGGAGGTGACGCCGTGGGTCATCTCGTGGGCGGCGACGTCGATGGACGTCAGCGGCCTGGCGTTGTTCGCCCCGTCGCCGTACGTCATGCAGAAGCAGCTGTCCTGCCAGAAGGCGTTGACGTACGCGTTGCCGTAGTGGACGCGGCTGTACGCGCCGACACCGTCGCCCCGGATACCCGAGCGGCCGTGGACGTTCTTGTAGTAGTCCCAGGTGACCCCGGCGCCGAAGTGGGCGTCGGCGCCGGCCGTCTCCAGGTTCTGCGGGGTGCCGTCGCCCCAGATGTCGTCGGGCCCGGAGAACAGCGTCCCGGTGCCGGAGGTGCCGCGGTTGAGGTTGTTCGTCCTGTGGTTGCCGCGGCCGGTGTCGGTCAGTGTGTACGAGCTTCCCGACTGCGCGGTGCCGAGCGTGACCTGGCCGCTGTACTGGGTGTTGCCGGTGCCGTTGTGGACGGCCTGCCACTCGAAGAGCTTGGCGCCCGTGGTGGCGTCGGTGACGACGTGCAGCTCGTTCGGGGTGCCGTCGTGCTGGAGGCCGCCGACGACGGTCTCGTACGCCAGGACCGGCTTGCCCTGCGCGAGCCAGACCACCTTGCGCGGCGCGCGCTCGGAGTCGGTCGCCTTGGAGCCCTCGGCGCGGGCCGCGCTCAGGGCCTGCTTCTCGGCGGCGGCCGGGGTGATGTCCGCGGTGGTGTCGACGCCCTTGAGCTCCGCCCGGGACGCCTTGCTGACGCCCTCGGTCCGCCCGGCCCTGCTCTCGGTGACGACGAGGTCGCCGCCGAGGACGGGCAGCCCGGCGTAGGTGCGCTCGTAGCGGGTGTGGGTGGTGCCGTCGCGGTCCTGGACGACATCGCGGACGGCGAGCTTCTCCTGGTCGCCGAGGCCCAGTTCCCTGGCCGTCTCGGTCTTGGTGGCGTCGGCCGCGCGTATCAGCGCGGTGCGCTGCGCGGGGGAGAGGTCGGCGGGCAGGGCGCCGGGGTCGGCCGTGCCGGCCGCCTGGGCCTTGGGGGCCGACGGGGCCGCGGGGGTGTCGGCGGCGGTGGCGGCACCGGTCTGCACGCCCACGGCGAGCATGGCGGCGGCGGCGATCAGAGCGCCTGTCGCGGTGGCGCGACGGCTGGGCGTGGATCTCACGCAGACTCCTTTTGCGAGGGGGGTACCGGACGGCTGGGTGGGCCGGCCGGTCGGAGCAGCCTGAACGAGCGCGGAACATGTGCGGGCCGAACGGAAGAACACATGTCGAACACGTGGTGCGGAGAACGGGGTAAGAGTGGCGCCGACGACGGCTTTCTGTCAGGGGCGCGTCAATAGATTGGCCGGAAATCGTCCGTTGCCCGAAAACCCGTGTTCGCTGAGCGGACGTTTCGGCGAGGGGCCGGCCACCCGGCCCCTCGCGCCGGGGCTACCGCACCTCGTACGGATAGCGCGCGAGCGGGGCCTCGCGCTGGAAGAAGCTCTTGGCGCGGACCATCGCCCGCTCGTCGTCACGCACCTGACCGGGTCGCGAACCATTGCCGAACAGCACCCCGCCGAAGCGCATCCCCATGTACGCCGCCGAGTTGTTGAGCGCGGTCACCAGCCCGTCGGCGACTTCCTCCTCCTCGTGCGCCATGACCGTCACGCCCCACAGGGTCCGGCCCGCCATCCGCTCCTTGAAGTCCAGGCCGGGCACCTTCAGCCAGCCCGACCAGTAGTCGAGGTAGCGCTTGCTCTGCGCCGAGAGGGTGTACCAGTACAGGGGCGAGGCGATGACGATGTCGGTGGCCTCAAGGGTGGCCCGCCGCAGCCCCTCCTCGGTCTCACCGGCCGGCCAGGCGTCGTGCTCGTGCCGTCCGTCCTGGAAGTCGGGCAACGGCAGTTGGGCCAGGTCCACCCAGCGCTGAGGTATGCCGGCGGGCAACTGCGCGGCTGCGGCGCGGGCGAGGATCTCGGTATTGCCGTCGGGACGGGAGCTGCCGAGGGCGAAGAGGAACGAGCGGTCGGTACGTGCGTCATCGATGGTCATGTCTGCTTCCAACTCCATGCACGTGCACGGATATTCCGGCAGGTGACCTGTAGGGTTCGCGATTCCGTGAGCAGTGCGTCCTGCGACAACGCCGAAATCCGAGCTCTGTGAGCAGGCTGAGTTGGTCTGGCATGAGCAGTCTCGCCTGTGAACGGTCGCTAGCGATCATAGGCGGTCAGGGGCGCCCGCCTGTTGGTCGCGGGCGGGTCGGGAATTGCCGGATTGGCGTCCAGCGCAACCGTGGTGACTCGTAGCGTGTCCACTGTTGGTGAAGGTAGAGGTACGGAGGGAGGTACGGCATGGATCCGATCTCTGTGGCGCTGCTCGCAGCGCTGGCGGGGGGTGCCGGCGGTGAGCTCGGACGGCAGGTCTGGTCGGGGCTGACCACCTTGGTGCGTCGCCCGTTCGGGCGTGGCCAGGGCGAATCCGCTCAGGCTCCGAGCGTCAGTTCCGGGGAGGCGGAGCTGGTCAGGCTTCAGGAGGCGCCTGGGGATGCGGCGCGTGCGCAGGCGCTGAGCACCGCTTTGGCGGTGCGGGCCGCGGTGGATGAAGAGTTCTCCGTTGACCTGCGGCAGTGGCATGAGCAGGCGCGGCTGGTGCCTACGGGTGACGGTGACGTCCACAACACGGTCAGCGGCGGCACCCTGTATGGGCCGGTGCTGCAGGGCCGTGACTTTTCCGGTCTGTCCATCACCACGTCGGCTCCTCCTCCACCCTCCCTGGAGGGTGGGGCGGGGTCGACGCAAGGCTGAGTCGAATGGCCGGGGGGGTACGGGGCTGTGTCCGACGCGGTCAGCGGTGGCGTGTTCTCAAGAGATGATCCAGGGCCGGGATATCACCGTGGTGCTGCTCCCAGAGGTCACGTCAGGGCTTTCCGGTCTGCCCTCTCCCTCCCCCACGTTTACCGGACGCGATGTGCACGTGGAGGAACTGCTTCACGGACTGTCCCCCGTGAGGAGCGGCAGCAGGCGGTATGGGTGGCGCCGCAGCCATCCGGATGGAGGTGGCGGGTCTGGCCGGCGTGGGCAAGACCGAGCTGGTCGTCCAGGTCCCCGTACGTGGCCTGCACAACCGGACTGGTTCCCCGGCGGAGGGCTGTTCGTCGACCTGCTCGGTTACATCCCCGAGCGCCAGCTCTCCTCCGAACGGGCTCTGGACGAGCTTCTGCGCTCTGGGCATTCCCGGAGAACACATCCCCAACTGTGGGCGATCGCGTTATTTGTGATCGTCGACACTCCAACGGGCTGCAAACCTGCAGCGGTTGTACCCCAGTACGCGGGTGGGTTCACCATGGCCTGCTCCGACGGCTCGGGTCGAAGGGACCAATGCCGAGGTCACGCCCTAGATGTGCTGTCTGGAGAGGTTGGTGCCGCGGCTGGCAGGTGTTTGGCCGCC